>NZ_CP072203.1:0-301693 GCF_017654315.1 Gordonia polyisoprenivorans
GGTATCCGCGCTGGGTGCGGTCAGCTATGGCAAGGCGCGGAACCTGGTGGCGCTGGCGCGAGCCGCTTACGACCAGGCGCTCGCAAGCTACGACGTCCTTCTGATGCCGACACTTCCCTACACCGCCTCTGAGCTGCCGGACCGTACGACCATTGATCGTGGTACGTACGTGACCAAGGCACTTGGAATGGTGGTGAACACCGCCCCGCTGGATGTGACGGGGCATCCGGCTCTGTCGGTGCCGGCCGGTCAGGTCGACGGGTTGCCGGTGGGAATGATGATCATCGGCAAGCACTTCGATGACGCCACTGTTCTCCGTGCTGGTGCTGCTTTTGAGCGGCTCAGTGGCGGCTTTCCCTCGCCGGCATCGACGCCGGAAACAGCTATCTCGATGTAGTTCAGCCCATGTCAAAGAGTGAAGGAAACAGCCCATGAGTGAGCAGCAGGATGCTTCGTTGTATGACCGTTTGGGGGGTCTTGAGACGGTCGAGTTTTTGGCTCGGATTCTGGTGACCCGAGCGATTTTAGATCCGACGATCGGCCATGTGTGGAAACACAAGACAGAGGCCGAGATTCAGGAGGAGATCAGCGGGTTCGTCGATTTCCTGGGTATGCATTGGGGTGGCCCGCAGGTGTATCACGGACCCGACATGGCCACAGCACACCGCGGGATGGGTGTGACCGAGGAATATTGGGACGCCCTATTCAACGACATCGTCACCCCCGCGTACGCCGAGTTCAATCTGCCGGAGCGCGAAGCGAAAGAGATCGACGAATTCCTACGGTCATTCAAGTCCGTGGTCGTCGGTAGCCCCACGTTCCGTGAGGTGCTGGTGGCCAACCCCGACATGAACGTGATGGAGGGCATGAAGAGTGTGGGTGTGGTGTGGCCTGATCCTGGCAAGGTGGTTGCGGGTTCGTAGCCCGCGTGGAATCGGCTGGTGGTTGGTATGACTGCTAGAGCGACTGTGGAGGTGTCGCGGTTGTGTGTGGGAGCGGGGATGTGTTTGGCGGTTGCGCCGGAACATTTTGCTTTCACCGGTGGTGGTCGTGCTGTGGGCACGAAGGACGTGGTGGGTACGGCGGAGTTGCAGTTGGTTGTTGATGCTGCGAAAGCGTGCCCGGCTCGTGCGATAACGATTACAGACCGCGCGTGATGCGTGCTTGATGTGAAGAAAGTGTGACGCCTGTGGAATCAGCAATCGACACTCATCTTGTGTGTCCGAGGAGTATTTCCCGTCGTGTTCCTGACGACTATCAGCCGCCGTTCTCAATGTTCGTCGGACGTGCTGACCAGAAGATCAAACAGGTCACGATGGCGTATCTGGGGGTGCAGTCGAAGGGCGCAGAACGCCGTGCTGACGCGTTGGCGGCGGTAACGACACTGGTGTCGAGTGTGGAGGGCCCGGATGGTGCGGGGCATTACGACATCACCCACCATGTCGATAATCAGGGCTACGACAACTACATTGTCGTTGGATATTGGGATGATCCTGATGTTTTCGGCCGATGGTTGGATTCGGCGGATGTCGAGCAGTGGTGGTCGTCAGAGGATCGCCTATCTGAGCCGGTCGGGTATTTCCGGGAAGTCGTGGCTCCGCGTGTTGATCAACTGGAGACACTGTATGCGTTCACCGACGAGTTGCCCGGCGTCGGACAACTGATGAACGACATCAGTGGTGACATCAACGAGCACGGCTACTGGGGTTCGATGCGTGAACGGATCCCGTTGTCGCAGACGAGTTGGATGCAACCCGCGGGAGAGGACGTCTTACGGATCGTCTCCGGAGACCCAGCCGCTGGTGGTCGGGTGGTAGTCGCCGGCCATGACAACATTGCGTTGATCCGATCAGGTCAGGACTGGCGTGAAGCCGGAGAACAGGAGCGAGCGCTCTACCTCGACGAGATCCAGCCCACCCTGCAGCAAGGAATGGACTTCCTGCGTGATCACGGTGCTGAACACGGCTGCTACAGCAACCGTTTGGTACAAAACATCGATATCGACGGAAACCCGCTGGACGAAACCTACAACATCGGGCACTGGCGATCATTGGAGAAACTAGAGCGGTGGGCCGAATCCCATCCCACCCACCTACGAATCTTCACAACATTCTTCAAAGTTGTCGCCAACCTGGACAAACTCCGGCTCTATCACGAAGTATCAGTATCAGATACCAGTGACCAGATCTTCGAATACATCAACTGCCATCCGGCCACCGGCCTGATGCGCGACGCCCAGCCGGCCTGATACCCGACAACCAACCCACCACAACCCAACCAACCGTCAATCAGTGAGGAGAACAGTATGAATGGTGTATTCGATCTGGGTGGGACCGACGGTCTCGGCCCAGTTGCCGTTGTCGAGGATGAACCGATTTTCCGGGCAGAGTGGGAAAAGCCGATGTTCACGATGTTTTCCGCGTGCTTCCGCGCGGGATTCTTCGGCGTCGACTCCTTCCGCCACGGCATCGAGAAGATGGACCCGGCAACCTATTTGAAGGCCCCCTACTACGAACACTGGTTGTTCACGATCGAGAACGCCAGCATCGCCGCCGGGGCCGTCGACCCGGAGGAGCTCGATCGTCGTACCGAGTACTACCTGAAGAATCCCGATGCTCCGCTACCCGAGCACGAGCAGTCACAAGAGCTCATCGACTTCGTCAACGCAGTGGTGCCGGCCGGCGCTCCGGCGGCGCGGGAGACCGACAAGGTGGCTCGCTTCTCGGTGGGCGACGTGGCTCGCGTGATCGATGTGAGCCCGTATGGCCACACCCGTCGTGCCCGTTACGTGCGCGGCAAGGTGGGCACCGTGATCGCCCATCACGGTTCATTCATCTACCCCGATACCGCGGGCAATGGACTCGGGGAGAATCCCGAGCATGTGTACACGCTGAAGTTCACCGCAGAAGAGCTGTGGGGCGCAGAGGCCGCCGACCCGAACGGAACGGTGTGCTTCGACGTCTGGGACCCCTACCTCGAACTGATCACCGAAGGAGCATGAGCATGAGTTTTTCTACCCCCAGTCAAGAAGAGATCGCCGCGCGCGTCAAGGCGCTGGAATCGATGCTGATCGAGAAGGGCGTGATGACCACGTCCATGGTCGATCGCATCGTCGACATCTACGAGAACGAGGTGGGTCCGCAGCTGGGCGCAAAGGTCGTCGCCAAGGCGTGGGCAGATCCGGAGTTCAAGGCCAAGCTCGTCGCCGATGCCACCGAGGCGTGCAAGGAACTCGGCATCAGCGGGCTGCAGGGCGAGGACATGGTGGTGCTCGAGGACACCGATACCTTGCATCATGCCATCGTGTGCACACTGTGCTCGTGCTACCCGTGGCCCGTACTCGGCTTGCCGCCCAACTGGTACAAGGATCCGCAGTACCGGGCCCGCATCGTGCGTGAACCACGCAAGGTCCTCGCCGAGGACTTCGGCTACTCGGTGCCCGAGTCGGTGGAGATCCAGATCTGGGACTCCAGTTCGGAGATGCGCTATTGGGTTCTGCCCCAGCGGCCCGCCGGCACCGACGGGTGGACCGAGGAGCAGCTGGCCGAGCTGGTGACGCGCGACTCGATGATCGGAGTCGGACCAGTGAAGGCTGCCGCGGCATGAGCGCCGCAGCGCCCGAAGCCGATCAGCGCGCAGCCATCGAGGACCTCGTCTGCGATCTCCCCGGGGCCCGCGAAGGTGAGCTCTCGTTCGAGTATCCTTGGCAGATAAGGGCGTTCGCGCTTGCTGTGGTCGCTCACCAGAACGGGAAGTACGAGTGGACTCAGTTCCAGGGAGCATTGATCGCCTCCATCCAGGAATGGGAGACCTCGGTCGGCGATCTGTCCGACGAGTCGTGGTCGTACTACCAACACTGGGTGACCGCCCTGGAGCAGGTACTCGCCGAGAAAGGCACCCTCTCCACCGACGAGTTCGAGAAGAAGACCGCAGAGGTTCTCGCGACTCCGGCAAACCGTAATCATCACCACGCAGTTCTCGAGCCGATTGCGATCGACAAAGCAACTGCTTCCTGAGTCCAAAGCTCTTCCGAGGGTTCGCGTGCCGGCCATACTGTTCCCATTCATGGTCGGCACGCGTCATCGGTATGTCCCGAGTCCGGCGGTTCGTTTCACACGAACGCGCAAGTGCAGGAGAATCACATGGCCCAAGTCAATTCGGTGGCGGCGTCGAAAAAACCGACGAAGCGGTGGGGTACCAGAGACTACCTTGATGCCGGCATCCAGCTCAGCGTGGTGGCCGTCATGCACGTCGTCGCTTTCGGCGTTCTTTTCTCGGTGGTCGTGCCGCATCACTATCAGCTCGGCACCCAGGTTTTCACTGTCGGATTAGCATTTACCGCTTACGTCTTCGGACTGCGTCACGCTTTCGATGCCGATCACATCGCGGCCATTGACAACACCACGCGGAAGCTGATGAACGATGGTAAGCGACCGAAGTCCGTGGGCTTCTGGTTTGCGATGGGCCACTCAACCATCGTTTTCGTTCTGGCGATCATGGTGATCATCGGAACTCGTGCGGTCGCGGCCCTCACCAACGACGACTCCCCCATACGACATGCCCTGGGCACCATCAGCACACTGGCGTCCGGAGGCTTCCTCTATCTGATCGCGCTGATCAATGTCGTTGCTTTGATCGCTATCTGGCGTGTTTTCCGCAGTATGCGCGCGGGCCACTTCGATAATGATGAATTGGAATCCGCGCTCAACGCGCGCGGCTTCTTGGCACGTGTGCTGAATCCTTTGATGCGCCGCATTTCCCGGCCCATCCAGGTGTATCCGGTTGGTGTGTTGTTCGGCTTGGGCTTTGACACCGCAACCGAGGTTGCCCTGTTGGCGTTGGCCGGTACCGGTGCGGTCGCGGGTCTGCCGTGGTACGCGATCCTGGTACTACCACTACTCTTTGCCAGCGGCATGAGCTTGATGGACACCGTTGACGGCATGTTCATGACGGTCGCCTACGACTGGGCATTCTCACATCCGGCTCGAAAGATCTACTACAACCTCACCATCACCGGACTGTCGGTCGCGGTGGCATTCCTGATCGGCACCATCGAGATGATCAGCGTATTGCATGATGACTTGGGCTGGAATGACGCAGTGACCGAGTGGATCAGCGGTATTGATCTCAATACCGCGGGCATCGCCATCGTGATCATGTTCGTCGTTGCTTGGCTCGTTGCCGTGGCGTATTGGAAGATCGGGAAAGTCGAGTCGAAATTGAATGTAGCACCCACCGGGCAATCAGCACCCTAGATATCGACCCGGCTGGTTATCGTCCCAGTAAAACTGTCACGCCGGCTGTTTCAGCCGAGTAGGCCGTGGCAAGCGGAGGGAACCACAAATGAAAGTTCTTTACACCACAGATGCATTGGCCACCGGTGACGGTCGAGAAGGTCATGGCCGCTCGGGTGATGGTGTTCTCGATGTCACCCTCGGCTTACCGACCGGAATGGGCGGCTCGGGTAAGGGCACCAATCCCGAGCAGTTGTTCGCCGTCGGATACGCGGCGTGTTATCACAACGCGTTGCGCATCGTCGGGCGGCAAGCCAAGGCCGACATCACCGATTCTGCGGTTGGCGCACAGGTCACCCTCGGGCAGACAGAAGAGGGTGACTATCAGCTCGCGGTGATCCTGGAGGTCTCGTTGCCCAATCTCGACGCCTCGACCGCCCGCGAACTCGCCGACCAGGCACACCAGATGTGCCCGTACTCGCGGGCGACCCGCGGGAACATCGATGTAGAGGTCACCCTCGTGTCCGAGTAGACAATCCGGCCGGTGGCGGTGGTCCGCCGAGGTCACCAAACCGGACCACCGCACCACAGGCTCGCAACAAAGCCCGTACCCACGCTGATGACGGCGCGTCTCGCTTCCCCGAGACCGCCCCGTCGGCGCAGGTACGGGCTTTGCTGTCGTGTGGCAGAGTGGGCGGTGGGACCATCCACATCTCGTGGACGTGTTGATACTTATTGACATGTGATCCACATCGCACTACATTTCCCTCTGTGGCACTACGTACACCCTTGGCAGCCGGCTGGGGTGAGGCCGAGGCGATCCGCGCAACAACTGCGAGAGGTTCGCCCATCGCGTCTTCGCAACCCTCGTGATTCTGCAATCATGTTGTGCGCGAACGTAATACACAATCCCGAAACATGATTCTCCATGCCGGTTACGGCGGCGAAACGCGTTCTTTACATGTGGATATGTCGATACGTGTTGACGCGAAGTCGAAGGGATTCGTAGCCTCGTTGACACCAGCCAAACCCCACGCGGGCCTCACCTTGAACTCAGGAGATCTCATGACGGTTCGACGCCCCGATGTCGATGACATTGCCGTTGCAGCTCAACACTTCGGGATCACTGTTGACGAGTCCGACCGAGCTGAACTCGTCGACCTCGTCGACGGAGCTTTGGGATCATACGACGTGGTGGAGGACCTGTACGCCGAGTGCGCCGCGCCGACGACGCCCCTCCGGGACTACACGATCGCCGAGTCGGGAGAGTCAAATCCGTTGGGCGCGTGGTACGTCACCACGTCGATCAGGTCGGAGAACCCGGCCGACGATCGGCTCGCGGGTCGTCGCGTGGCCATCAAGGACAACGTGGCCGTCGCCGGGGTGCCGATGATGAATGGTTCACGATCCTTGGAAGGTTTCGTGCCGGCACGGGACGCGACCGTCGTCTCGCGGCTCCTCGACGCCGGAGCCGACATCGTCGGCAAGTCCGTATGCGAGGACCTGTGTTTCTCTGGTTCGAGTTTCACCCCGGCGACGGGCCCGGTGCGTAATCCCTGGGATCGTGACCGCGAAGCCGGGGGCTCGTCGGGTGGGAGTGCGGCGCTCGTGGCCAGCGGTGAGGTCGATCTCGCGATCGGTGGCGACCAGGGCGGATCGGTCCGCATTCCGGCCGCGTTCTGCGGAGTGGTCGGGCACAAGCCAACCTTCGGCCTGGTTCCCTACACAGGTGCGTTCCCCATCGAGCGCACCATCGATCATCTCGGTCCGATCGCACCCACCGTCGAAGACGCGGCGCTGATGCTCTCGGTCCTGGCGGGTTCGGACGGACACGATCCGCGCCAGGCGGGCGACGTCGTCGTCGCGGACTACGTGAGCGGTCTCGCTCGGGGTATCGGAGGTGTTCGGATCGGCGTCGTCGAGCAGGGCTTTGGTCAGGCCTCGTCGCAGCCGGAGGTCGACGCCACCGTGCGGGCGGCTGTGCAGCAATGCTCCGATGCCGGTGCTATCGTCGAATCCGTAAGTATCCCTTGGCATCTCGATGCATTTCACATATGGAATGTGATAGCCACCGACGGCGCGGCATACCAGATGCTCGATGGAAACGGGTACGGCCTCAACGCCGGCGGACTCTATGACCCGGAGCAGATGGAGTTCTTCGCCCGGCAGCGTGTGCGCAACGCCGATCAGTTGTCGGAGACGGTGAAACTCGTTGCGCTGTGCGGCTATCACGGCGTCTCCGAGCTCGCCGCGACCGTCTATGCCAAGGCGCGAAATCTGGTTCCGATCGCTCGCGCGGCGTACGACGACGCGCTCGCCGAGTACGACGTCCTGGTGATGCCCACCGTGCCCTACGCGGCGACAGAGCTGCCGGACCTGGCGAGCATCGACCGCGGTACCTACCTCACCAAAGCCTTGGGGATGGTGGTCAACACCGCTCCCTTCGACGTCACCGGACATCCCGCGCTCTCGGTTCCCGCCGGACTGGTGGACGGACTCCCGGTGGGCATGATGATCGCCGGCAAGCACCATGATGACGCCACGGTCCTGCGAGTCGGACACGCCTTCGAGCAACTACGTGGCGACCTCGGCGTACCGGCGATTCGCCGGACGACCGCCAGTGAGTTTGCGTCTGCCTGAAAAGAACACGGACAGAGGTGGTTTCACCGTTGTCCTTCCGTAAGTGTCAGCCCAACAGTTGAAAGGTTCACCAATGTCATTGACGATCGACCACGCTCACGATACCGAGCTCACCCACGCTCCCGGGGTGCCCGCGCAGGCACCCGCGGGTGACCGCGCCTGGGCCCTGTACAACGCACTGAACTCCAAGGGGCTCGTTCCCGAGGGGTACGTGGAGAACTGGAAGAAGACCTTCGAGGAGGACTTCACTCCCCGCCGGGGCGCTGCGCTCGTGGCACGCGCGTGGACTGATCCCGAGTTCCGTGAACTGCTGCTGACCGACGGCACCGCTGCTGTCGGACAGTACGGATGGCTTGGCGCGCAGGGCGAGTACATCGTAGCCGTCGAGGACACGCCGACTCTGAAGAACGTGATCGTCTGCTCGCTCTGCTCGTGCACCGCATGGCCGATCCTGGGTCTGCCGCCGACCTGGTACAAGAGCTTCGAGTACCGCGCGCGAGTCATCCGGGAGCCGCGCACCGTGCTGGCCGAACTCGGAACCGTACTGCCCGACGACGTGAAGATCCGTGTGGTCGAAACGAGCGCCGAGACTCGTTACCTGGTGCTTCCGATGCGGCCGGCAGGCACCGAGGGTTGGAGTGCCGAACAGCTCGAGAAGATCGTCACCAAGGATTGCCTCATCGGCGTCGCTCTGCCCACCGTCTCCTGATATCCCCACACCAGCCCACTCACTCGAACGTAAAGGACGTCATTCGTCATGGATGGAGTACATGATCTCGGTGGTAAGCAGGGCTTCGGCCCCGTCGACCACACCGTGAACCAGTATGAGGGTGGCCAGCCGGTCCCCGAGACCTTCCACGCAGACTGGGAGCACCTGCCCTACAGTCTGTTCTTCCTCGGCGTCGCCGAGCTCAACAAGTTCAGCGTCGACGAGGTCCGCCACGTCGTCGAGCGCATCGCTCCCGTTCACTACCTGGTCACGCCGTACTACGAGCGCTATGCGATCGGTGTCGCCACTCTGATGGTCGAGACCGGGGTCCTCACACACGAGGAGCTGGAAACACTTGCCGGCGGGCCATTCCCGCTGGCGCTGCCCGCGGTCTCCGAGGGCCGGCCGGCCCGCGCCGACAAGGTGGAGTTCAACGTCGGCGACACCGTGCGCGTGCGTGACGACTACTTCGCCGGTCATATCCGTATGCCCGCGTACTGCCGCGGCAAGACCGGGGTGGTCCGACACCGGACAGCCGACAAGTGGCCGTTCCCGGATGCGATCGGCCACGGCCGAACCGACGGTGGTGAAGAGCCGACTTACCACGTGGAGTTCACCGGAGAAGAATTGTTCGGCGACGACACCGAATCGGCGAGCGTACTGGTAGATCTGTTCGAGGGGTACCTCGAGCCGGCCGCCTGATCCTCGTTCCCCCTTCTGATCCTCGCATTCCCTTCTGATCTCGGTGGCGGGCACGCGCCCACCTTCCGTGCCCGCCACCGTCTTCACCACCGGTCTCAGCCCCCGAACTCCGGTGTACCCCCTTCTTCGTTGTCATTCAGCCCGAGTGATGCGCAGCGCAGTCCACGGCGACTGTGTGTCTCAGTCCATGAGAGGACGTTATCGACGATGGTCGACTCACGACTTCCGGTCACTGTGCTGTCCGGCTTCCTGGGTGCAGGTAAGACCACCCTGCTCAATCAGATTCTGCGCAACCGGGACGGCCGCCGCGTCGCGGTGATCGTCAACGACATGAGCGAGATCAACATCGACAGTGCGCAAGTCGAGCGTGAGATCACCCTGAGCCGTTCGCAGGAGAAGTTGGTCGAGATGACCAACGGATGTATCTGCTGCACACTGCGCGAAGATCTACTCGCCGAGATCGGCGTCCTGGCCGCAGCGGGTCGTTTCGACTACCTGCTGATCGAATCCTCCGGTATCTCCGAGCCCCTGCCGGTCGCCGAGACCTTCACCTTCATCGATCCTTCCGGACACGCTCTCGATGACGTTGCCCGACTGGATACGATGGTGACCGTTGTCGACGGGAGTAGCTTTCTCGTCGACTATCGCAACGGGGGCGCAGTGGATGCCGATGCGCCCGAGGATCAACGCGACCTGTCCGATCTCCTGGTCGATCAGGTGGAGTTCGCCGACGTCATCCTGATCAGCAAGGTCGATCTCATCGTCGAGGAGGACCTCGCCGAACTCGTCGCGGTGATTCGATCGCTGAACGCATCGGCTCGGATTGTGTCGATGTCTCATGGGGATGTCCCCCTTGACATCATCATGAACACTGGCTTGTTTTCGTTGGAGAAGGCCGCCGCCGCACCCGGGTGGTTGCAGGAACTCCAGGGCGAGCACACTCCCGAGACCGAAGAGTACGGAATCAGTTCCGTCGTCTACCGTGAGCGGGCGCCTTTCCATCCCGAACGGCTCCATCAGTTCTTGAACGCGCCGTGGGAGAACGGACACCTGCTGCGCGCCAAGGGATACTACTGGAACGCTGCCCGATTCACCGAGATCGGCAGCATTTCCCAGGCAGGACATCGGATTCGGCACGGATACATCGGTCGCTGGTGGAAATTCCTACCGGAGAGCTATTGGCCGGCCGACGATTACCGGCGTCAGGGAATCCTCGACAAGTGGGAGGAGCCGGTCGGCGACTGCCGCCAGGAACTGGTCTTCATCGGTCAGGGCATCGATCCGGGGCGGCTGCGTCGAGACCTCGATGAGTGCCTGCTGACCACGGCCGAGATCGAGCTGGGCCCCGATGTATGGACTGCCTGGCCCGACCCGCTCGGCGTCGGCGAAGGTGACGCCGTAGCCAGTCATGTCGGCCAGACGAACGCGGCCCAGGCCGTCTGACCAGCGCCGATCTGATACCACCGATGTGACATCACCGATCTGATACTGCGCCACTGCACGCACATTCATCTCTGCACCACCTGGTGACGACCCGCCCTGCATTCCCTGCCGGGTCGCCACCGGTAATCATCCGCCGACGAGGAGACCACAGAGCCATGCCCCTGTTGACCATCGGGGATCAGTTCCCCGCCTACAACCTCACCGCTGTGATCGGTGGCGACCTGTCGAAGGTCGACGCCCAGCAGCCCGACGACTACTTCACCCAGATCTCCAGCGATGATCATCCCGGAAAGTGGCGGATCATCTTCTTCTGGCCCAAGGACTTCACCTTCGTGTGCCCGACCGAGATCGCCGCCTTCGGCAAGCTCAACGACGAGTTCGCCGACCGCGACGCCCAGGTACTCGGCGCATCGGTGGACAACGAGTTCGTCCACTTCCAGTGGCGCGCCCAGCACGAGGACCTCAAGACCCTGCCCTTCCCGATGCTGAGCGACCTCAAGCGCGAACTGGCCACCGCAGCAGGTGTTCTCAACGCCGATGGGGTGGCCGATCGCGCCACCTTCATCGTCGACCCGAACAACGAGGTCCAGTTCGTGTCGGTCACCGCGGGTTCAGTGGGCCGCAATGTCGACGAAGTGCTCCGCGTCCTCGACGCCCTGCAGTCCGACGAACTGTGCGCATGCAATTGGCGCAAGGGCGACCCCACCATCAACGCAGGCGAACTGCTGACCGCCAGCGTCTGAGCCGCCCGAACTCGCGCAATAATTTTCCGTGCTGGTGCTGCTTTTGAGTGGCTCAGTGGCGGATTTCCCTCGCCGGCATCGACGCCGGAAACAGCTATCTCGATGTAGTTCAGCCCATGTCAAAGAGTGAAGGAAACAGCCCATGAGTGAGCAGCAGGATGCTTCGTTGTATGACCGTTTGGGGGGTCTTGAGACGGTCGAGTTTTTGGCTCGGATTCTGGTGACCCGAGCGATTTTAGATCCGACGATCGGCCATGTGTGGAAACACAAGACAGAGGCCGAGATTCAGGAGGAGATCAGCGGGTTCGTCGATTTCCTGGGTATGCATTGGGGTGGCCCGCAGGTGTATCACGGACCCGACATGGCCACAGCACACCGCGGGATGGGTGTGACCGAGGAATATTGGGACGCCCTATTCAACGACATCGTCACCCCCGCGTACGCCGAGTTCAATCTGCCGGAGCGCGAAGCGAAAGAGATCGACGAATTCCTACGGTCATTCAAGTCCGTGGTCGTCGGTAGCCCCACGTTCCGTGAGGTGCTGGTGGCCAACCCCGACATGAACGTGATGGAGGGCATGAAGAGTGTGGGTGTGGTGTGGCCTGATCCTGGCAAGGTGGTTGCGGGTTCGTAGCCCGCGTGGAATCGGCTGGTGGTTGGTATGACTGCTAGAGCGACTGTGGAGGTGTCGCGGTTGTGTGTGGGAGCGGGGATGTGTTTGGCGGTTGCGCCGGAACATTTTGCTTTCACCGGTGGTGGTCGTGCTGTGGGCACGAAGGACGTGGTGGGTACGGCGGAGTTGCAGTTGGTTGTTGATGCTGCGAAAGCGTGCCCGGCTCGTGCGATAACGATTACAGACCGCGCGTGATGCGTGCTTGATGTGAAGAAAGTGTGACGCCTGTGGAATCAGCAATCGACACTCATCTTGTGTGTCCGAGGAGTATTTCCCGTCGTGTTCCTGACGACTATCAGCCGCCGTTCTCAATGTTCGTCGGACGTGCTGACCAGAAGATCAAACAGGTCACGATGGCGTATCTGGGGGTGCAGTCGAAGGGCGCAGAACGCCGTGCTGACGCGTTGGCGGCGGTAACGACACTGGTGTCGAGTGTGGAGGGCCCGGATGGTGCGGGGCATTACGACATCACCCACCATGTCGATAATCAGGGCTACGACAACTACATTGTCGTTGGATATTGGGATGATCCTGATGTTTTCGGCCGATGGTTGGATTCGGCGGATGTCGAGCAGTGGTGGTCGTCAGAGGATCGCCTATCTGAGCCGGTCGGGTATTTCCGGGAAGTCGTGGCTCCGCGTGTTGATCAACTGGAGACACTGTATGCGTTCACCGACGAGTTGCCCGGCGTCGGACAACTGATGAACGACATCAGTGGTGACATCAACGAGCACGGCTACTGGGGTTCGATGCGTGAACGGATCCCGTTGTCGCAGACGAGTTGGATGCAACCCGCGGGAGAGGACGTCTTACGGATCGTCTCCGGAGACCCAGCCGCTGGTGGTCGGGTGGTAGTCGCCGGCCATGACAACATTGCGTTGATCCGATCAGGTCAGGACTGGCGTGAAGCCGGAGAACAGGAGCGAGCGCTCTACCTCGACGAGATCCAGCCCACCCTGCAGCAAGGAATGGACTTCCTGCGTGATCACGGTGCTGAACACGGCTGCTACAGCAACCGTTTGGTACAAAACATCGATATCGACGGAAACCCGCTGGACGAAACCTACAACATCGGGCACTGGCGATCATTGGAGAAACTAGAGCGGTGGGCCGAATCCCATCCCACCCACCTACGAATCTTCACAACATTCTTCAAAGTTGTCGCCAACCTGGACAAACTCCGGCTCTATCACGAAGTATCAGTATCAGATACCAGTGACCAGATCTTCGAATACATCAACTGCCATCCGGCCACCGGCCTGATGCGCGACGCCCAGCCGGCCTGATACCCGACAACCAACCCACCACAACCCAACCAACCGTCAATCAGTAAGCGCTCTGATCGCGATTGGTCGCCACTGAGAGCCCCGCGCCGCTGCTGGGAACGACGAGGTTTCGGTTGACTCCGAGATCTCGTCCACCCGGCGGCGGCGCGGTGGCAGTCAGGGCGCAGATGGTCAGAGCAGCGAGCCGCCGACACGTCCGTGCTTCCGAGTGTGGATCACATCGCGTCGATCTTGGGCAGGATGTCATTCTTGAGTCGTTTCATGTCATCCATGGTTTTTGCGGTCGGTACGTCGGCGAATGGCGGCCACAGCAGTAGGGTGGTCAGCCCCGCCTCTCGGTAGTGCTTGAGCATGTCGGTGACCTGCCGTTCAGAACCGACCAGCAGATTGCTCGCCTTGCCTGCCGGGGTCTGATCCATGTCGACGTCGGTGATCACCGTCCAGATCATGGTGGCGATGTCGAGGTCGTCGATGGTGCGGTCGGTGTCGAGCGCGTCGAGTTCGCCGGCGATCCCCGCTCGCCACTGCGCGATCTCCTCCGGTGAGTCCTGGATGCCGATCCAGCCGTCGAGCCCATACTTGGCGACTCGTTTCGCGGCCCGCTTGGCATCCTTGAGACCGCTGAAGTACATCGGTGGCCGCGGAGCCTGCAGAGGCTTGGCACCGAATCCGCTCGGACCGAAGTCGGCGAACTCGCCGTGGTACTCGAAGACCTCGTTGGCCCAGATGCCCTGCAGGATCTCGATGGTCTCGCGAAGGTGCTGATGGCGGCGGGGGAAGATGTGACTGGCGCTGGCGGCTGCGAACTCCTCGGGCATCCAGCCCGATCCCACTGCGACATTGAGGCGTCCGTTGCTCAGATGATCGATGGTGGCCAGTTCGGCAGCGAGCACGCCGGGTGCGCGGTACGGGGTGTCGATGATGCTCATGCCGATCCGGACCTTGGAGGTCTTGGCAGCCAGCCACGGCAGCAGCGGGAATCCCTGCAGGAACTGACCGCGCGAAGACACCGGTAGCTGCTTGGGGAGCTCGTGCATCATTCCGAATGCGTACTCCATCTCCGCTCGATCGGAGGACTCCGGGACGATGACACGGTCGAGCGTCCACACCGAGGAGAAGTCGAGTTCCTCGGCGAGAGCGGTCAGTTCTTCGAGTTCGGCGACGGTGATCTGCTCGCGAAAGTTGGGTAGGTACAGGGCGAGTTCCATGATGAGTCTTCTCTCTTGTGACAGTCGTATCGGGTCAGTGGGCGGTGAGCGTGGTGCGGATGCTGGGCTTGAGGATCTTCCCGACGGTCGATCGGGGCAGGTCTTGCCAGATCTCGATCTGCTTGGGCGCCTTCACACTTCCGATGCGCTCCTTGACGAACCGGATGACCTCGTCGGTGTCGAGGTCGGTCCCGTCGGCGGTGGTGATGACCGCGGTGACGCGTTCTCCCCACTTGTCGTCGGGCAGTCCGACGACGGCGCAGTCGCGCACTGCGTCGTGGGCCATCAGCGCTTGCTCGACCTCCGCGGAATAGACGTTGAAACCGCCGGAGATGATCATGTCCTTGGCGCGGTCGACGATGTAGAGGTAGCCCTCCTCGTCGAGAAAGCCGATGTCGCCGGTGTGATGCCAGCCGAATTCGGACGCCTCCGCGGTGGCCTCGGGGTTGTTGTAGTACCCCTTCATGACCAGTGGACCACGTACGCAGACTTCGCCGCGCTCACCGTCGGGGACCGCGACACCCTTGTCGTCGAGAATGGCCACGGTCACCAGAGGAGAGGGCTTTCCGGCTGAGGTGAGTCGCGTGTGATCGATGCTGCCGTCGGGCGATCGATGATCGGCGGGTGCCAACGTGGAGATCATCATCGGCGCCTCGGACTGACCGAATAACTGCCCCATCGGTCCGATCCGGTCGAGTGCCTCGGCCAGACGGTCGGCCGAGATCGGCGCCGCGCCGTACCAGAAACACTGCAGTGACGAGAGATCGGTGGCGTCGAGCGAGGGCTGGGCGAGCGTCATGTAGATCAGCGTCGGCGGCAGGAAGGTATGCGTGATCCGATGCTGCGCAATCAATTCCAGGAACTCGCCGACGTCGGCTTGATCCATCACGACGATCTCGCCTCCGAGGGCGAGAATGGGGAAGCACAGTACGCCGGCGGCGTGGGTGAGCGGAGCCAGCGCCAGGTAGCGAGGGCGGCCGGTGAAGGGATAGCGCATCAGCACCACCGACGACATCGTCTGCACGTTGAGGCTCGTGAGCATCACTCCCTTGGGCCGGCCGGTGGTGCCGCCGGTTCCGACGAGCGCGACCACATCGTCGGGCGGCTCGTCGTCGATGGGGTCGGCGGCGTGCGCCTGGGCGATCCATTCGTCGAAACCGACTGCGATGCCGTTACTCTCCCCGAGTCGGATGAGGTTCACCAGTGACGGGAGGGTGGGTGCGATCTCGGCGATGAGCGAGTCGAAGGAGGGTTGGTAGATCAGAGTGGTGCAGTCGAAGCGATCGATCAGCTCTGCGTTCTCGGCTGCCCCGTTACGCGGATTGATCGGACACCAGACGGCGCCCGCGCGGGCGATGCCGAAGACGCACGTGAACGAGGTCGGATGGTTGGCGGAGAGAATGCCGACTTTGTCTCCCGGGCGAACTCCTGAGTGGCGCAACGCGTTTGCCACAGAGTGGGACAGCTCGACCACTTCACGGTAGGAACGGCTTTCGCCGTGGAAAGTCAGGCATGGCGCGTCCGGCCCCAGGGATGCACCCTTGTCCAGATAGAAGGCGAGGCTCACGCGATCACATGCCCATTCCACCGTCGACGGGCAGGCCGGCGCCGGTGATGAACTTCGACGCGTCGGACGCGAGGAAGACCACCGCGTCCGCCATGTCGTCGATCTGGCCGAGTCGGCCCAGCGGAGTGAGCTCGGCGACCGCGCCGGCGGCGGCCTCGGGGGATTCGAACAATCCAAGGCCCGCCGTCTCCACGGCAAGCTTGTTGCCCATGGCGGTTGGCGTGAGACCGGGGTAAATGCTGTTGACTCGCACGTCGTAGCCGAGCTTGCCCGACTCGGCGGCCGCGACGCGGGTGAGCCGGTCGATGGCGGACTTCGATGCGGAGTAGAGGGAGATGCCGGGGAAGGCGATGGTCGCGGCCACCGAGGCGATGTTGATGACTGCGCCACCCGCTCCGGCCGGTCCGCCTGGGCGCATGGCGCGGAACGCGTGTTTGATGCCAAGAGCGGTGCCGAGGACGTTGATCGAGAGCAGATCGGATGCGGCGACGGGGTCGAAGTCGACGAGCAACTCGGTGATCTCGATTCCGGCATTGTTGACCACGATGTCGAGGCCGCCGAGAGCACTCACGACCGAGGATATGGCGGCCTCCCAGTCGGATTCTCTGCGAACGTCGAGCTGGACGAACTCTGCCTTGGCCCCGGCGGCCCGAAGGCCGGCTGCGCTCTCTTGTCCCAGGTCGGCGTTGATATCGGCGACAGCCACCGAGGCCCCCGCCACGGCCAGGGCAGAGGCCATCCCGGCGCCCAAACCCTGCGCTCCGCCGGTGACAAGGGCAGTCCTACCACTCAGGTCGTAGCTCGTCATCTCATTGCCTTTCGTCGAGAAGTCCCGCCCCGGTTCGCCGACGACCGGGTTCGCATCGATGCGATGTGGATCACAGTACGAAGTTCCTTTGACAGGTGTCAAGAGTTTCTTGGACAACCGTCAAGGCCGGGTGAAGTTGCGCGCCCTCCCGTGACGGGGTGCGCAATGGGCCGTAGAATCGGGTGATGACGACCACCACCTCACGTTCGGAGTCGCGCTCTGGCGTGCGTGGTGCCGACAAGTTCGAGGCGCGGCGCAGTGAGTTGGCGAATGCCACCCTGGTGACCCTTGCGGAGCTGGGATATGCGCGCACAAGCTTGCGCGAGATCGCGCAGAATTCTCCGTACTCCCACGGCGTTCTGCACTACTACTTCCGGGACAAGCTCGATCTCATCGCCGAGGCGGTGAAGATCTTCGAGGCAATGTGCGTCACGCGATACGACGAGGCCGTTGCCACCTCGACGACGGCCGGAGAGTTGCGCCACGGCTTCACCGACATGTTCTTCACCACGCTCGCCTCGGAATCGTCGTTGCATCGGCTGTGGTACGACCTCCGTAACCAGACGCGTTTCGAGTCTGCCTTGCGGGCGGAGGTTGCCGATATCGAAACCCGTCGCGCACAGATGATCTGGAACGTCATCGACCGCTACTGCGAATTGCGCGGCGAACCTTCGAGAATGTCGGAATCGTTGGCGTATGTGACGTTCGATGGCATCTTCCAGCGCGGCCTGGACGATCTCCTCAATGGCGTTGACGTCAAGGCGCTCGAATCACGCCGGCTTCTCGACGAGGCATTCGACGCGCTGTAACGACGAGCAAGTCCGGCGTCGCGGACGTGAACTCACGGGAGCGGCGGCTATCACCACGACCGCTCTCATCACATCCGCCCTTGCGGGATTCACCCCCTCCATTTATTGTTTTCCATACAAACATCAGGGAGAACCCGTGACCACTGCGCGCCGAGGCAGCCGCGAGGCCGGCAAGGCCACCCGAACCGCTCTGCTGCGTGCGGCCGGCGAGGTGTTCGCCGAGGTCGGGGAGACCGCGTCGGTGGCGCAGATCTGCGCCCGGGCCGACGCCTTTCCCAATCAGGTCACCTACTACTTCGGGTCCAAGGAGCAGTTGTTCGTCGAGGTGGCGTGTACGGCGGTGCTGCGTGCCGGTTGGCATGCCGAGCAAGCGGCCGCGTCGGCGACAACGGTCCGTGACTACACCCGCATACTCGTCGAGACTCTCCTCGGCCCGCAGTCGCGCAGCGTCGAGCTGTTCACCATCGCCATGCTGTTGGTGTCGCGTCGCACCGATCTACGCCCCCACATCACCGAGACGCTGTCCACCCTGCACGACCGCGGCGAGGCCGCGCTCCTCGACACCCTGGTCCGCACCGGATGGCGGCTGCGCGCCGAGATCGGCGTCGAGGCCCGGGCCTTCTGGTCGGCGATCTTCGGTCTGACCGTCCAAAATGCCGCCACCGGAGACGAATTGGGGACATCCGCCGCCCAGGCCGTCACCGTTCTGTTCACCAATATGGGCATCCCCGACAGCGTGCTCGACCAGCCGCTAACCCCAACCGGAAAGGTATCGCCGTGACCTCAACCAACGCAACCACCACCAACCCAAACGACACGGCACAACCGCAGCCACATCTCACCCACGCGGTCTTCAATCAGTCCACACCGCGCGTCGACGTCAACGAGTACGAGCTGAACCCCGTTCTGCAAGAAGCGGTTGCGCGTCACGACGCGGGATGGGCCGACGTTGAGCTGCGCGAGGTCGGCGCGTTGGTCGGCAGCGCGACGTTCCAGCACGACGCGCATCTGGCCAACACCATCACCCCCGAACTGCACACCTTCGACCGATGGGGCCACCGCATCGACGAGGTCGAGTACCACCCGTCGTATCACCGCATCATCTCCGCGTCGATTTCCCATGGCGCCCATACCCGTTGCTGGGCCGATCCGCAGGCAGGCTCGCATGTCGCCCGGGCCGCAGTGTTCATGCTCTTCGGTCAGATCGAGCCAGGCCATGCATGCCCGGTATCGATGACCCACGCGGTGATCCCGTCACTGGAACTGCAACCCGACGTCGCTGCCACCTGGGTACCGAAAGCACTGTCGCGCAGCTACTCTCCCGGTCTGTCCGCCGGCAAGTCATCGGCGATCTTCGGGATGTCGATGACCGAGAAGCAGGGCGGATCGGATGTCCGCGCCAACACCACCGTCGCCCGACCAGTCGGCGCGGGCGGCCCGGGTGCGGAGTACCTGCTGACCGGACACAAGTGGTTCTGCTCGGCGCCGATGTCGGATGCGTTCCTGGTGCTCGCGCAGGCGCAGGGCCGCGGCGGTGAGGGACTGTCGTGCTTCCTGCTCCCCCGCGTCCTGCCAGACGGAACCCGCAACGTCTTCCGCATCCAACGGCTGAAGAACAAGCTGGGCAACAAGTCCAACGCGTCCAGTGAGATCGAACTCGACGGCACCGTCGCGCTGATGGTCGGCGAGCCGGGCCGCGGAGTGCGCACCATCATCGAGATGGTCGCCCAGACCCGACTGGACTGCGTGCTGGGCAGTGCCGCGGGGATGCGGCAGTCCGTCGCCGAAGCGGTATGGCATGCCCGCCATCGCGCGGCATTCGGTGCGACGCTGGCCGACCAGCCGGCCATGACGGCCGTATTGGCTGATCTCGCACTGGAATCCGAGGCGGCCACGGTCACCGCGATGCGCCTGGCACGCGCCCACGACGAGGATGCCTCTGACACCGAACGTGCCTTCCGCCGCCTGGGGACCGCGGTGGCCAAGTACTGGATCTGCAAACGCGGCCCGCATCACGCCTACGAAGCCCTGGAATGCCTGGGCGGCAACGGATACACCGAGGACTTTCCGCTCGCCATGCGCTACCGCGAACAACCGGTGATGGCCGTCTGGGAGGGTTCGGGCAACGTTATCGCCCTCGACGTGCTGCGCGCCATGACCCGTGAACCGGAATCGGTCGGCGCCTTCGACGCCGAGGTGAATCTGGCGCGCGGTGCGCACGCCGACCTCGACACCCACCTCGACCGGTTGCGCGACCAGCTCGGCGAACTCGCCGGACTCGACGCCGCAGCCGCTCAGCGCAACGCGCGACGGGTCGTCGAATCGATGGCGCTGGCGCTGGAAGCATCTCTGCTCGTGCGGTTCTCACCGACTGAAGTCGCCGAGGCGTTCATCGCCGCGCGACTCGGCACCGACCGTGGATTCGAGTACGGCACCCTACCCACCGGCACCGACCTGGAGCTCATTCTGTCTCGTCAGTGATCCCGACCGCGTCGAGGATGGCGTTCCGGATCCTCGACGCAGTGTTCGGCAGCCACATAGCCATCACCGGGGTCATCGGCGGGTCGTCGAACGAAACGACGCGAATCTGGTTCTGGTACAACCATCCCGGCTGATTGGTGACGAACGCACACGCATCCGGATGGGTGATCACCGACATGTGCGGCGGAGTTCCACGTAGATTCGACACGACGATCTCCGGCTCGAAACCCGCTCGGCGACAGTACGACACGATCATGTTCTTGTAGTCGTCCTCGAGTTCGGACACCACAATCGGGTGATCGGCGAGATCGCGCATCGCACACGTCGGATTCTTCGACAGCGGATTGTCGGCGTTGACCGCCAGTCGCAGCTCGTGCCGAGTGGCGATGGCACCGGCCAGATCGGTCGGCGCGGTGTGCGAGCGGGCGAGCACCATGTCGACGTCGCCGGACATGATGGCGTCGCGGATGTCACCCGGCCACAGCGGCTTGACGGTGATCAGCAACGACGGATCGGCCAACACCGCACCCTCGATGACCTGGAAGACCTCCGACGGCGCCAACCCCGGGGTGTGCCCGATGGAGAACGGGTCGGGCTTGTTGTCGTCGATCATCTTGACCTCGGCCGCGAGATTCGACCCGCCGGCCAGCAACGGGATCGCTCCCTCGTAGAGCGCAACCCCGGCGGGCGTAGGCGTCAGGGTTCGTCGCGACCGAGAGAACAACTCGACGTCGAGTTGCCGCTCGAGTTCGCGAATTGCGACAGAAAGCGCCTGCTGGGAGATGTAGAGCCGCTCGGCCGCCACCCGCAACGACGGGGCATCGACCACCGCCATGAACATCCGCAGCCGTCGAAGATCGAGATCGCGCATTACCGGCCTACCGCCTTTCTCGCCCCACCCTCAAGGTCGCCTTGTTGGAAGACAACATATCCGATATCGATGAGCGTCGTTTGTCATTCTATTGTTGTCAATACCCCAGTGGTTGACCGCGTTCGGGTGGACTCCGAGACAGAGACCATTTCCGGCACGCGATCGGCGTGGCATCGGGGGTGCCATGTCGTCGACCGGCAGTCGACAAACAGCCGCACGCTGGCGCTTTACCGCGGGGCGGTCCACATCGCGGCCCTGCACGCCGCGGCACAGAGGGGTTGCCGCGGCGTACGGTCCCCCTCTCCCCACCGATCCTCCTGGTCGTGCGAGCACACAGGCGCATCGGCGGCCACGCCTCGTCACATGGAACGATGGTCGGCACATGTCTCATGTGACCGGGAGGACACCGCATGACTCACGAAGCCCAGTTGCACGACCTCGATCCGCGCACCCCCGTCATCGTCGGCGTCGGGCAGGCGTCCGAGCGCATCACCGACGCCGACTACCGGGGTCTGGGTGAGGCCGATCTGGCCGCCTGCGCGCTCGATGCGGCACTGAACGACACCGGCGTCGCACCCACCGACGTGGCACGGGCCGTCGACACCGTCGTCGCGGTGCGATCCTTCGAGGTGTCGAGTCCGCTCTCGTCGTCGCCGCTGGGCCGTCCGGACAACATGCCGCGCGCGGTCGCCGGCCGGATCGGGGTCACGCCGCGGCGCGCGGTCACCGAGGTGGTCGGCGGACAGAGCCCGCAGAAACTGGTCGACGAGTTCGCGCAGTCCATCGCCGACGGCAATGCAGACGCTGTGCTGATCTTCGGCTCGGAGGTGATGTCGACGGTTCGGCACGCGCTCAAGTCTCTCCCCGCCGAAGCACGCCCCGACTTCTCCGAGACGGTGCCCGGCGATCACGAGGACCGCGGATTCGGGCTCAAGGGCCTCACCTCGGTACAGGAGGCGCGACATGGACTCCTCGAGCCGATCACCCAGTACGCACTGCTGGAGAACGCGCGGCGGCACCATCGGGGACTGTCCCGCGCCGACTACGCGCGGTCGATGGCCGAACTGTTCGCCCCGATGTCGGCGATCGCGGCCGCCAATCCGCATGCGGCGTCGCCGGAAGCGCGTTCGGTCGAGGAAGTCGCGACGGCGTCGGACTCCAATCGCGCGCTGGCCGAACCGTATACGCGCCTGCTGGTCGCGCGCGATCAGGTGAATCAGGCGGCCGGAGCCATCGTGATGTCGGCGGCCAAGGCCACCGAGCTCGGAATCGACCCCGCGCGTTGGGTATTCGTACACGGGCACAGTGATCTGCGGGAGCGGCCGTTGATGGAACGCGTCGACCTGTCGACGAGTCCCGCGTCGATCGCCGCGATGACCACCGCCCTCGACATGGCCGGCCTCACCCTCGACGACATCGCCTTCCTCGATCTCTACAGCTGCTTCCCGATCGCGGTGTTCAACATCTGCGACGCCTTCGGCCTGCGCGCCGACGATCCGCGTGGGTTGACCGTCACCGGCGGACTGCCCTACTTCGGCGGCCCCGGCAACAATTATTCGATGCACGCCATCGCCGAGGTCGTCGACCGAGTACGTTCGCGCCCTGGCGCTTTCGGCCTCGTTGCCGCCAACGGCGGGCTGATGAGCAAGTACTCGGTGGGCATCTACGCCACCACGCCGACCCTGTGGCGGGCCGGCGACGACGCCCGCATCCAACGAGAACTCGACAGCCGACCGTCTGTCGACGAGCGACGCAATGCCGACGGCGCCGCGACCATCGAGAGTTTCACCGTGTTGCCCGCCGACAAGAACGGGCGCCGAAAGTCCATCGTCGTCGGCCGCCTGGCGGGCGGCGCGCGCTTCGTTGCCAACGGCGCCGAGGGTGACGACGAACTCCTCGAATTGCTCACCGGGAGCGATGATCCCATCGGTTCACCGATCTACGTCCGTTTCTTCGCCCGCGGCAACCGCGTGTCCGTTTCCGATGCGCGGATGTCCGAGTTGTTCCCGGTCAGACCGCCCGGCTTTCGGGAGGAGTACGAGAACGTCGTCATTCGTCGGGACGGCCGTGTCCTCGAGGTGACGATCAACCGGCCGGCGGCGCGTAATGCACTCGACCCGACGGCCAACGCCGAACTCGACGAGATCTTCGACGCCTACTTCGCCGACCCCGACCTCTGGGTCGCAATCCTCACCGGTGCGGGCGACAAGGCCTTCTCCGCCGGAAATGATCTGGCGCACATGGCCGGTGACGCGATGCTCACGGTCCCGAAGAACGGCTTCGGCGGACTCACCTCGCGCCGGGAACTACCCAAGCCGGTGATCGCCGCCGTCAACGGCGTGGCCCTCGGCGGTGGCCTCGAGATCGCCCTCGCGTGTCACGTCATCGTCGCCGACGAGAAGGCTAGTTTCGGTCTGCCCGAGGTGAAGGTGGGCCTGGCAGCCGCCGCGGGCGGACTCGTGCGGTTACCGCGCGCGATCAGCCCGGCACTGGCCCGCGACATGATCCTCACCGGCCGCCGCATCGACACCGCCGAGGCCTACCGCATCGGCCTCGTCAGCCGCATCGCCGACCACAGACAGGTACTCGTGGCCGCACGTCAAGTGGCGCAGGAGATCCTGGCCGGCTCGCCGACGTCGGTCCGGGCATCGTTGCAGGCAATGGCCGACGCCGAGGCCATCGACGATCCAGTTGAGGCGATCGAGGCGACCTCCTCGGTCCTCGACTCGCTGCTGATCAGTCAGGACACCATCGAGGGCATCAGCGCGTTCGTCACCAAGCGTCCCCCGCGGTGGACGGGGCGGTAGGGTTTGCGGGTTCGGGGTGGTGGAGCGGAAGATATTGTGTCTCAACGGGTCTCGAGGCTCGTCGCTAACGCTCCTCACACCTCGACCAGCGGGTGAAAACGTCGCCACCAGGTGGCGGCCACCACCCCGCCGATGGTCGAGGTGCCCGAGCCCGCCAGGGCGAGGGCCTCGAGACCCGGCGACACGACAACGCCGACACGGAACCAGCACCGGCACAAGAGGTCTCGAGGCTCGTCGCTAACGCTCCTCACACCTCGACCAGCGGGAGAAAACGTCACCACCAGGTGGCGGCCACCACCCCGCCGATGGTCGAGGTGCCCGAGCCCGCCAGGGCGAGGGCCTCGAGACCCGGCGACACGACAACGCCGACACGGAACCAGCACCGGCACAAGAGGTCTCGAGGCTCGTCGCTAACGCTCCTCACACCTCGACCAGCGGGAGAAAACGTCACCACCGGGTGGCGGCCACCACCCCGCCGATGGTCGAGGTGCCCGAGCCCGCCAGGGCGAGGGCCTCGAGACCCGGCGACACGACAACGCCGACACGGAACCAGCACCGGCACAAGAGGTCTCGAGGCTCGTCGCTAACGCTCCTCACACCTCGACCAGCGGGAGGAATGGCCGCCGCCGGGTGGAAGCACCCCAGCGGGAGAAGCTGTCGCTGGCGGGCGGCGGCACACCAGTGGAGGAGGGGGCCGGCCACCGGCGGGGTGGGTCAGAGGATCACACCGGGATTCAGCAGGCCGTCGGGATCGAGGGTGGCCTTGATGGCGGCGGTCAGCTCCATGACGTCGGGGCCGACCTGATCGGGCAGCCAGCCCTTCTTCAGGCGGCCGACGCCGTGTTCACCGGTGATGGTGCCGCCCAACGAGATCGCGAGGTCCATAACCTGGCCGAACGCCTTCTGGGCGCGGTCGTGTTCGTCGGCGTCATCGGGATCGAACACGATGAGTGGATGGGTATTGCCGTCTCCGGCGTGGGCGATCACCGAGATCATCACCGCGTTGTCGTTCGCGATCTTGCCGACCCCGTCGATCAGTGCGGGCAATGCCGGTAGCGGCACCCCGACGTCTTCGAGCAGCAGCGAACCGAGTTTCTCCACCGCGGGGATGGCGGCGCGTCGGGCAGCGGTGAACGCCTCCCCTTCGGCGGCGTCGGCGGTGTCGAAGACCTCGGACGCACCGCAGGACTCGAAGGCCTCGCGGATGATCTCGACCTCGGCCACACCGGCGGGGCCCGGCGCGTCGGACTGAGCGACGAGCAGTGCTCCCGCGTCCCGGTCGAGGCCCATCCGCAGCATGTCCTCGACGGCGTTGATCGAGACCTTGTCCATGAACTCGAGCATCGCCGGCCGAATCCTGGCGGTGATCGCGAGAACCGCCTCGCTCGCCGAATGCACCGACGCGAAGGAACCGACCACCGTGCACGCCGACGCCTGCGGTGGCAGCAACCGCAAGGTGACCTCGGTGATGATCCCGAGGAGCCCCTCGCTGCCGACGAACAGTTTGGTCAGCGACAACCCGGCCGAATCCTTGAGTTGCTTGCCGCCGAGGCGGATCGCGCGGCCGTCGGCGAGCACCACCTGCATGCCGAGCACGTAGTCGGTGGTGACGCCGTACTTGACGCAGCACAGTCCGCCGGCGTTGGTGGCCACGTTGCCACCGATCGAGCAGATCTCGAATGACGACGGGTCCGGCGGATACCAGAGATCGTGTGCCGCGGCAGCAGCCTTCACCTCGGCATTGAACAGCCCCGGCTGCACCACCGCGGTCCGGGTGGCGGTGTCGATGCTCATCTCGCGCATCTTCTCCGTCGAGAGCATCACCGCGCCGTCGACGGCCGTCGAACCACCGGAAAGGCTGGTGCCCGCACCTCGGGTGACGATGGGGACCCGATGAGCGGCGCACCAGCGGACCACCGTCTGGGCGTGTTCGGTGGTCGTCGGGCGGATGAGTGCGAGCGGCGTACCGGCCGTGGGGTCGAAGGCCCTGTCCTGCCGATACCCGGCAAGGATGTCGGGGTCGGTGACGACCATCTGGTCGGGGAGGTCGGCGCGCAGATCGGCGAGATCCACGCCGGCGGTCTCGGTACTCGTGGGCACACTGCTCATGGGTTCAGCGTAGGCGTGGCCGCCGGGTGCCCGGTGTCCCTTCCTGAGACCCGCACCGGCGACGCCGCGGCGGTGAACGTTTGGCCAACATCCACAATCCACCAGCACCCTCACGCACTATGGAGTGATGACCGATTTCAACAAGACCATCATCGACGAGTTCCACGCCAACGACGGCACCGTCACCACCATGGGCTTCGGCCGTCACCTCGTCCTCGTCCACTCCATCGGCGCCAAGTCTGGAGCGGAGCGGGTGACGCCGCTGATGTCGCTGCCCGACGGCGCCGGAGGTCGCTTCATCGTCGGGAGCGCGGCCGGCTCTCCGAAGGATCCGGCGTGGGTGCGCAATCTGCGCAAGAATCCGGAGATCACCATCGAATACGCCGGCGAGAAATCCGGGATCGAAAAGCATCCGGCGACTGCCACCGAACTCGATCCGCCCCAGCGCGAACAGGCGTGGCAGGGTTTCGTCGCGGCGTCGGAGCAATTCCTGAAATACACCGAAACCGCCGAGGGGCGCGTCTTCCCGATCTTTCGCCTGACGCCCAAGAAGTGATTTCGGCGTAAGCCGATATCCTGGCGAGATGTTCGGGGTTGGCGAGACGGTCGCGGGTTTTGTGGTCGACGCCGTCGTGGGTCACGGCAGCAGCGCCGACGTCTACCGGGTGCACCGCACCGGCGAGTCGACGTCGCTCGCACTGAAGGTTCTCCACGCAGATGACGGCGACACCGGCCGGGCGCGAGAACGCTTCGAGCGAGAGTTCGCGATCGCGTCGCTCCTCGACCATCCGCACATCGTGGCCATGGTCTCGCGCGGTGAGATGCTCGTCGATTCGTCGCCGCCGCGGACGCAGCTCTGGCTGGCGATGCAGTACGTCGCCGGGCCGTCGGCGATGTCGCTGATCCCACGTGAGGATCAACAGCCGCGGGTGCCCGCGGTACTACGCGTGGCAGAGCAGATCGGTGACGCCCTGGACTACGCACACTCCCGCGAGATCCTGCATCGGGACGTCAAACCCGCGAACATCCTGCTGACGTCCACCTCCGACGACACCGATGCCGTGCTCAGCGACTTCGGTATCGCGCGACTCCTCGACGACACCCGACCCCTGGCCCGCAACGGACGGGTCCAGGGGTCCATCGCCTACGCCGCCCCCGAACTGCTTCAGGCACAACAACTCTCTCCCGCCACAGACGTGTATTCGTTCGCGTGCTCGCTGGTGGAGTTGTTCACCGGGCTGCCGCCGTTCCCACGGTCCACGCCGTTCGCCATCACCTATGCCCACCTGCGTGACGAGCCGCCGAAGCTCACCCGGCGCCGCGATTGGCTTCCGTCGGCGCTGAATTCGGTGTTCGCCAAGGCGCTCGCCAAAAAGCCCGAGGAGCGCTACCAGACGTGCACCGAGTTCGTCGACATCATCACCCGCGCCCTGCGTGACGTGCCGGTACCGGCACACAATCCGCGACGGCGGCGCCGCGTGCGCGGATATCCGGGCTGATCGGCGCCCCTCGTCGGAGTGACGCCGACCACACCCGGCCGTCATGTTAAATCGGACATTCGGCCCACATACCTTTCGGGGCAGTTCTTTTCGTGCCCAGTGGTCCGATGTTCGGGTCGGCGAATCGCGAATCTGTTTACATGGACCTCCCATTCATGTCACAACCGCTCCCTAACTTAGGTTTCCGTCCATCACACATGTGCCGCAGTGCAACCCGCTCGCGGCCGACGACGGCGGTCGACCCACCACCTGTCGACCCACACCTAGGGGAACCATTGACAGCCGAATCATCGACCTCGTACGACAATTCCGCTCTCACCCATGAGGACGAGGGCTATCAGAAGAGTCTGAAGCCGCGGCAGATCCAGATGATCGCCATCGGCGGCGCGATCGGCACCGGCCTGTTCATGGGTGCCGGCAGCCGACTCCACGATGCGGGCCCGGGCCTGTTCATCACCTACGCCGTCTGCGGCGTGTTCGTGTTCTTCATCCTGCGCGCCCTCGGCGAGCTGGTGCTCCATCGCCCGTCATCCGGGTCTTTCGTCTCTTACGCGCGTGAGTTCTTCGGTGAGAAAACGGCTTTCGTCACCGGTTGGCTCTACTTCTTCAACTGGGCGGCCACCGCCATCGTCGACGTCACCGCGATCGCGCTCTACGTCCACTACTGGGGCATGTTCGAAGCGATCCCCCAGTGGCTGATCGCATTGGTCGCCCTGTGCATCGTGATGGCGATGAACATCATCTCGGTGAAACTGTTCGGCGAGATGGAGTTCTGGGCGTCGATCATCAAGGTCGCCGCACTGGTCACCTTCCTCGTCGTCGGCATCATCTTCCTCGGCGGACGCTTCGACATCGAAGGCGCCGCCACCGGATTCAGTGTGATCTCCGACAACGGTGGCATGTTCCCGACCGGCATGTTCTCACTGGTGATCGTCACCTCCGGCGTCATCTTTGCTTACGCCGCAGTCGAATTGGTGGGTACCGCCGCCGGTGAGACCGCCGAACCGGCCAAGGTCATGCCGCGCGCCATCAACTCGGTCATCGTGCGCATCGCCGTGTTCTACGTCGGATCGCTGGTGGTGCTGGCACTGCTGCTGCCCTACACCACCTACAAAGCCGGCGAGAGTCCGTTCGTCACGTTCTTCTCCAAGATCGGCGTCCCCGCCGCGGGCGGCATCATGAACCTCGTCGTCCTCACCGCGGCGCTGTCGAGCCTCAACGCCGGTCTCTACTCCACCGGCCGCACCCTGCGGTCGATGGCGATGAACGGCAGCGGCCCGGCGTTCACGGCCAAGATGAACCGCAACGGCGTGCCCTTCGGCGGCATCGCGCTGACCGGTGCACTGACCCTGCTCGGCGTCGTACTCAACCTGTTCGTCCCGGCCGAGGCCTTCAACATCGCCCTGGATCTCTCGGCGCTGGGCATCATCTCGACCTGGGGCATGATCGTCGCCTGCCAGATCCAGCTGTATCGATGGGAGCAGAAGGGCATTCTCACGCGGCCGGCCTTCCGGCTGCCGGGCACGCCGTACACCAGTTACCTGACGCTGCTGTTCCTCGCGGCCGTCGTGGTGTTGATGTGCTGGGACAACTACTGGAATCTCATCGCCATCATCGTGGGTATCCCATTGCTGACCGGCGGTTGGTTCGCCTGCCGCGGCAAGGTGTTGGAGATCTCAAGGCAACGCCAGGGCTACACCGGCGAGTACCCGGTGCTGCCGCAACCGCCGGTGCCCGAAGGCCCTGGCGAGACCGAGGCGAAGGATCGGGACTAACGGACCGCCGCGCGGGGTGAGGGGTGCCGGAGCGGCAGACCTCACTTCGCGCGCGTGCGTTCCGGCGCGGTGATGCCGTACACGCGGCGCGCGGTGTTACGAAAGACGTTGCCCAGCACGTTGTCTCCCCAGGGTTCGAGGATCTCGGTCAGGCTCGCGATGACGGTGTCGATCGATGCATTCGGTTTGTCGATCGGGAAGTTGGAGCCGAACATGACCCGGCTCGCACCGAAGTGACCGACGACGTGCTGGACCAGCGGGCCGACCATCTGTGTCAGGGTCTCGCGGGCACCGATGTTGCCCCACGGCTCACGGCCGTAGCCGAGAACCGGCATGGCCAGCCCGGAAAGTTTGACCACCACATTGCGTTCGGCGGCAATCGAGGTCATGCGCTCGCGCCACAGGCGCAGAATGTCGGCGCGGGCCGCCGCGGTGGTCCCGGTGCGCAGCCCGACGGGGCCGAAAGCGCCTACCGGACAACCTAAATGGTCGACGATGACGGTGGTGTCCGGGAATTCTCGGGCGAGGGTGATCACGTCGTAGAGCTGGTGGGAGTAGACGAAGACCTCGACGGCGAGCCCGCGGGCGGCGACCTTCTCGACGCCGGAGAGGAACTCCGCCGATGCGAGCACGCCGTCGACCGGCCCGGCCGATCGGACCTTCGGGTCCGGATGGCGCGTCGCAGCGACCTCGATACCGCGCACCCGATCGCTGAGCGCGCGTTGCGCGTCCAGGCGCGCCTCGAAGCCCTCGGCCCGCGGGTCGGCACGCATCATCACCGCACCGAGCGTCGGGGCCACGCCGACCCCGAATGGCAGTCCCTGCAAGTAGTCGATCTCGTCGACGGCCTGCCGGCTCGCGTCGGGCTCCTCGACATCGCCGAGGCGCCAGTACGATTCGGACACCACCACCGACTCGATACCCACCCCGACCACTTGCGCCACCGGCGCGATGTCGGCGCCGTAGTGTCGCGGCTCGTACGGACGGCCGATGATGTGCGGTGTCAACACATAATCGCGCTCGGCTTGGGGAACGGCGACCGAAAAAAGCCTGTCCCCCACTTTGGGGACAAATCGGTATCCACGCGCGAGGGGATTGCGCGACCACGGTGTCCGACGCGGATTCCATTGTTGGACGTGGGCGTCGACGATCCCCGATATCGTTCCGGCCAACATTGTCACCATTCGAGATTGCCATAGTTTGTTGACGCATCTCATGCGTTCGACGGACGAAAAGAATTGCCGGTCGTCGCCATCGGTGGGTCGGCTGCGCCACGGCGACGGCCTGCGGGTGAACCGAACTGTCGGTGACGCAGGGCAGAATGGAGATGTTGTCGGTTGACCGGTGATCGGTGACCAGTGATCGGTGGGAGGTGTGCGCAATGGCGAGTCATTCCCGCCATGTGCTGCATCAACTCCGCGACCTGATCGCCCGCGATCCCGATCGCTTCGCCGGCAACATCTACACGCGCCTGTTCGCCATCGACCCCGACCTGCGCGAACTGTTCGGCGCGATGATGTCGCAGCAGCGCGAGGCGTTTTACCACGTCGTCGACCACGTGCTCGACGTCATCCCGAGCCCCGACGGACAGGCCGAACTCGTGGAGTTCCTGGCGCAACTCGGGCGCGACCATCGCAAGTACGGGGTACAGCCCGAGCACTATCAGGCGATCTTCCGGGCGTTGATGGGTGAGTTCGCGGTCACGCTCGGCGATCAGTGGGACGACGAGGCCCAGCGGACCGTCGGGCAGGCGATGATGCTCGTCACCGGTGTGATGCGCGGAGCGGCGCAGACCGCGTCGGGGCCGGCGACCTGGACCGCCCGCGTGGTGGAGAAGTTCCGCATCAGCCGCGGTCTGGCGGTGGTACGACTCGTCGCCGACACGCCATTGCGATTCAACACGGGCCAATACCTCGAGGCCCAGATCCCCCAATGGCCGAAGGTGTGGCGGAACCTCTCCCCGGCGATTCCGCCCAACCCGCACGGCGAGTTGGAGTTCCACGTGCGCGCGGTACCCGGTGGCACGGTCAGTCCGGCGATCGTCGGTCAGACCCAGCCCGGCGACGTGTGGACGTTCGGTCAGTCGCACGGCACGCTGCACATCGACGGCGACCGTGAGGTGCTGATGGTGGCCGGCGGTACCGGTCTCGCGCCACTACGCGCCTTGCTCATCGAGATGTCGGCGCTGGCGACCTCTCCGCCCACGCAGGTCTACTACGGGGCGCGGTATCCCGGTGAGCTGTACGACCTACCGGTGTTGCGTCAGATCGCGGCGACCAATCCGTGGCTCACGATCACCGCGGTGTCGGAGGAGCGGACCGATCCGTGGTGGCTCGACGACCCGGTCCGGCCCGCCGAGCTCGGTATCGAACACCGCATTGGTCGGCTTGTCGACGTCGTCGGCGCTTCGGGTACCTGGGACGACCGGCAGACCCTGATCACCGGCTCACCGATGATGGTGGAGAACACCCGGCGCGGGCTGATCATCGCCGGGGTGCGGGCCAGCCTCATCCAGCACGACCCCATGTTCTAGGGCGTGTCTCGACGCTGCTGCGGCGGCTACCCGCCCGCACCCGGGTTGCCGGGGCCCAGTTGCGGCGCGGTGACGGTAGTGGTGACCACCGAGGTGACGGTCTCCTGATCGGTGACCGTGGCCGTCGCTGTCGCCGTTGAGGTGACGGTTTGAGTGGCCGTACTGGTGACCGGTGGTCGCGTGACGGTACTGGTGACGGTCTGCTGGTCGACGACCGTCTGGGTGTCGGGCTGGCCGGTGCGGGTGACGGTGACCTCGCTGGTCGGGCCGGGCACCGTGACGGTCGAGGTGACCGCGGCGGGCGTGCCCGAGTCGTCCTTGCCGGTGAACAGCGCCACGAGCGCGACCACACACAGCAACGCGGCGAGCCCGGCGGCGCCGCCGATGATCCACCAGCGCAGGCCCACCCCGCCGATCGCCGTGTTCGGTGCCGCGGCGGCTGTCCCGACCGATGCCGCTGCGGCCGGTCCGACGGCGGCCGTGGCGACCGGGATCGCGCGGGTGTCGGCGGCGATCACCTCGGTGACGCCCTGGGCCAGCGCGAACACGGGTGCGGCGGCGACGGTCACCGGTGTGCCGGTCGCCGTCTCGATGGCACGCACGGCGTCGGGCAGTTGTGCGCCGGAACCGGCCGCGACCACGCGAGTCGCACCCGCTCCGCGCGTCAGAGAGTTCAGATGCGCCACGAGGCCGTCGGCGCCTTGTGGATCGGTCAGCGGCACCGACTGGGGCGCGGCGACGGCGGCGGAGGCGTGTACCGACGAGTGCTCGGCGTTGACGAGGGCGATCGAGGCGCCGGAGGCCAGGGCGCCGGACCGGTCGAGGACGACCGCGGCGACATCGCCGGTGGCGTCGCGGTGCGCAACCTGGGCCAGGGCGTGCGGGAGGTCGACGAAGCTCACCGCCGATGGCCACTCGGGTGCGTCGGGTGCGTTCATCGAGAACTCGAGGTGTGCTCGTACGTCGGGGCGGGCGCAGGTGAGGACGATGTGGTCGATCGCGAAGGGAGCGGAGTCGGCGAGTTCGCGCAGAGCGTCGAGCGCCGCATTCGGTGACTCGTCGGCGAGCTCGACGTGATTGCTGGCGACGATCTCACCGGTGGCGTCGCGGACGACGGTCGCGATCTCGTCGCCCACCACCGAGACCCCGAGCACTGCGGGTTCGGCGATGGAGATCTCGGGTGACTCGCTCACCATTCGCCTCCCTTGTCAGGTCACCGACCTCGGATGACACGCCGCCACAGACTAACGCGCGATCGGTGCGCGGCCCACAGGCCGCTTACCGATCGCTGTCGTCGGAGATCAGTGAATCGTTACTCGGATGGTCACACTGCAGGGGGTCACACTGCAGGGGTCACTCTTCGGTGCGTCGGCGCCGGGGCTGCCAGACGACGAGCGCATTGGTCCGCGGGACGGGGACCAATTCGCCGCCGCGGCGGGCGCGGTGTGCGTCGACCTCGCGTTGGAGCTCGTGCACCCGCTGTTGGAGCGCGTCGACCTGGTTGGTGAGCTCGATGATGCGTTTGATGCCCGCGAGGTTCACGCCCTCTTCCTGCGAAAGCCGCTGGATCTCGCGCAGCACCTCGACGTCGTGCGAGGAGTAACGGCGCCCACCGCCGCTGGTGCGTTGCGGGGTCACCAGCCCGAGCCGGTCGTAGGTGCGCAGGGTCTGCGCGTGCATTCCGGCGAGCTCGGCGGCCACCGAGATCATGAAGGTGGCGGTTGCGCTCATCTCGCCCTCGAATCCCTCGAAACCGCCGGCCGGCCCGGTGCCTTCAGCGCCGGGCCGCCCACGATTCTTGCGTTCTGCCATGGTTCATCGCCCCCAACCCGCCCGAGGATCGAAACCGCTGGACTTCTCGGCCTCGGCGTAGGCGCGCATGGCCTCCACCGCGGCGTCGTCGAGTTTGCGGGGCACCTCGACCTTGACGGTGACGAGCAGGTCTCCGGCACCGCCGGCGCGCTTGGGCACGCCGCGGCCACGGACCCGAAGGGTGCGGCCGTCGCTGGTGTTCGGCGGGATCTTCACCCCGACCGATCCGTCGAGGGTCGGCACCGAGACCGTCGAGCCGAGCACCAGTTCGGAGATGCTCACCGGCAGTTGGACGCGCAGGTCGTGACCGCTGCGGGTGAATACCTTGTCGGGGGTCACGTGGACCACGACGTACAGGTCACCCGACGGCGCGCCCCGGCGTCCGGCTTCGCCTTGTCCGGCCAGCCGGATGCGCTGGCCGTCCTCGACGCCGGAGGGGATGCGGACGTTGATGGTGCGCGAGCGCACCTTGACGCCGCTGCCGTCGCAGTCGGTGCAGGGGTCGTCGATGCGGGAGCCGGTGCCTTGACAGTCCTGGCACGGCTCACTGAATCCGAACGCCCCCTGGTTGCGGCTGACGAAGCCGGATCCGTTGCAGTTCGGGCACACTCGCGGGCTGGTGCCGGGCTTGGCGCCACTGCCGTGACAGGTGGTGCACGGCGCCGGGCTGGTCACCCGGAGTGGGACGGTCGTACCCAACGCCGCGTCTTTGAACGACAACGTGGTCTCGGTCTCGAGGTCGTTGCCGCGACGCGGCCGGGTCGCGGTCGAGGTGCGCGTGCCGCCCGAACCGCCGCGGTTGAACAAGCCCTCGAAGAGGTCGCCGAAACCGCCGGCGCCCTCGCCGGCACCGCCACCACCGAACAGGTCGCCGATGTTGAAATCGGCACCGGTCTCGGTCGAGTAGCGGGTGCCGCCGCCGGCGCCGGGGAAGCCACCGGGAAAACCGTTGCCGCCGCCGCGGAATCGTCCGCCGGCGAACATCGCTCGAGTCTCGTCGTATTCTTTGCGCTTGTCCGGGTCGGCGAGCACGCTGTGGGCTTCGGACACCCGCTTGAAGCGTTCTTCGGCTTGCGTGTCACCCGGATTGGCGTCCGGATGCAGCTCACGGGCGAGCTTGCGGTAAGCCTTCTTGATCTCTTCAGACGAAGCATCAGAAGCAACGCCCAGGTCCTTGTAGAAGTCACGCTCGAGCCATTCTCGTTGCGGAGCCACCAGACGTCACCTCCTTCTCAATGAACATGTCTGGATGAAGTATGTTCCGATATCCGGCGATGCGCGACGCCGCGTGGGCGTCCGCGCATCGCCGGATGGTTGTGCAGGTGATTATTGTGCACCGGTCGGAGCGTCCTGCGGGCCGCTCTCCTGCGCTGCCGGCGCCGGGTCGGTGACGGTGACCATCGCGGTGCGGATCACCTTCTCGCCCAGGCGGTAACCGCTGCGATAGACCGCGCCGAGGACCGGCTCGGCACCACTGCCGTCGTTTTGGACGGCCTCGTGCAGTTCCGGGTCGAACACGTCGCCGGGTTCACCGAACTTGACGACACCCTCGCCGGTCAGCGTGGCGGCCAGCTTGTCGGCGACAGCGCGCAGCGGACCGGACTCGAGGTCGCCGTGCTCGCGGGCACGGTCGAGGTCGTCGAGGACCGGCAGCAGCTTCTCGATGAGAACCTGCTTGCCGTAGGCAACCCGGCCCTGCTTCTCCTCCTCGGTACGCCGCTTGTAGTTGGCGAACTGTGCGCGTTCGCGCTGCAGTGCCGCCGTGAGGTCGGCGACCTCGTCGGAGTGCGGCGTGCTCGGCTCGGGATCGGGGATCGCCACGGCGGGCTCGGCCTCTGCCGGACCCGGCCGGGCGGCCGAATCCTCGCGCACCTCACCCGTTTCCGGGTCGATGCGACGACGATCGGTCACCGTCACCGGCTCCTCGAAACCAGCTCCGCCGCCCGCGGCATTGGTCCCGCTCGCTCCGCTCCCGGCGCCCGGAGCGGTCACTTCTTCTCCTCGGGCTCGTCCACGACCTCGGCGTCGACGACGTCGTTGTCGCCTGCGGTCGCGCTGCCACCGTCGGCGGCGTCAGCGGCCTGGCCCTCGGCGGCCGATGCCGCGTAGATGGCCTGACCCATCTCCTGCGACTCGGTCGAGAGCTTCTCGATCGCACTCTTGATGGAGGCGATGTCGTTGCCCTTGAGTGCCTCGTTGGCCTCGGCGATCGACGCGTTGACCTTGTCCTTGACGTCGGTGGGCACCTTGTCCTCGTTGTCCTTGAGGAACTTCTCGGTGTGGTTCACCAACGACTCGGCCTGGTTGCGGGTCTCGGCCTCTTCACGACGCTTGCGATCCTCGTCGGCGTGGGCCTCGGCGTCCTTGATCATCCGGTCGATCTCGTCCTTGCTCAGGCCCGAGCCCTCCTGGATGCGGATGGAGTTCTCCTTGCCGGTGCCCTTGTCCTTCGCGGTGACGTGCACGATGCCGTTGGCGTCGATGTCGAAGGTCACCTCGATCTGCGGAACACCTTGCGGCGCAGGAGCGATGCCACCGAGCTCGAAGGAGCCGAGCAGCTTGTTGTGCGAGGCGATCTCACGCTCACCCTGATACACCTGGATCTGCACCGACGGCTGGTTGTCCTCGGCGGTGGTGTAGGTCTCCGACCGCTTGGTCGGGATGGTGGTGTTGCGCTCGATCAGCTTGTGCATCACGCCACCCTTGGTCTCGATGCCCAGGCTCAGCGGGGTCACGTCGAGCAGCAGCACGTCCTTGACCTCGCCGCGCAGCACACCGGCCTGCAGGGCAGCACCGACCGCGACGACCTCGTCGGGGTTCACGCCCTTGTTGGGCTCACGGCCGCCGGTCAGTTCCTTCACCAGATCGGTGACGGCGGGCATACGGGTCGAACCACCAACGAGCACAACGTGATCGATGTCACCGACGGAGATGCCGGCGTCCTTGATGACCGCCTGGAACGGAGCGCGGGTGCGCTCGAGCAGGTCCGAGGTGATCTTCTGGAATTCGCTGCGCGAGAGCTGCTCGTCGAGGAACAACGGGTTCTTGTCGGCGTCGACGGTGATGTAGGGCAGGTTGATCGAGGTCGACTGCGACGCCGACAGTTCGATCTTGGCCTTCTCAGCAGCCTCACGCAGACGCTGCATGGCCATCTTGTCCTTGGTCAGGTCGATACCCGAGGAGTTCTTGAACTTCTCCACGAGCCAGTCGACGATGCGCTGATCCCAGTCGTCACCACCGAGGTTGTTGTCGCCGGAGGTCGCGCGGACCTCGACCACTCCGTCGCCGATCTCGAGCAGCGAGACGTCGAAGGTGCCGCCACCGAGGTCGAAGACCAGGATGGTTTGTTCCTTCTCGCCCTTGTCCAGGCCGTAGGCCAGGGCCGCGGCGGTCGGCTCGTTGACGATGCGCAGCACGTTGAGGCCGGCGATCTGGCCGGCTTCCTTGGTGGCCTGCCGCTGGGAGTCGTTGAAGTAGGCGGGCACGGTGATGACCGCGTCGGAGACGTCCTCACCGAGGTAGGCCTCCGCATCGCGCTTGAGCTTCATCAGCGTGCGGGCGCTGATCTCCTGCGGGGTGTACTTCTTGTCGTCGATCGCGACGTTCCAGTCGGTCTCGCCCATGTGGCGCTTGACCGAGCGGATGGTGCGGTCGACGTTGGTGACCGCCTGGTTCTTGGCGGGCTGCCCGACGAGCACCTCGCCGTTGCGCGCGAACGCGACAACGGACGGAGTGGTGCGGGAGCCTTCGGAGTTGGCGATGACGGTCGGTTCGCCGCCTTCGAGTACCGACACCACGGAGTTGGTGGTGCCGAGGTCGATTCCGACAGCACGAGACATCTTTGCTATTCCTCCTGGTTTCTGGGTGTGCACCCAAGTCCTGCTCCCCCGCGGCAGGCTTGACGCCCACCACGAGAGTGTGGTTTGTGGCAAACCTGCGCTCCGGGGGCAGACTTCAGTGCCTCCGACTCATGTCCTACCGGGTTGAGCCGGTCGAGGTCAACTCAAGTTGAGCCAGCATCGCTCAGGTTTCTCGATCGGTCCAACGGGTGGGGTGCCACAGATGTTCCCGATTCGACGAAAAAAGTTGAGCGGAGTTCGCTCAGGTTTGGCGCACGTGACCGCAGGTCACACGTTTCGGTCGTGAGATCCGCTCACGACCAGGCGCGATTGGGCCGATAATCCCCTCGGGGGTCGCGCTGCGTGGGTCCACCAAAGAGGTGGCCGCCGAGTTCGAGGAGTCGAGATCATGAATCGTCGTGTCCTGTCCTTCGTGGCCCTGGCCATCACGATGCTCTACGGCGTCGGCTTCGCGGTCATCGACACGAACACGCCATATGCCGTCGTCGGTGGCGTGGTGGTGGCGCTGAGTTGGGTCGCGGTCGGGATGCTCGGGCGTGAGGAGGACGACGCCGAGTGAGCCGGGCCGGCCCCTCACGCCGGTCACCACCGCAAGGGCGCAGTCCCCAGGAGTGTCGGCGCGCGGTGTGTCGGGGTCGACAGACCCTCGAACACCATCGGCACCGAAGGTTCGACGAGGCGCCCGAGCGGACCGTCACAGCCGTCGGCGGACGCGACCGGCGGCCCGATCGGTTGCCCCGGGAGGGCGTCGACGATTCCCAATGAGCGAACCCAGGTGCACACCCGCGCCAATTCGACTCGCACGCGCCATGTCCCGCCCTCGGTGGCCCGTCGGCGCAATGCCGCCACGGCCCCGGCGGCCCCCAAATAGGCGGCGAGATAGTCGTTGAGCAGTTGTGTCGGCGGCAGGGCAGGCACCCCTCCACCCTCCTCGAGAGCAAAACCCGTTGCCGCGCAGGCGAGCTGATCGAAGCCGCCGCGGTCGCGCCAGGCCGACCCAGATCCCCAGCAGTGGTAGTCGACGACGACCGTGCCCGGATGCTCGAGCGAGAGATCGTCGGCCGCGAGGCCCCGCTTGCCCAGTCCCAGATAGGAGTTGACGAAGACGTCGCCGGCGTCGATCAGCGTGTGCAACGCCGCAGCCTGATCCGGCTGTCGCACATCGCAGTACGCGTTGCGCTTACCACCGCCGGTGAGGGCGACCATCGCCAGGGGATCAGGAAGGTCCGGGCGGCTGACGTGACACACATCGGCACCGAATGTCGCGAGCAGCTTGGTCGACACCGGCCCGGCGATCACGTGGGTCATGTCGACCACCCGTATCCCGTGAAGCGGCGGCCACATCGACGTGTGGGGAAGGGGCCGGGGCGGGGCGTCACCGATGCGCTCGAGTCGGATCACCGGATGCGTGGCGCTCTCCCGGCCCACGGGGTGCTCGGCCCATTCGTCGGCCGTGCGCACCGCGGCCGCCACGCCCCCCGCGGCGTACACGGCGTCCTCGAGATCGACCGCGCCCCATTCGGCGGCCGCGGCCGCGATCTTCGCCTTGACCGGCGGACAGTTCAGGACCACACACACCGCGTCGCGTTGATGAGGATAGGTGGTGATCAGAAAGATCCCCCGGCCGTCACTCGTACGGTAGAAGTCGTTGTTACCCAAAGCCGAGGGGTCCTCGACGACGGTGTGGACATGCCGGCCGTTGAGGGTGGTGAGAAACGCCGCCCGGAGTTGATCGAGCGCCGTGGCGAGGTCGACGGTCACGCGCGGACCGCCGGCGAGTGCGGCGAGTTGGACCCCGAGGGCTCCGATCCCTGCGGCAGACGCCTCCGCGATCCGATGTGGCGACGAAGTCGTCGGCGCTTTTCCGCTGATCACGCATTCCCCGGTGTCGGTACCGAGCAGGGCGGTGAGGTCGAAGACCGTCGCGGGTACCGAGGTGAACGAGTCCGGGGTGGACGAGTCAGGGGACGAAGGTGTCGGGGCCATGTCCCTACTGTGGCCATCGCCGACAGCGCACCGACCAGGCTTTCGTATTTCCGTAAGGTGGTGGACATGCGCCGACATCGCGCCATTCCGCGCGCGGACCACATCCTCGAGTGTGTCGCCCGCGCCGGAAAACCCTTGTCGCTGAGCGATATCGCGCGCGACATCGAAGCGCCGGTTTCCTCGACCCACGACCTCGTCGACGACCTTCGGGCATGCGGTTATCTGACCCGCGTCGGCGCGGGCTATCGACTCGGCCAACGCCTGCGCATGCTGCGGCTCATTGCCGGCCACGCCGATCAGCCACCTCTGACGCCGGACGAACTCACCGAGTTGAACGCCGTCATCGAGGCCCCGGTGGCGCTGGCGGTGTTGGTGGGATCCGACCTGGTGTACCTGCATGGGGTGGGCGAGGTTCCCGCGGAGATCGGCGCCGTGGTGCGCGATCACGTGCCTCGACCGTTGCTCGCCACGGCCAGTGGTCGGGCCATGCTGGCGTTCCTACCGGCGGACGAGCGCGCAGCGCTGCTCGCCGAGCACGCCTCACCCGGGGATGCCGTCGCCTTCGGCCGCGAGATCGATGAGATTCGCGCTTGCGGGTATGCCCTCAGCGATGGTTCGGTGCAGTCGGCGCTGCGGGTGGCCGGGGTACCGGTATTCGACGGCAGGCGACTACTGGCCGTGGTGGTCGTCGCCGCGCCGAGGATCTCGGATCGGCCCTCCCCGGCGCTCGAACACGCCGCGCGACGTACGGCTGCCTGGTTGGCGGCCCGCGCCCGGACGTGAGTGTGCTGCGCGACGCCTCACCGCCACTGCTCAGAGGGACTCGATGATCCGCTCGAAGATGAGTTCCTGGGCGCCGAACCGCCGACCGGGAAAATACCGGGACACGACCGCTTCCAGCGCCTCTTGTGTGCTGATCGACAGGAGATGGCACAGCGCCACTGCGTCATCGATGTCCCCCTGCGACTTGCGCGTCACCATCGCCTTCATTGCGAGGACGTACTCCGGCGACCGATGCGGCCGCTTGAAGCACGACGTCGCGCGGCTCGAATGTTCCGTCCACATCCTCAGTCGCCCGATCGGCGTTGTACGCCAAGGCCATTGCCGCCCCGCCGACGTTCGCGCCACGCTCAGACTCCCTCGAGATTGCCGACCGGCAACACCACGTTGCGCGTCTGCAACTCCACCGGGGTCCGGAGGTAGTCAGTCCAGAAATACTTGGGCGGCACGCCAAACGGGTCGAACATCGCATCCGTGCAGAACCGGTCCGGTTCAAAGCACCATGCCAAGATCTCCGGATCGCTGACACGATCGCGCCCGGTGATATGCGCGACCCCGCCCAGTATGGCGTCCCATCCGCGCGTGCCGGTGGGTGGCGGACGCCGATGGACCTCATCGATGTCGACGACGTCGGTCAACCGCTGCGTCCGGAGAACCAGTTCACGGAGTAGTCGGACCGCCAGATGCCAGTCCTCGCCGGCGGCCAGGGATTCCGCGAGCTCCGCATAGGTGAACAACGTCCCGCGTCTGCGGGTGGGTCGACGGACGTCAGCGGTCACAGGGTCGATGATATCGGCGCGCAACGAGTTCGCCGCGCCCTCGATGCCACCGTCAGTCCGGCTTGGGCGCCAACGCGTCGCCCGGGAATCCGCGGACCGGGTGGACGTCGAACTCGAAGACGCCGGCCTGTACACCCGGGTCGTCGTTCATGATCTTCGCGGTCGTCTCGACGTCCTTGTCGAAGATCCCGAAGCCGCGGATATCGGAGTCGTCCTCGGTGACACCGAGGATGACGGCGAGGTCGCCCTTGGCGCGCAGGGAGAAGTTGCGTCGACTGTGCTCCCAGATCAAGTCCTTCGACTCGGGCTTGCCGAACTCGGGCCCCGCGCGCAGCACCACCACCGAATACGGCTGCGAGTACTGGATGATCGTCCGCATCTCTTGGTCGGTGATCTTGGGCAGGTCGGACATGGAGAGCTCCTTTGCTGACACATATACGAGACTTCGTCTTTCACCGTAGTCCTCGCGTTCGGCGCAGATGCGGACCGCTGGATTCAGGGTGATCGCAAGGCTTCCGGAGGCCCGGTACCCCGCTGTTAGCGTGGCGACGTGCGCTTTCAAGTTCTCGACATCGTTCCGCACACACCCCATCCGGTCACCGGTGAACTCCTCTCCTCGCACACGCGCCTGACGCGCGTCGTCGAGAACGCGGTACTCGCCGAGCAGCTCGGGATCGACTCGTATGCCGTCGGTGAGCGTCATGCCGGGGAGTTCTTGTCGTCGTCGCCGACGGTGCTGCTCGGTGCGCTCGCCGCGGCCACCGACCGGATTCTGCTGTCGACCGGGGTGACCGTGCTCAGCCTGCTCGACCCGGTACGCGTCGCCGAGGACTACGCCACCATCGACCAGCTCTCCGGTGGACGCCTGGAGATCGTGATCGGCAAGGGCAACGAGGACAAGCACTTCCCGATGTTCGGCCGGCGGCTCGAGCATCAGTACGACTACCTCCGCGAGAACTACGCACTGCTCCGGCGGCTCCTGCGCGAGGAGAATGTCACCTGGCGGGGCGAGCATCATGCACCGCTCGACGGGGTGAGCACCGTGCCGCGGCCGTTTTCCGGGCCATTCCGGATCTGGCACGGGTCGGCAACCTCCACCGTCGCCGTCGACCTCGCCGCCCGATACGGCGACCCGATCGTCACCGCCAACGCCCTGCAACCGCGCGAGAACTATCAGGTGCTCATCGATCGGTATAGGGAGAAGTACGCCGAGTACGGACACGATCCGGCCCGGGCATATGTGGGGTCCGGCTCGGGCGGCCTGTTCCTGGCCACCACCACCGACGACGCGATCGCCGAGTATCGACCGGTCTACGAGGGCATCGCCGCCCGTAATCGCGAGAAGTTCGCGGGCGAGACCCGGATCGGCAAGATCAACATGTTCGCCACCATCACCGACGCCGTCGAACGCGGGCCCGCGCTGGTCGGGTCGTCGCAACGGGTCGCGGAGAAGATCATCGACTATCACCGTTCGTATCATCATGATCTGCAGTCGATTTCGATCAATCCGGTGTTGCCGTACGAGCGTCAGCGTGAGGTGCTCACCCAATTCGCCGAAGAGGTGATCCCACTGGTGCGACGCGAGCTGTCGACGACGCTGTGGAGTACCGACGACCCTGGACGCGCCGGCGGGTTCACTGCCGGCGACTTTGCTTGCGGCGGAACAAACTTCGGAATTCCGGCAAATTCATCCGATGGGGGCGCAACTGCACACCGATGAGTACTGTGGCGTTGTTGCGTCACCGGTGTCGTGAGGAGTGCCCATGGACGAGAACCAGGTCGATCAGGCCTATCAGCAGTTGCAGCAGCAAGGACAGCAGACGGCGACAGCGCTGTCGGCGCTGGCCCAAAAGCTCAAGGCGGCAGCCGCATCCGGCAATTCCGACGCCCGTGAGTGGGCGCTGGACCTCAAAGAGGTAGCGCTCGCGATCCGCGACGAGGAGGGGCAGATGACCAACCTGCTCCAGTCGATGCACGCGATGATCGATTCACACGTGCAGCAGGTGGCGCCGACGACCCCACAACCTCAGTATCAGCAGCCGCAGTGTCAGCAACCCCAGTACCAGCAGCCGGCCCAGTATGCGCAGCCGGGTTACGGAGCCCCACAGGGCGGCGGAATGCTGCAGCGATTCCTCGGCAGCGGTTTCGGGCGGTCGATCGCCATGGGCGCCGGATTCGGCATCGGCGACGACATCGTCAACGACATCTTCCGCTGAGTGAACGCCCTCGTGGTTCGAGTACGGACCAACCACGCCCGGATTCCGCGCCACGTCATACCACCGGCGGTACCATATGTGGCATGGCGAAGACGACTCTGTACCTACCCGACGACCTGAAACGCGCCATTGAGCTCGAAGCCCGCCGTCGTTCGATTTCGGAGGCAGAGGTGGTGCGCGAAGCCCTCCGTGCTGCGCTCGACGGGCAGAAGCCCCGGCCGCGGGGCGGTCTGTTCGTAGGCAGCGAGCCGATTGCCGAACGCGCTGAGGAACTGCTCGACGGGTTCGGAGAGTGATCCTCGACACCAGCGCCCTTCTCGCTTACTTCGACTCCGCGGAACCGCAGCACAGTGCCGTCGCCGAGATCATCGAATCCCACTCCGGTCCACTGGTCATTTCGCCGTTCGTCATCGCCGAACTCGACTATCTCCTACTGACCAGACACGGCACTCGAGCCGAACAGGTGGTCCTGTCGGAATTGACTTCCGGCGCATGGGAACTGGCATCAATGACGAGGAGTCGAATCGTCACGGCGACAGCCATCGTCGAGCGATATTCCGACATACCGATCGGCGTCACCGATGCCTCCAACATCGTCCTCGCGGACGCGTATCAGACTTCGTTGATTGCAACCCTCGATCATCGGCACTTCAGCATTCTTCGACTCATGGATGGATCGCCGCCGACCATCGTTCCCTGACTGCATCGGGATACCCACGTCACCACCGAGCCCGGGGAGGTATACCTCCCCGGGCTCGGTCCTGTCGTGAACCGTCGACAGATCAGGCCGCGGCACTCACCTCGTCGGCGGCAGGCTCGAGAGCCTGCTTGACGATCTCGGCGACGTCGGCGAGCGGCGTCACCGTCACATCCTCGAGGATCTCCGCCGGCACGTCGTCCAGATCGGCCTCGTTGCGCGGCGAGATGAACACCTGGGTGAGTCCGTTGCGTTGCGCGGCAAGCAATTTCTGCTTCAGTCCGCCGATCGGGAGCACCCGGCCGTTGAGAGTGACCTCACCGGTCATGCCCACCTCGGCGCGGACCTTGCGTCCGGTGGCCATCGATACCAGCGCGGTGACCATCGTGATGCCGGCACTCGGTCCGTCCTTGGGCACCGCACCCGCGGGCACGTGCACGTGGATGGCCCCGTCGAGCGCCTTCGGTTCGACACCGAGTTCGGATGCGTGCGCACGCACATAGGACAGCGCGATCTGCGCCGACTCCTTCATCACGTCGCCGAGCTGGCCCGTGAGTTGCAGACCGCCCTTTCCCTCACCGGCATCGGTACGGTTGGCTTCGATGAACAGCACGTCGCCGCCCATTCCGGTGACCGCGAGCCCGGTCGCGACGCCGGGTACCGCGGTACGCTCCTCCGATTCGGGGGTGAAGCGCGGACGGCCCAGCAGATCTTTGAGCTCTGGCTCGCCGACGGTGACCGGTACTGCGGCACTACCGTTTTCGATGTTGGTCGCCACCTTGCGCATCAGCTTGGCCAGCAACCGCTCGAACTGCCGCACACCCGGTTCACGGGTGTAGTTCGCGGCGATCTCGCGCAGTGCGTCGTCGGTGACCGTGATCTCCTCTGCGGTCAGGGCCGCGCGCTCACGCTGGCGGGGCAGCAGATAGTCGCGGGCGATGGCCACCTTGTCGTCCTCGGTGTAGCCGTCGATCGTGACCAGTTCCATGCGGTCGAGCAGCGCCGACGGGATGTTCTCGATGACGTTGGCGGTCGCGAGGAACACGACGTCGGACAGGTCGAGATCCAGATCGAGGTAGTGGTCGCGGAAGGTGTGGTTCTGCGCGGGGTCGAGGACCTCGAGCAGCGCCGCCGCGGGGTCACCACGGAAATCGGAGCCGACCTTGTCGATCTCGTCCAGCAGCACAACGGGATTCATCGATCCCGCTTCGCCGATGGCACGCACGATCCGACCGGGCAGCGCACCGACGTAGGTGCGCCGGTGACCGCGGATCTCGGCCTCGTCACGCACACCGCCGAGGGCGACGCGCACGAACTTGCGGCCCAGCGCTCGGGCCACGGACTCACCCAGCGACGTCTTGCCCACACCGGGCGGGCCGGCCAGGACCATCACCGCACCGGAGCCGCGGCCGCCGACGACCTGCAGGCCACGCTCGGCCCGACGTGCCCGCACCGCAAGGTATTCGACGATGCGGTCCTTGACGTCATCGAGACCGTGGTGGTCGGCGTCGAGGATCTCGCGCGCCCCCTTGATGTCGGCGGAGTCGGTGGTCGTGACGTTCCACGGCAGGTCGAGCACCGTGTCCAACCAGGTTCTGATCCAACCGCTTTCGGGTGACTGGTCGCTCGAGCGCTCGAGTTTGCCGACCTCGCGCAGCGCGGCCTCACGGACCTTGTCGGGCAGGTCGGCGGCCTCGACGCGACCGCGATAGTCGTCGGCGCCGTCGGGCTCGTCCTCACCGAGTTCCTTGCGAATGGCGTTGAGCTGCTGACGGAGCAGGAACTCCTTCTGCTGCTTCTCCATTCCGTTGCGGACGTCGTCGGCGATCTTGTCGGAGACCTCGGTCTCGGCGATGTGCTCGCTGGTCCAGTCGATCAGCAGTTGCAACCGCGCGACGACGTCGTCGGTCTCGAGGAGCTCACGCTTCTGGACGTCGGTCAGCCATGACGAGTAGCCCGAGGTGTCGGCGAGATCCGACGGGTCGCTCATCTTGTTGACCGCGTCGATGACCTGCCACGCCTCACGGCGCTGGAGCATTGCGAGGACGAGTTTCTTGTACTCGGCGCCGAGCGCCTTGGTCTCGGCGGTGGCCTCGGCCTCGTCGATTTCGGTCACCTCGACCCACAGCGCTGTGCCGTGGCCGGTGGTACCGGTGCCGATGTGTGCCCGCTTCTCGCCCTTGACAACGGCCGCCTGGCCGCCGCCGGGGATGCGCCCGACCTGCACGATCGACGCAACCACCCCGTGGGTCGGGTACCGGTCGTCCAGACGCGGCGCGACCAGCAGTTTTCCGGGCTCGCTGGCCCGAGCCGCATCAACAGTCGCCTGGGCTGCGTCGTCGAGTGGGATCGGCACGACCATGCCGGGCAGGACGACGAGATCGGGAACGAACAGGACCGGCAGTGAATATGTCTGCTCAGACATCTAACCTCCAAAGTTCAGTCTGACCGACTCAACTCTGCTGGCAGGAAGTTTGTTCCCGGGATGGTTTCCGCCGTGGGCGAACGGGCTCGTTTGTGTGCCGACCTGGCCGATGTGTGTCCTGCAGGACACACATTCCCGAAGTCGACCCACATTCAGGGATCGACCCGCCCTCCGACCCTGCTCGAGGCAGCCCGGGGAGGCCGACAGCGTGGAGAACTCACCGCCCGAACGCCCACCGGACCATCAGCGAGAGTTCCGTATTCCAGAACGCCCCACCGTGCGATCCGTCCCGCTCATACATGACGACGTCCGCTCCGGCTCCGTGAAGTGCGGTCGCCCATCGCGCAGCGTTCTCGAGGAAGAACGGTTCCGAGGTGCCCGCGACGAGATACACCCGCGGCAGTTGCACCGGCATGGTGACGGGCGGGCGGTAACCGGCACCGGGCGACGCGCCGAGCACTATGCCGTAGGTCGATGGGTGCCGAAGCCCCAGAGCCAGAGCCAGTTCCGCCCCGGCGGAGACCCCGAACACGGCAGTCCGCTCCGGCGGCAGGTCCACACCGAACCGCGACGCCACCCATCGTCGTACGTCGCCGACGAAGAATCTCTCATGTGCAGCGAACCGTTCCGGCGCGATCGGCGGCGAATATTCCTGCAGACGCACCGTTTCATCCGCCGATCGGTGCGTTCCGACCACCATGGTGGATTCGGCGGCGCTCGCGTCGAGCGCTTGCACCCGACGCCGGGTCGACTGGCCGTCGCCGGTGAAAACGATGGCCTCCGGCCTCGTCGGCGGGATATACACCGTGACGGACCGGCCACCATCGTAATCGAGTGTCTCGGTATAAAATTCGCCGGCCATTGCAGCGCCGGTCGTCTCATCGTCCATCGTCACCCCTCGCCGGAGGCAAACGTGTGCCGACCTGGCGTTCGTGTGTCCTGCAGGACACACATCGCCGAAGTCGACACACATCCAGGGGATTAACGCGCCATTTCAAAACAACGTCCCCTGTCCCGAACTCCGCGCCGAGCGCCGACGCGCGACCGACGGAGGTGACACAGCAGGCCCATCCGCCATCTCCATACCGATCCAGCAGCACACCACGTCACAGACGTACTCGAGTTCCGCGGCCGTCAGCGCGCGCCCCGCCGCGATCCCGTACAGTCGGTAAAGGCAACCCCGACAACAGGTTCCGGTGGCGTGCTGCGCGCGAAACACCGGGTGACCACCCCACGGCGTCTGTTTTCCGTCGTTACGGGGATGCGCCGGCGCAAGTCGGGCATCCAGCAGATCGGCCGCGTGAATCCGGATGAGTTTCATGCCGTCTCGGGCGACGATGGCCTGCTCGTGGCGCCGCAGATGAAAGCGGGAGCGGAACCGATAGCCGGTGATCCGCTGCACGACGGCGCGGATTTCCTCGGTCGGCTGCTCATGCATGGGACCAGGTTAGAGGCGCGTGACGTCAATGGCTTCGGCTCGATGGTTGATCCGGCTCAGAACCGACGCGATATTGCCGTCACAATCTCCGATTGGCGTCAATTCGTCCGATCGGCAAAACTTTCGGGCAACTCTCCCGGTGCCACCGAGATCACCGACTCGTCGTCGGCGCCGACGAATTCGAACAGGGTGATCCGGGCGAACTCGGGCACGACGAATATCGGATAGGTGGGCCCGGCGTCGCGCAGGGCGCGCATCTCGTCGAGGTGGTCGTTCTGGAACACGACGGTGGCGGAGCCGTTCTCCTCGACCCATCGTGGGAAGAAAATCGTTCCGTGGAGTCTGCGCTTTCCCGGCAGGACGTTGACGACGACGCTCGTTCCGGTTGGCTCGTTCCAGGACACCTTGTACACGTCGTCGTCGAGCTGCACGAGGTCCACGCGTTGATCCTTCACCCACCGGCCACCCACCATCCCCGAATGAATGCGGTAGTCGATCGTCGACGCGTTCTTCACGTACATCTCGTACTGCCACCCATTGGCGTAGGTGTAGATGAAGCGATGCCCGACGAGTCCGGACAGGTCCTGGATCGGCGCGATGTTGCTCATGGTGCCGATTGTGCCCGCGTCCGCCTGAGACCCTCCCCACCCCGGGGACGACGCCTCCAAGTAAACGGACTAGAGTCCTGTTAGACCATCGTTAGGAAGGTGAAACACCCATGCCTCGTACCTCGAAGAATTCCCGGGCACTCGACGCCGGCCTGCTGACCCTGCGCGTCGCAGTGGGGGCCACGTTGTTCGCCCACGGCACCCAGAAGCTCGCCGGATGGTTCGGCGGCCCCGGTATCGACGGCACCGCTGCCGGAATGGAGAAGATGGGCTTCGAGCCTGCCAAGCCGTCGGCGATCGCGGCGGGCATCAGTGAGGCCGCGGGCGGACTCGTCGTGCTCGGTGCGGGCACCCGGGTCGCGGCGGCCGTCGGGACCGCGGCGATGATCGCCGCCGCCGACGTCCACCGCCCGAGCGGGTTCTTCTCGCAGAACGGCGGTTTCGAGTATCCCGCAGTTCTCGGATTATCCTCTGCTGCAATCGTTCTGACCGGACCGGGGCGCTACTCGCTGGACGCCGTCGTCAAGCACCCGCTCGCACACGAGAAGGTCGGCATCGCCGCGCTGCTGGCATCGGTCGGCGGCGCCTTCGGCGTCCTCTCGCGCCGCAAGAAGGCTCTGGCTGCACAGTCGGCCTGAGCCGCCGTCAGATCACCGTGAACCGCACGGTGCACGTCACCGGCGCAACCGGCACCAACCCCTTGGGTTGGGCTGTGATCGACACGTCGAGCGAGCCCACCCCGGGGTGGAGGTGGAGCGTCGGCATGCTCGACATGTCGGCGAACGGCATCAGTAGCTGGTACCGCCGGATCGAGTCGGAGAATCGTTGCGTTCCGTGCTGTCCTGTCACCGGATTGCGCCAGGTGAGGGTACCGCCGGCCGAGTAGGGGGCGATGAACGTCACCGGCTTGGTCAAGTACAGCGTCACACTGTTGTGGACGATCGGTTTCTGGGTCTGCTGAGCGTGGATTCCCACTGTGTAGGGCAGATCGACGATGTTGGGACTGACACCTGACAAGTGCGGTCATCGAGCCGACCGAGGGTGTCGTCAGCCGACGCGGTACCCGCGCCGATCAGCATTCCCGCCGCAGACGCGACCGTGAGCGCTCCGGCTACCAGCCGGTTCCTCCGTGTGCTGTTCACGCGCCGAGTATCGGCTGTGGCTTCACGATCGTTAACTCGACTAGTCGAATCGTGATCCCGTCGTCCCCGAGACGCGACCCGAGGACGAACACGCCTACGGGATCGGCCAGTCGGTCGTGGCTCGCGCAGACGCCACCACGTCGTCGGACAATTGCGACGGATCGATCCGCCGCGTCTTCTCCCACGCATGATGCACGGGGCAACGCTGCACGCGCATCGGCCCGAACCGCGCGGCCTTGAACGAGCCCAACGGCCACCAGATCGTCGAATAGTAGGCACCTCGATCACACCGGACGATCACCCTGTTCATCTCGACTCCGATCTCCCAATATCCAAGGGTCGGTAAACCGCCGGAAAAGTGACCCCAAAGAGTTGGGTCGAATTGTCGCAGTTCTCCCAATCACTCTACGCTGCAATGCAATTGGTGAGAATAATCTCAGGCAATCCTTACCCCACGAAGGGCAGCCAAGGCATACCTTTCTTTCTCATGAACTGGGCTGACGCGGTGCCGAATCTGCTGATCGGACTCCGGGAAGGACTCGAGGCCGGACTGGTCGTCAGCATCCTGCTCGCCGCCCTGCACAAGGCCAATGCCACCCTCCCCGCCGCACGGCAGGTCTCGACCGCCGCAATCTGGCTCGGCGTTCTCGGTGCGGTTTCACTGGCGGGCAGCTTCGCGGCGGTACTCAGCTACTCGACCACCATCCTGTCGAGTTCGGCGCAGGAGGCGATCGGCGGCGCGCTCAGTGTGGTCGCGGTCGTTCTGGTGACCGGGATGATCTTCTGGATGCGCAAGACCGCTCGCTCGCTGTCGGGGCAACTGCGCGGCGACGTCGACCGCGCCCTGGCCATCGGCGCGGGCGCGCTCACGCTGACCGCGTTCTTCGCCGTCGGCCGCGAGGGTCTCGAGACGACGCTGTTCCTGTGGACCGCGGTCAAGGCGTCGGGATCGACGGTCGCACCGTTGATCGGCGCCGCCATCGGAATCGCCATCGCAATCACGTTGTGCTGGTTGCTCTATCGGCGAGCGATTCACCTCGACCTCGGCAAGTTCTTCAACTGGACGGCACTGGCGCTGATCGTCATCGCGGCGGGCGTCCTCGCCTACGGTCTCGGCGACCTGCAAGATGCCGGACTCCTACCCGGAAGCTCGTGGGTCGCCTTCGATCTGACGGCCCACATCGATCCCACCTCCTGGTGGGTGACGCTGATCAGCGGAACCACCGAGCTCACCCCCAAGATGACGGTGCTGCAGATCGTGGCGTGGGCCGTCTACCTCGTGGTGGTGCTGACGATGTTCGTGCGCGCCGGCGCCGTTGTCCCGGCCGCCGCGAGCACCTCCGAGGAGAATCCCGCCGCGCGCGACACCACCGAGCCGGCACCGCCACGGTGGGAACGGTGGGCCCAGCAACGCACCCTCCCGGTCGCCCTGACACTGATCGCGGTTCCGGTGCTCGTCGCCGTCGTGGTCATCCTCGCCCTGCCCACTCCCACGTCGACCGACACCACCGTCACGATCACCGCCGACAGTTGTGCGCACGAATGGAATTCGGCGCATTCGGGTACCCAGAGCATCGACGTGGCGAACAAGTCCTCGCACGCCGGGGAGATCAACCTCGACGACGCATCCGGTGGTGTCGTCGGTGAGATCGAGACTCTCGGCCCGGGGACCACCGCCACTCTCACCGCCACGCTCGGGTCGGGGACGTACTCGTTCGTGTGTCTGATGCCGGGGGGCACCACCCGCAGCGCAGCGGTGACGGTGACCGGGCACGACGTCGCGAATGTCCTTGCCGTCAAACCGGTCACCACCGCCGACCTCACCGGCCCCAACAATGCCTATCAGGCATATGCCTCGCAGACGCTGACGACCCTGGCAGGCGACGTCGCCACCCTGCGTTCGGCGGTGGCATCCGGAGATCTCGCGGGGGCCCAAAGAGATTGGCTGACAGCGCAACTCGACTGGGAAAGGGTTGGTGCCTCCTACGACAGCTTCGGCGACAAGGGCCAGACCGTCGACGGATTGCCCGATGGTCTTCCCGACGGGGTGAACGATCCCGGTTTCACCGGACTGCACCGCGTCGAGTACGGCCTCTACCACGGCCAGGGGCCGTCCCAGCTGCTGCCGGTGATCGACCAATTGACCACCGACATCGGCGTCGTCCAGCAGAATCTGACCACCGACGACGAGGCCGGTGATCCGACCAACCTGCCCATCCGGGTCCACGAGATCCTCGAGGACGCCCAACGCGACCACCTCTCCGGGATCGACGATCTGGGCTCGCACACCGCCTATGCGGCCACCTCCGCCGACACCCAGGTCACGCGCGTGGTGCTCGCCGAGGTCGCGCCGCTGGTGCAGGCCCGCGACCCCGGTTTGGTCGCCACCATCACCCGAGGTCTCGACACCCTCGACGCCGCGCTGAACACCACCCGCACCCCCGACGGCTGGCAGCCCAGCGACACGGTGACCCTGGCCCAACGCCAGCAGGTCAACGCCGCGCTGGGCGCCGTACTGCAGTCGTTGTCCGACGAGCCCGGGCTGCTCGAGGTCCCGCCCAGCTCATGACCACCACCGACCTGATTCCGACTTCCCTGTAGCGAGAGCCGAGAACCCCACATGCGCAAGCATTTCGACCCCAGCCCCTCCGCGGTGAACCGACGGAATTTCCTGCGTGGCGCGGCCGCCGGAACCGCAGGTACCGCGTTGACCGCAGGCCTGATCACCGGTGGCGTCGCCGCCGATGCTCGCTCGGCGGACTCCGGTCCGCCCGAAAGTGATTCGTATCCTTTTCATTCCGAGCATCAGTCGGGAATCCTCACACCGGGTCCGGCCGACAAGCAGGCGTTCTCGGCCGTCGCCGCCTTCGACGTCGTCGAGGGCACCTCGCGCGCCGACCTCGTCGATCTCATGAAGACGCTGACCACCCGTGCCCGCACCCTCACCGCAGGCGGCGCGCCGACCGATGCCGGGGTGTCGGCACCGCCCTCGGATTCCGACGTGCTGGGCCCGCAGATGCCCGCCGACGGACTGACCCCCACGCTGGGCCTGGGTGCGAGTCTGTTCGACGATCGGTTCGGACTGTCGTCGTCGAAACCGTTGCAGCTCAAGCCGATGCGGATCTTTCCCGATGACTCCCCGGATCCGGCGTGGATGCACGGCGACCTTTCGTTGCAACTGTGCGCCAATCACCCCGACACCATCCACCACGCGATCCGCGACATCACCCGTCACACCCGCGGCGCGATGCAGATCCGGTGGAAGATCGAGGGATACAACTCGCCGCCGCGTCCTTCGGGGACGGCACGGAACCTGTTGGGATTCAAGGACGGTACCGCCAATCCGACCGGGTCCGAGGCGCAATCGCTGGTGTGGGTGGACGATCCGCGCGAACCGCGGTGGGCTCGGGGTGGCAGTTATCAGGTGGTGCGACTGATCCGGATGCTCGTCGAATTCTGGGACCGTGTGTCGATCAACGAGCAGGAGAACATGTTCGGCCGCCGCCGAGACACCGGCGCACCACTGGACGGTAACGCCGAGTTCGACACCCCGAACTACGCGGCCGACCCGAAGGGCACCGTCATCCCGCTCGACGCGCACATTCGCATCGCCAACCCTCGTACACCGGCCACCGAGAACCAGCGCCTCATCCGCCGCTCCTACAACTACGATCTGGGCGTCGACCCGAACGGCAACATACAAGCGGGCCATGTCTTCCTCGCCTATCAGCAAGACGTGGTGCGCCAGTTCGAGACGATCCAGTTGCGCCTCGTCGGCGAGCCCCTCATCGACTACGTGCAGCCGTTCGGGGGCGGCTATTTCTTCGTGGTGCCCGGCGTCCGCTCGGCCGACGACTGGTACGCCCGTGGCCTGCTGACCTGACCGAGGTCAGTTCCGCCGGTCGGCGATGACTAGGATTGGTCGCACCACGATGGTCGTGTGCACACGGCCGGGACCACCAGTACCTGCGGGGTGAGGATGCCGAAGTCACCGCAATCGGTCACCCCTGTCTCCACCGGCCTCGACCGTGTGTTCCCGCCCTGGTTGCGCGTCGACGACCTCGATCCCGTCGGCCCGCTGTGGCGGGCCGCGCAGATCTTCCGGCTCGCATCCTTCTGCTACGCGCTGGGTTTTCAGATCGTCGTGAACCACGACCTGGATCGGCCGGGACTGACGTGGGCGCTGTTCGGCTTGTTGGCCGTCGCCAACATCTGGTGGGCGGCGGGCTATCTCGTGGGATTCGGCCGGCGCTGGTGGTTCGTGGCGTCCGAAGTCGCGGTATCGGCGGTGATGATGCTGTCGACCTCCTACGTCGCCGACATGGCCTGGGTGGCGGACAACCAAACCTGGCCGACGACCCTCTGGATGACCAATTGTGTTCTCTCCAGCGCACTTCTGGGCGGGCCGTGGTGGGGGCTTCTGGGCGGAGCCGCGGTGGGGCTGACCAACTTCTATGTGAAGGGCGAGATCATCCTCAACTTCGGCCGCAACGCCACCGCGCTGCTGCTGTTGATGACCGGCATGGCGATCGGGCTCGCCGCGTCGCGGGCGCGCGTCACCCATGAACGGCTGACCATCGCGATCCGAGCGGCCGCGCAGGCCGCCGAACGCGAACGCCTTGCCCGTGAGGTGCACGACGGCGTGCTGCAGGTGCTGGCACTGGTCGCCCGACGAGGCGCCGAGATCGGTGGTGAAACAGCGCAACTCGCAGCGCTCGCCGCCCAGCAGGAGCAACGCCTGCGCCGGCTGATCGCAGCGCGGCCGGCCGACGGCGACTCCGACACGCAGACCGATCTCGGTGCAGCGCTGCAAGCGTTGGCCGCCGACGGGGTGTCGGTCAGCGCACCGCCCGATCCGGTTCCGCTGCCGGCAACGGTTCTCGCCGAGGTGATGTCGGCCATCGACAACATCCTCACCAATTCCGCACTGCACGCCGGACCCGAGGCGCACAGTTATGTACTTCTCGAGGACCTCGACGACGAGGTGATCATCAGCGTCCGCGACACCGGGGTGGGGATCGCACCGGGCCGGCTCGCCCAAGCGAGAAGTGAAGGTCGGATGGGGATCGATCGTTCGATCGTCGGACGCATCGAGCACCTCGGCGGTAGGGCCCAACTACATTCGGCGCCGGGCACGGGAACCGAGTGGGAACTGACGATCCCGGTGGAGAAAGGCAGACGGCGATGACGGTACGTGTGATGGTGGTCGATGATCACCCGATGTGGCGCGACGGGGTCGCCCGCGACCTGACCGACGAAGGGTTCGAGGTGGTCGCCACCGCCGACGGCGTCCGCGCGGCCACCGCCCGCGCCGCGGCGGTCCAGCCCGACGTGGTGCTGATGGACATGCAGATGCCCGACGGCAGTGGCGCACAAGCGACCACCGAACTCCTCGCCGTCTGCCCGGGCGCCCGGGTGTTGGTGCTCTCGGCTTCCGACGAACGCGACGACGTCCTCGACGCCGTCAAGGCCGGTGCCACCGGCTATCTCGTCAAGAGCGCTCACCGCGACGAACTGGTGGCGGCGGTCCGCGCAACCGCCGAAGGGCAGGCCGTGTTCACGCCCGGTCTGGCCGGGTTGGTGCTCGGCGAGTATCGGCGGATCGCGCGCGACCCGGGCCCCGACACCCCCGTGCTGACCGACCGGGAGACCCAGGTGCTGCGTGAGGTCGCCAAGGGGCTGTCGTCCAAGCAGATCGCCACAAGGCTGTCGATCAGCCCGCGTACCGTCGAGAACCACGTCGGCGCGACCCTGCGGAAACTGCAGTTGGCCAACCGAGTCGAATTGGCACGGTACGCCATCGAACACGGCCTCGACGACGACTGAGCACCATCCGCCCGAACGACGCCGACCAGGCTTCTCCGCAGGTCAACGGCGCTTCACTCACGGCATCCGGGTAGATCTACTCATGATCGGCAGCCTTCGCGCCAGCACAGTTGTCCTCATGAACCACACACCTGCCCCCGGCGAGCCCACGCCCGCGCAGAGTGACACGACAGTCACTGTGCTCGATCGGATCAGCGGCCAGTTCGCCGACATCGCCCGCTCCATGACCTCCATCTCCGACGACATGACGACGCTGCAGAGCATCCTCGGTGCCGCGCCTGTCCCGGCGCAGCCCTCGCCACAGCCGGTTCCGCCACAGCCGGTTCCGCCGCAGGCCGTCCCGTCCCCGCCTCATCACCATCAGCCCATGCCTGCGCCCTATGCGATCCCCACCTATCAGCCGGTGCGGCCCGCGCCGTACGCGATGCCGGCCGGACCCGTGCCGGTCGGGCCGATGCCGTTCAGCCCCATGCCGGTCGGGCCGATACCAGCCCGACCGCCCTACCCGCCGGTCGGTCATCGTTCATCGATACCGCCGAGAAAGACTCTGTCCGAACGGATCTCGCAGGCCGCCGAACGCGGACTCGTCGGCAAGCTCCTCGCCGCGGCCGGAGTCGGGATCACGCTGATCGGCGTGGTGTTGTTGCTGGTTCTGGCCGCGCAGGCCGGCCTGCTCCGGCCGGAGCTGCGGGTGGCCGGCGGCGCACTCTTGGCTGTCACACTCGTCGGCGTCGGCGCCATTCTCGGCCGAGATTCCGGAAAGCGTTCGGGTGCTGCGGCTCTCGTTGCCACCGGCGTGGCCACTGCCCTGTTCGACGTGCTGGCGATCACCGCGATCTATCACTGGGTACCCGACTACGCCGCGCTCATCCTGGCGGCTGTCATCGCCGCAGGTGGTCTCGGGATCGCGCACTGGTGGAACAGTCAGGCACTGGCGTTGATGGTCGGCATCCCGCTGGTGGCGTTCGCGCCGTTCATCACCGGTGGTATCGACGACGTGCTCGTCGGCTTCCTGCTCAGTTACGCCGCCGCCACCCTGTGGATTCAGCTGGGACGTAACTGGATTGCGATGTTCGCAACCAATACGGCGGTCGCCACGCTCCCGCTCTGTTACGCGGTGGTCGAGGGTGCGCTCACCTCCCCGGATGCTGTGCAGTGGTTCGTCGTCATCGCGCTGGGCGTCAACACGCTCCTTGCGACGGGCTCGGCGCTTGTCCTGCTCCGCAGTTCGACGCAACCGCTGATCGTGACGCTGGTCGCGAGCGCCACTCTGGTGCCGATGCTCGGGGCAACTCCGATCGCAGGCCCGGTGGTCGCCTCGATCATGATGGCGCTGACAGCCGTCGTTCTGGCGACTCTGGCGCTGACTACCGGCCACCTGCGCGGTGTCACATCCGCGGTACGGACGGTGTGGTTGGCGGCGAGCGCCGTTGCCACCTGCGGTGCACTGATGGCCGGTCTCGACGGCCCAGGATTGGTCATCGGGCTGGCCGGTGTCGGCCTCGTCGTCTCTGTTGGTGCATGTGTCACAACCCGATTGGCGTTGCAGATGCGGATCATCGGCACCGTGTTCACCGGCCTCGCGCTATTCGGCTCGATGTCCCTCGGAGCCATCGATCGCATGGTGCTCAGGAACTCGTTGCCGCCAACCACGCAGGCCCAGTTGGTGATCGTCGCGGCGGTCTCGCTTGCCACGGTGGCCACGCTCACCTGGTCGTGGGCCCGCGTTCGTCGCAGCGACGTGCCCACCATCGGGACCATCGGCAGCCTGATCTCCTTGGGACTGGTCACCGAGATCTGCGTCGGCCTCGGTGGCGCGATCAGCGGAGGCGTTGACAGCGGATTCCGCGCGGGCCACACCGTCGCGACCATCACCTGGGTGCTGACCGCCGCAGCCGGACTCATCTGGGCTCGTCGACTCCACGGCTCGTCCCGCACCCTCACGGTGACGGTGAGCCTGGTGATCGTCGCCGCCGCGGTCGCCAAGTTGTTCCTCTTCGACCTCGCCGCCCTCGACGGGCTGTTCCGGGTCATCGCCTTCCTCGTCGTCGGATTGCTCCTGTTGACACTCGGTGTGGTCTACGCACAGTCGTTGAACTCCGATGACGGCCGGCCACACCCGAGGACCCAGTGACCGTCGTGGCCTCGCGCTCAGCTGCCGGCCGCAACGATCTGCACTGCCAGACCATCGAATTGGTTTCCCCCCGAGGGATATTCATGGACGCGGCCCGACGGCAGCAGCGACGCATTCAGGGCGAGATGATCGGCGCCGACAACCATGTCATCGCGGCAGTGATGCAACGAGGCGGCGATCGAGGGCTGTGGACTCGCGAGTGCGTATTCGGCGAGATCCCAGCCGTCGGGACCCCAGTTGGGCATGGCCAACAACATCACCGACGCCGGGGTCGGTCGGACCGTCTCGGCGAGAACCCGCAGCAGGATCGACGCTCCGAAGGAATGACCGACGACGACGTCATCGGCGCGCATGCGCGAGAGCGCGATACGGACGGACTTCGCCCAGCTCTCGTAGGACATGTCGTCCGCGGGCATCCGCGGATAACGGACCTCCGTGTTGAGCGCGGCACCGAGTTCGTCGGCGAGCGTGGCGTCCTCGACAAACCCGCCCGCACCGTGCAGAAACAACAGTCGTCTGGTCATGATGGCCCCCTTGCGTCGGTGAGTTGCTCACAAGGTTGACCACCGGGACCGACAAAACTCATCGCACCGCCTTCCCGACGTTTAAGAACTCCTTTCCCGGTGGTCGACAGCCGCTCCCTTCCGGTAGTCGAGAGCCGCTCCCGTCCGGTAGCCGATAGCCCCCTTCCCCCGATGGTCGATAGCCGCTTCCCCCGATGGTCGATAGCCGCTTCCCCCGATGGTCGATAGCCGCTTCCCCCGATGGTCGAGGTGCGAGCCGCGTGCGGCGAGCCTCGAGAACGCCTGTGCCGGTGCTGGTTCGGTTCGACAGGTGGGGCGGATACTCATCGGCGAGCGGGGTCTCGAGGCTCGTCGCTGGCGCTCATCGGCACCTCGACCACCGGAAAGGATCCGACCGGACACGGTGGTCACACCGTGCCACCCCCTGGGGCATTGACGTATGCACCCAGCGCCGCCTTGCGCGCTGAGGTGTTGGCCAATGATGTGTGGTGCCGTTCCCGTACTGTGGGATGCCGTCGCACCTGTGCGACCTCGATCATTGGCGACCGTTCAACCACACCGACCCCGAGGCCGGAGGCTGGACAGTGCTCGGTGACCTGATCCCGCTATGTCGGGCCGATCACCAACGCAACGTTGTACACGGACCGGCGGGTGGAGTGGCGGAGCCGACGGACGGGGCAGGTGATTGTCACCTATCCGCGGTTACGGGGTTTCGCTGTGGGATGGAACCAGCTGTGGCTCAACGGGTCTCGAGGCTCCTCGCTTGCGCTCGTCGCACCTCGACCACCATGAAAAAGGCCCTCGACCATCGAGGGAGGGCGCGTCGACCATCGAGGGAAGGGTTGTCGCCCACACGGTGGTTATCGGGTTCGGGTCGTGGCGTCCTGGCATGCAGAGTTGACCGCGGGCATGACTTGCGGGCGGAAGCCGGTACCTTTCCGAATGGTCAGTAGCGCGACGAGACCGCCTGCGGCGCAAAATGCTGCGGCGATGATCATGGCGACCTGGAATCCGCTTCCGAGCGGCTGGCCGGGTCCGGCGTCGAGGCCGGCGACTGCGGGTAGGACAGCGACTGCGAGGAGACCGGCGAGGCGGGCGACTGCATTGTTGACGCCGGAGGCGGTGCCCGCACGGCTGTCGTCGACAGCGGCCAGTGCGGCAGAGGTCAACGGTGCCACTGTGATCGTCATACCGAGACCGAACATCACCACCGCGGGCAACACACCTCCGAGATATCCGACTCCGGGTACGGCACGCGCCATCAGTCCCAATCCGACTGCGGCCACAAGGGGTCCCACGGTCATCGGGAGGCGAGGCCCGGTGCGCTGAGCGAGCTTTCCCGCCAGCGGCGACCCGAACAGCATGATCACCGTGCTCGGGAACATCGCGGCACCCGCTTCCAACGCCGAATACCCCATGCTCTGCTGCAATTGCAGGGCGAGCAGGAACAGCGCTCCACCGAGCGCGGCGTAGACGAGCAGGGTCGTGAGATTGGCTCCGGTGAACTGACGCGACCGAAACAGGCTCAGCGGCAACAACGGATCACGCACCCGCAGCTCGACGATCACGAAAACAACCAGTGCCACGAGCCCGACTCCGGCGGCGCCGACCGACAGCGCAGACCAGCCACGGGCAGGTCCCTCGATCAGCGCATAGATGACTCCTGCCAGCCCCAGAATCATGGTGCCGGCACCGAGCACGTCGAGCCGTGCATGCTCGGTGTGATCACGCGACTCCGGAACATGGCGCAGCGCAATCCATATCGCTCCCAGCGCCAGCGGGACACTCAGATAGAACACCCCACGCCAGGAGACCGAATCGACGAGCCACCCGCCGACGAACGGCCCCAGCGCACTGGTGGCCCCGGACATCCCGGCCCACAGGCCGACCGCGGCACCTCGATCGTCGGGTGCGATTTCCGAGTTGATCAACGCGAGGCTGCCCGGAACGACGGCGGCCGCTCCCACGCCCTGCACAAGCCGGGCGACGACGAGCCACTCGATACCCGGAGCGAGTGCGCAACCCACCGACGCGACCGCGAACAGCACGAGCCCGCCGACGAACACCGCCCGCCTGCCATATCGATCACCGGCCACCCCGCCCACCAGGAGCAACGCACTCAGGGTGAGCATGTACCCGTCCAGAACCCATTGCTGCCCGCGCAGATCCGTGTCGAGGTCGCGCGCGATCGCCGGCAAGGCGACGTTGACCACGGTTCCGTCGAGAAACGCGACGCCGGAACCCAGTACGGCCGCGACGATCAGCCAGCGGCCGCGCGCCGACGCAGCGGCAAGCGTGCCCGACTGATCACCGCGGCCGTCGGAGTTCATCGGCCTTTACGCGCCCCATAGTCGCCGGCAGCCAGTGCCCACAGCACCAGCACCGGTTGACCGAACAGGCGCCCCAATCGCTTGGCATCCGAATCGAGTCCGAAAGCGTCGATGTGCGCAACATATTGGTGGATGTTGCCCGGAAACACCGCGATGAAGAACAGCGCCGCGACGCCGGCAACGATCCGCCGGTACCTCGGCAGGGCGATGAGCGCCGCACCCAGACCGATCTCCACCACGCCTGACGCCAGGACGGTGGCATCCTTGCCGAGGGGCACCCAGTCGGGAACCTGCGCCTGGAACTCGTTGCGCTGGAAGGTCATGTGTCCGATGCCGGCAAGCGCGAGAACAGCACCCAACGCGATTCGGGCGACGGCACGGCCACGGGTTTGGGGCATCGGGGAAGGGGCTGGCAGACTACGCGTCGAGGTCATCGGTGGCCCGTTCTCAGTCGTCGGCCAGAGAGAGCGTGACCTCGACGTTGCCGCGGGTCGCGTTCGAGTACGGGCACACCTGATGCGCCTTCTCGACCAGATCGCGGGCCGCAGCGGCGTCCACCGCGGGCAGGCTGATCTCCAGATCCACGGAGATACCGAACCTCCCGGCCTCGTCGGAATCCAGCGATACCCGTGCGCCCACAGCCGAATCCGTGACGTCGGCTTTCTCCGACCGCGCCACCATCCGCAGTGCACTGTGAAAACACGCCGCATAACCGACCGCGAACAGTTCCTCGGGATTGGTGCCCTCGCCGCTTCCGCCGAGTTCCTTCGGCGTGGCCAGATCGAGATCGAGACGGCCATCGGCACTGCGTCCGTGCCCGTTTCGGCCGTCACCGGTGGCGAGCGCCTCGGCGGTATAGAGATGGTTCATGCTGATACTCCCTTGTTGTCGGACTTATCGGTCTTGTCGGACTTGTCGAGGTTGTTGAGCCTGTCGAGCTCTCCGATGAGATTGTGGAGCAACGATCGAAGCGGAACGACGTCGTCGGGAACGAACTCCGGCTGCACGGACTGGTCGGCTGCCGCGGTCAGACCCTCCAGCAGTGCCGCCAGAACGCAATCCGACCGCTCCCCCAACGCCGACCCGGCCGGCGTCAGCTCGACGATGATCGACCGCTCGTCCTCCGTCGAACGTCTGCGTTCGACGAGACCGGCCCCCTCGAGCCTGCGGACCAGTGGCGACACGGTTCCGGAATCGAGGTGCAGACGTTCACAAAGCCGGCCGACCGGCACCGACCGCTCCTCCCACATCACCAGCATCACCAGATACTGCGGATAGGTCAGTCCGAGTTCTTGCAGCCCAGGCCGTTGCGCGGCGATGACCGCACGCGAGGCGGCGTACAGCGCGAAGCACAGTTGATCGTCGAGACGAGGAGTCGCCATGGGTCTGACGATAACCCTCGACTAGGTGCCACGCAACTAGGTGTTGCACAACCTAGTTGCGAAAAACCATTTCCGCCCTCACTCGACCTCGACGCGTACCGCATCGGGATAGAAGGCCAGATGATCGGCGATCTCGGCCACCGCCCGATAGGGCTCGGCATAGAACCATGCCTTGTCCGGGGCCTCGGTACGGTCGGCTCCGCGCAGACCGTGATAGCCGGCGTCACCCTTGTACGGACAGTACGTGCTGTGCGCACTCGCGGTCAGCACGTCAGCGACGACGTCATCGCGCGGAATGTACTGCACCGGTGGATAAGTGGCCTCCCGCAGCGTCATCGCATGCGTGGTGTCGGCGATGAGTTGCTCGCCCAGCCACACCCGTACCCGGCCGGGCGTCGGTTCGACGGTGATCGGATGGGTGGCGTCCGGGGTGAGTCGTGGTCGGTCGCTCATGATGCCTCCTGGTGCGGATCGGTTATCTGCCTGTCTTCGAGAAGCCTTGCCGCAGTGCGGAGGTCGGCGGCGAGCGCGGCGGGAGCGAGGACGCGGACACCGAGCAACCCGGGAGCGGCGACCAACGGCACGGTCAGATGGGCACGTGCCCGCACGAGCGTCGAATTTTGGCCCTGCGCCTCGAAGTCGAGAGTCAGCGCCGCATCGACCGGCCCCCACCGTCCGATCTCGCGCCAGCGCTGTGCGCGGCGACTCTCCACGACCTCCATCGTCGGCCGGACGAAGGGGACCGCGGTGACATCGATCCAACTCGAGCCGGCCTCACCCGGTTCACCCACATCGACCTCGTCGGCCACCCGGAGCAGGCTGGCCTGCCATTCGGCGCGGCGGCCGGGATCGCTGAGGTAGTCGTATGCAACCTCCGAGGCGACATCGAAGTGCACTGTCACATCAGCGATCTGCAGGCGGGACGTCGGTTTCATCCCGACGCCGTCAGAGTGCGGGCCAGGACTGCGGGCCCGCACTGCCCGCCGGGTAGTCCTCCAGCGGCACCCTGTTCGCCTCCCACGCGTCGATCACCGGTTGCACGATGCGCCAGCATTGTTCGGTCGCATCACCGCGGACCGCGAGGGTGGCGTCGCCGTCGAGGATGCCCGAGAGCACCTCGGCGTAGGCCCGGACCGACCCGTGACCAAGGTCGGCGTCGAAGTCGATGGTCTTGACGGCGAACGGGTTGGTACCGTCGTGGATGTTCAGCTGCACGTTCATCACATCCGGACCGAGCTTGAGCCGCAACACATTCGGTGCCACCTCGGCGCCGAACTGCTCGGGTAGATGGCGCACCGGCCGGAACGTCAGCGCGATCTCCTTGACCGGAGGCGCCAGGGCCTTGCCGGAGCGCAACGTGAACGGCACCCCATCCCAGCGTGCGGTGCGCACGCCGAACGTCGCCTCGGCCAGCGTCTCGGTATTCCGCGCGGGGTCGACACCCTTCTCGTCGACGTAGGACGGCAACTGCTTGCCGTCGACCTCTCCCGCGGTGTAGCGCGCCCGACGGGAATGGGCGACCGCGTCGTCGTCCCAGATCTGCACCGCACGCAGCGCCGCGCCCGTCGCATCACGCAGGTCACGTTCACCGAGTGTCGCCGGCGAATCCATCGCCACCACCGCAAGCAGTTGCAACAGGTGGCTCTGCACCATGTCCCGCAATGCGCCGGTGCCCTCGTAGAAATCGGCGCGCCCCTCCAACCCGAGATCCTCGTCGTAGCGGATGACGACGGATTCGATGTGGTCGGCCGACCAGACCGGCTCGAACATCCGGTTCGCGAAGCGCACGCTCAGCAGATCGAGCAGCACCGACTGCCCGAGGAAGTGGTCGACGCGAAAGACCTGCTCCTCGGGGACGAGTTGGGTGAGTAATTGGTTCAGCGCGTGCGCGCTGGCCTCGTCGGTGCCGAACGGCTTCTCCGGAGCGAGGATCGTTCCGTCCGGAATGTCCACATCCCGCAACGCTTCACACGATTTCTCGGTGACCGCCGGCGGCACCGCGAAGTACAGCACGGGACGTCCTCTGGCCTCGCCGAGGAGCCGCGACAGATCGTCGGAGCTGGTCAGGTCACCCTGCCGATACACGGTCTCCTCGGCAAGAGCCCGCGCAGTGGCGCCGGCATCGTCACCGAAAGCCTCACGTACCTCGCCGCGCCAGGTGTCGGCGTCACGCTCCGATCGGCCGACCCCGATGAGATGTACCCGGCGATCCGGCTCGCGGTCGAGCAGCTGCCCCAGGGCGGGCAGCAGCAGCCGCTTGGTCAGATCACCGGTGGCTCCGAAGATGATCAGGGTGGTGTCCGTCATGGCTTCTCCTGGTGATCATGTCCGGTGAACACCGGACCGGTGGACACAACAGGCCTCGTCCGAAGCCTACTCACACCCGGAGCGGCGCGAGTCCGTGCAGAATCGTCTGATGACCACCCGCATCGAGGACTACGGATTTGTCGGTGACTGCCGGACGGGAGCCCTGATCTCCCGGTCCGGACGCGTGGACTGGCTGTGTGTGCCACGCTTCGATTCACCGTCGATCTTCGCTGCCCTGCTCGGCTCGCACGAACACGGCAGCTGGTCGCTGAAGCCGACGAGTGAGGCGACCGTGGCCGACCGTCACTACGACGGGGACACGATGATTCTCGTCACGCGGTGGGAAACCGAATCCGGGGTCGCCGAGGTGCACGAGTTCATGCCGATCGACGGCGGCCGCGTCGACCTGGTCCGCCGGGTGGTCGGGATCACCGGCACCGTGGAGTTCACCACCTCCCTGCGTATGCGCTTCGACTACGCGCGGTCGGTTCCATGGGTGCGCCAGGTCGGCGAAGGCGAACAGCCGGGCCTGCTCGCGATCGCCGGCCCCGACGCCGTCCTCATCCGCGGCGTCGCCTTGCATGCCACCGATCACGTTCACCGCGCCGACTTCGCCGTCGAATCCGGCGATCACCGCGACCTCGTGTTGACCTGGTTCCACTCCTACCGACCCCAGCCCGACGCCCTCGACGTCGACGCCGCTCTGTCGGAGACCCGACAGTGGTGGACACAGTGGGCCGGACACATCGAGCACCAAGGTCCACATCATGATCGGGTCGTCCGATCGTTGATCACCCTGCGCGCCCTGTCGAATCTCGATACCGGGGGCATCGTCGCAGCCGCGACCACCTCACTCCCGGAAATGGTCGGCGGAGAACGTAACTGGGACTACCGCTACGTCTGGCTGCGGGATGCCGCACTGACTCTCGACGTACTGATCTGCCACGGCTTCGTCCATGTCGCCGACCATTGGCGCACCTGGTTGATGCGCGCGATCGCCGGCGACCCCAAGCGGGTCCAGATCCTCTACGGCATTGCCGGAGAGCGTGACCTCCCCGAGCGTGAGCTCTCGCTGCCCGGCTATGAGGATTCCGCCCCGGTCCGGGTCGGCAATGCCGCAGTCGATCAGTTTCAGGCCGACACGCTCGGCGAGGTGATGTGCGCTCTGCATGCCGCGCGCGACGCGGGTCTCCCGGAGACCGACTACTCCTGGCCGCTGCAACGGCATCTGCTCAAACGCGTCGAGGCCTACCTCGACCAGCCCGACCAGGGCATCTGGGAAATGCGTGGGCAGCCGAAGTTCTTCACCCATTCCCGGGTCATGGAGTGGGCCGCATTCGACCGCGGGGTCAAGGCGATCGAGGACTTCGGACTGTCCGGCCCACTCGAGAAGTGGAAACGTCACCGCGACGAACTCCGCGCGGAGATCGACAAACGGATGGTCGATCCCGACGGCGGGTACTTCGTCCAGTACGAAGGAACCGGTGAGGTCGATGCGGCGTTACTGCAACTGCCGCAGGTGGGCTTCTGCGCGCCGGACGACCCGCGGATGCTGGCCTGCGTCGAGCGCATCGAACGCGACCTGATGCCCGACGGACTCGTGGCCCGCTACCGCTCAGAATCGGGCGTCGACGGTGTCTCGGGCACCGAACATCCATTCCTGGCGTGCACGTTCTGGCTCGTCGAACAGTACGCCCGCAGTGGGCGGGTCGAGGACGCCGAGACATTGATGACCCGGGCCTGCGACACCGCCAGTGACCTCGGGTTGTTCTCCGAGGAATACGACCCGGGCGACCGGCGACAGGTGGGCAACGTCCCTCAGGCCTTGTCGCACTTGGCCTTTGTGCGCGCCGCTGATGCCTTGGCGGGTGCGGTCGACTGAACGTGCCCGCGAGAGTGGCGGCCGACCATGATCATTGCTGCGGCACAGGCGAATTGACGAACCAGAGGATCTCCTCACGCATGCCGCTGCTGCGCCAGCCGTCGGCGGTGCGGACCATTGTGTGGTGGTAATAGCCGCCGCAGGTACTCAACTCGTCGAAGCCGGGTATCTGCATCGGGTTGTAGAACTGCGCGGTGACCGTGGCGGTGTCGCCGTCGACGATCACATCGATGTTCATCAGGTAATGCATGGTCATCGGCAGCGCCGAGAGTCCCGCCTGAAGCCACTCGACGACCTCGTCGACGGACCCGACGGTCCCGAACGGCGATGAGCGGTAGTCGATCGTCGCGTCGGCGGTGAACAGCGAGCGGTATCGCTGCCAGTCGCCGGTGTCCACGGCCCTGGCGTACCCGGTCAACAGTTGCTGAATCTCCAGCGTGTCGGCCACGCGCTGCGCATCCATGGCGTCCGACGCTACCCGGCTCTCACGAACTGCGTTCCCGATCGTCGAACTCCTCGGCCGCAACGATCCGTGCCGCCACCTCCGCGACCGGGGTGTTGGACTCCTGGGAGAGGCGCCGGATGATCTCGAAGGCCCGGACCGCGTCCACGCGGAAGCGCTCCATGATCATGCCCTTCGCCTGCCCGATGAGGTCTCGGCTGGCCAGTGCGCTGCGGAACTGCTCGCCCCGGTGCGCGCTGTTGAGCGCGATCGCCGCATGCGTCGCGAGGGTCTCGGCCAGATCGCGGGACTCCTCGTCGAAGGCGTGCGGGGTGCCGGAGAACAGGTTGAGCGCGCCGAGTTCGCGGCCGGACACATACAGCTGGATCGACAGGTTGGACCGGATCGGTGTGCGTTCGCGCACCGCCCGCATGAGTTCGGGCCACCGTTGCTCGGTCTCCACGTCGTCGATGCCGACGATCCGCTCGTTCCAGATGGCCTCGAAGCACGGACCGTCGCCGTACTCGTGCTGCAACACGTCGAACTGCCGGGCGACCAGATCGGTCTCGGCGGTGGACTCGAGCGTCAGTTTTCCCGCCGGATCACGTACGACCATCGTGAACCCGGCGTGATGGACGTCGGGCAGGATCTGTACCGCCGACTCGGTGACGTGGCGGATGACGCGGTCCGGATCGAACTCGGCTTCGGACACCCCGTGGATCTCGCGGGCAAGGGCGGCGATCTTCGAGTAGACTCCCTCACCCGGACCGGTCATCGGACGCTCATCGGGACCGCGGTGTGTGGGTTGGTGGTGTGCTTCACCCCTTCTTCACTACTCGCTTTCGTGGCCCGGCGCAGGCCGCAGCGGGACCAAGGTCCCGATTCGCGCCCCGCAGCGAGCAAACCGGCTGGACACCGCGGATGCGCGATGGTCGCGGAGGTGACGCGGTCACCGCCGCTGAGTAAAGTAATCCTGCCCGAGACCGCCGGCACATCCGTTGGACTATGCGTGTGGAGGTTCTCAGTGCTCGATGATGCTGGACGTGACGCAGCGTTCGATGCCTCGGCGCGCGTTCACAATGTCGGGAGTTTCCGTTTCTTCTTCGCCACGCAGCGGTGGGAATGGTCCGACGAGGTCGCGGCCCTGCACGGCTACTCCCCTGGAGAAGTGGAGCCCACGACCGCATTGCTGGCCCGTCACAAGCACCCCGACGACCGTGACGACTTCGACCAGCTCGTGGCGCGGATGCTCTCCGACCACAGTCCGTTCTCCAGCCGGCACCGCATCATCGACACCCACGGCACGGTGCACCACGTGGTGGTGATCGGCCAGCCGATGGTCGACGAGTCGGGTGTACCGATCGGAACCGAGGGCTTCTATCTCGACATGGACGGCTGGGAGACCAACGTCGCCAACGATCAGATCGACCACCACATCAGTCGTTTCCGGGAGAGCCAAGGCGTCATCGAACAAACCAAGGGCATGATCATGTTCGCCTACCAGGTCAGCGCCGAGCAGGCCTTCGAAGTCCTCAAATGGCGATCACAGACCACGAACGTGAAGGTCAGCAGCCTGTGCCGGAGCATCCTCACCGGCACCCAGGCGATCGAGGTACCCGAAGCAGTGCGGCGATCCTTCGACCATCTGCTGCTCACCGCACACAAGTCGGTCGACCATGAGGAACCCACGGCCGGTGGCCAACCCGCCGACGGCGGCGACCTGCGCGTTTAACGGCTCCGGCGCACGGGTAAGGCACAGACATGAAACCCGTGACCGTGCACACTACCGCTGCTCCGGAGCACATCTGGGCGGTGCTCTCCGACGGCTGGCTGTACTCGTCGTGGGTGGTCGGTGCCGCTCGCATTCGTGCGGCCGACGACAGCTGGCCGGCCATCGGCAGTCGTATCCACCATTCGGTCGGCGTGTGGCCGGGCTTGATCAACGACGAGACGCGCTCGCTGGGAGCCGGTGAGACGACCCTCGAACTGTCGGCGGCCGCCGTGCCGTTCGGCCGCGCCCGGATCCTGCTGGAGATACTCCCCGACCCCGATGGCACCCGATTGACCATGGCCGAGCATGCCGAGACCGCGCCCATGAGCTGGTTACCCGACGATGTCCAGCACATGGTGATGGCTCCGCGACTACGCGAATGTCTACGCCGGCTGGCGTCGATGGCCGAGGGCCATGCGCGCTCCTCACCCGGGTAACGTCTCGCCTCCGAGCGGCGCCAAGACCTCGCCGGTGTATTACGACGACAGTTGTTCGGCAACGAAGAAGACGTAGGACGGCGCGATCTCGTCCGGCTGAGCGGCACGACCGTATGGGTCTGTTCGCCGAAATGCGCGACCTTCTGCTCCGGCATGGTCGCCGGGATCAACGGGCCGCCACTGGGCTGCGGTGAGGTCCAGGAAGTCCTCCACCGGGCTCTGGAATGCCGCGTTGTTGACCAGGGTGTCGAGTCCCCCGAGTTCGTCGGCGGTCCGGGCAACTTGCTCCGGATCAGCGAGGTCGCCGATGTACTCGCGGGCAACACGGTCCTGGGCCTCTACCAGTTCGACCGTGTGTCGAGCATTGTCACGCTCGGACAGGTACGCGATCGCGACATCGGCCCCCTCCTTGGCGAAGGCGACGGCGACGACAGCCCGCCCTATGCCCGAATCCCCGCCGGTGATGAACGCCTCCCGGCCAGCAGATTGGTTTCATCCACCACCGTGCTGGGCACACCACAACAAGACCACCGGATGACGAGACATCGACAACGAGGAGGAACAGATGCGAGCGGTGACATGGCAGGGCAAGCGCAAGGTGTCGGTCGACGACGTGACCGACCCGAAGATCGAGGAACCGACCGACGCGATCGTCAAGGTCACCTCCACCAACATCTGTGGCTCCGATCTGCATCTGTACGAGGTACTCGGCGCCTTCATGAATGCCGGGGACATCCTCGGGCACGAGGCGATGGGCGTGGTGGAGGAAGTCGGCGCCGACACCGGCGACCTACGAGTCGGCGACCGCGTGGTGATACCGTTCCAGATCTCCTGTGGCACCTGCCGGATGTGCGACGACCGTCTCTACACCCAGTGCGAGACAACGCAAGTGCGCGATCAGGGGATGGGCGCGGCACTGTTCGGTTACTCCAAGCTGTACGGGTCGGTGCCCGGCGGGCAGGCCGAGTACCTTCGTGTTCCGCAGGCGCAGTTCACCCACATCAAGGTGCCCGATGACGCGCCGGACTCCCGCTACGTCTACCTGTCCGACGTGCTGCCGACCGCCTGGCAGGGCGTGGAGTACGCGGGCATCCCCGACAACGGCACCGTCACCGTGCTCGGCCTCGGGCCGATCGGTGACATGGCCGCCCGCATCGCGGCACATCGTGGTGCGCGGGTGATCGCCGTCGACCGGGTACCCGAACGACTGGCCCGTGCTGAAGCCCGCGGGATCACCACCATCGATCTCGATGCCGTCGACGACGTCGCCGAAGCCGTGCGCGAACGCACCGACGGTCGTGGCAGCGACTCGGTGATCGACGCCGTCGGTATGGAGGCTCACGGCTCGCCGGTGAACCAGATGGTCCAGCGTCTCGTGGGGTTGTTGCCCGACGCGGTGGCCGAGCCACTCATGCAGCACGCCGGTGTGGACCGGATGGCCGCCTTCTACACCGCAATCGACGCCGTACGCCGCGGCGGCACCATCTCATTGAGCGGCGTCTACGGCGGAACCGCCGATCCGATCCCGATGCTCACGTTGTTCGACAAGCAGATCCAGCTCCGGATGGGCCAGGCGAACGTGAAACGCTGGGTTCCCGACATCCTGCCACTCCTCGGCGACGACGACCCGCTCGGCGTGGATTCCTTTGCCACCCATGAACTCCCACTGGACGATGCGCCGCACGCCTACGACATCTTCCAGAACAAGCAGGACGGCGCGGTCAAGATCATTCTCAAGCCGTGACGATGTGCCGAACGCGGGTGTGCCGTTGGCCGGCGCTCACGACTTTGATGCTTTTCAGCTCGGAGTCCGTGGCATCGGGAAGATTCATCCCGGCCGCGAGCCCGGTACGCAGATAGGTCAAGACCGCCTCATCGAGTTCCTCCCCGGGCACAACCGTCCTTGCCTGTGCCCGGGCGGTATGAACCCGTGGCGGCCCTCGGATCGGTAGGCCGCCAATGCCTCCAGCAACGGTGCACGTGAATGGTCCATCTGCATGTGCCACTACCTCTCTGATCAGGCCGGAGGCATGCCTCCGGGCGATGCGGTGTCGGCGTCGTGATCGTCGGGATCGGCCAGCTCTTCCCGCAACGACCGCAGGGTCCGCGTGAGCAACCGGGAGACATGCATCTGCGAGATACCCACCCGGGCCGCGATCTCGCTCTGGCTCATTGCGTGAAAGAAGCGCAGCGACAAGATGGTTCGCTCACGCTCGGGCAGCCGGGCCATCGCCGGGGCCAGGGTGACGTAGTCGTCGACCTGGGCCAGATGCTCGTCGTCGCCACCGATGGTCTCACCCAACGGGCGTCGCTGCGCGTCGGTCTCGGCGTCCATGGACACCGAGTTGTAGGCCGAGCGCGCCATCAATCCGTCTATGACATCCTCGACGGGCAGATCGAGGTACTCGGCGAGTTCACTGGGCCGCGGTGAACGTCCGAGCCGTTGCAACAATTCTTCACTCGCCCGGCCGATGCGCAGCGAGTTCTCCTTCGTGCGCCGCGGCACCCGCATGCTCCACGTGCTGTCCCGGAAGTGCCTGCGGACCTCTCCCATGACGGTCGGTACCGCGAACGAGAGAAAACCCGCTCCTCGATCGGCATCGAAGCGATCCACGGCGTTGACCAGGCCGATACGCGCCACCTGAACCAGGTCGTCGAAAGCCTCTCCCCGGTCGGCGAAGCGCCGCGCAATGTGGTCGGCCAACGGTAGACACCGCTCGATGACCCGATCGCGCAGAACAGCACGCCGGTGCCCGTCCGTCTCGGCCGCCAGATCAGCGAGCATCGGGGCCACGTCGGAGTACTCGTCGTCGCGCCGACGCTCGTCCGGTCCTCGAGACTCCGACAAACAAACCCCTCCGTTGGCACACAGCGTCGCATCGACCAGTGGCCGGGCGATATTGCCTCATCTCGACCGTACCCACGGACGCGTCATGTCAAACACCACTTGAAGACCGTCTCGCATACCCGTACGGTTGAATTCAGCGGTTCAGTCAAGCAGCTGCGGACGTCAGAGACTGGATCATCCATCTCGTCGTACTCCGGTGTCCTCGAACGAGACGGAGGCTGCACATGAAACAGCTCGACACCAACCTCACCTATCATCCGGTCAACAGGTCGAAATCATCGGCACCACACCGGGATTCACCTGAATCACCAATGCTCTCCGGACGCTCGTTCTGCGTCCAGCAGTTCACCGGCACGATCGATCTGCACACCGTGGCGGATTTCGTCGCAGCACTCGATCGAATTCTGGGTCAGCGCCCCGAGGGTGTGGTGGTCGACCTCGAGCGTGTGACCTTCCTCAGCGCCTCCGGTCTCGGCGTACTGGTTCGCTTCGGCGAAGAAGCCGCGCGCCTCGGCTTGCCGGTAGCCGTCGTCGGCGGCATCTCGGTGACCCGACCCCTACGAGCATGCGCCCCGACCTCTACCCTCGACATCCACGATTCGTTGGAGAGTGCCGGATGGGCCGTGGTGATCAGCGCCGCCGGACGGTGACGGGTGCCATTCAGCCCGCGATGCGCGACTTGCCGAACACCACGGTGAGATCACGGTGGTCGCGCTGATCAACACTGGCGATGGTTTGTGCATCGCTCAGCGTGGTCACCACCCGCCACCCGAAACCCGTTGTGTCGATCTCGAACCCGGGAACCACCGAGCCCGCCGCCTCGGCCACCGACCCCTCGGGGCCCACCGAGATGGTGACGCGCAGGCGTCCACCGGGCACGGTGGCGGACATGAGCTGCGAGCAGATCTCGTCGATGGCGATCTTGACGTCGGTGACCTCGTCGACCGTCCAGTCGTCGAGATAGAGGGTGCGCTCCACCACCGAGCGGATGATCGACAGACGACTGACGTCGGCACTCACCGTGAGTTCCACCGGCTCGTTCGTTGCCCGTAGCAGGTCCATGATCACCGCATGACCTCCTGTGACACCACTGTCTCCCACGTTCCCTCTCCTCACAGAGTCTGAACTCGTCGTCGTCTGAAGTCATCGTCATCTCTGACCCGGCGCTTACCCCGCACTCGGTTGGCCAAAACCTGCAAACCGCGACGGTTCGTCCGACCCGGCTGCAGGCGCCGTCATCCGCACCGAGCACGCTGCGCTTGCCGCCGGGTGCGCTCACGATATCCGTACGTGGCCCGCAGCACATCGTCATAACTGTCGGCGCTCGACCCGATGGCGCCGGCGAACATTCCCAACGACGTCGCCAGCCAGGCCAGGCTCAGGTAGTTCCAGGCGTCGACCGGCGCCCCCAGCGTCTGCGTCATGAACCCGGAGTCGATGACGATGACCGCGGCGAGCAGGGTCGCGGTGAACAATCCCAGATAGAGCACCGCCGCACTGAAGGCGACGGTGACCACGGTGGCGATGTTGTAGAGCCGCGCACGCCGCGCCGTCGTGCGGCGCGGGGTGTCCCACAGCCGATTGTTGACCACCAGCCAGACGGTCGCGAGAACCAGCGACAGCAGCGAGATGCCCAGCAGCCGCCACACGCTCAGCGCATCGGCCATCGACCAGATCGAGGTGAAGAACACCCCGAACGAGGCCGCGGCGGCCGCGGCCGCGGTCATGCCGGTGAGCGTGGGGATCAGCCGCCACGGCCGGTTGCCCCGAACCATGCCCATTGTCAACCGCATTCGGCCGATTCCCCCGCCGTCGAGCAGTCGGTCGGTGCCTGCTGTCGGGTCGGTCGACCAGCGGCGCCCGCCCGGCTGGGGCTCTCGCCGACCACCGAGTCGGTCGGCGGCGAGGCCGATCGCGTCGATCAGTCGCCTCCGCGGGAACGGGCCGAAGGCAGGCGCGGAGATCACCGCCGACTCGCGCGCGGCGTCGACCTCGATCGACACCACATCGGTTGTGCGGGTACGACTCTCGGCGAATCTCGGTATCTCGGTGAGGAACACGACCGCTTCGGGGCCGAGTGTCTCGCCCGAGCGCACGGCCTCCAGGTTGGATTTGGGTTCCAGCTCCAGCGACGATTCGTCGGCCACCGTCAGCCCCGCGTACTCGAATGCGTTGGACTCCAGAACGTCGCGGATCTCGTCCTCGGACTTTTCCACGATGGTGGCGGGCAAGCCGGGTTCGGCGATGATGCGTAAACCGGGTGCCTCGTCTGCTGCTCGTGTCATATGGTCCGGGGTACCCATCGCAAACGCGGGTCAATCGCGGCGTTCTACGGGTTTGACCTCGGCGTCCCCGGGTATCCCCGGATAGCGGGAAGTCTTCCCCACCATTCAGACGAGGAGACGGCGATGGCCATCTGCGACATGTGCGGCAACGAGCACCCGCGGGCAATGACGATCACGATCGGCGGTGACGCGCAGTCCGGTGGGATCTTCGACAGCTTCGAGTGTGCGATCGCCGCTCTCGCACCGCACTGCGGACACTGCCGGTGCCGCATCCTCGGGCACGGATTCGAGAGCGGCAACGACATCTTCTGCTGCGCGCACTGTGCACGCGAGGCCGGCCATCGTGGCCTGGTCGACCACATTGGGGCGGCCGACGGCGGGTCGGGGCGCTGGCGGGTTTTCGACGACCGTCATGCCGAATCGGTGGACTGACGGGATCGGTGAACTGATCTCGGGGCGCCCCGCTAGAGCGTGAACGGGTTGCCGTCGAAGCGTTCTTGCGTCACGAAGTCCTCGACGGGTTCCCGCCGCAGCCGGGTGAGTTGTTTGACCGGCTTGCCCAGCGGCAGCACCGCCGCCACCGCGTGAGTGTCGGGGATCGCCAGGAGTACGCGGACGCCGGGTTCCTCGGTGACGGCCATCGTGGTGATCGTGCCGCCGTATCCGCGCGAGCGCGCGGTGGTGAGGATGTTCCACACCAGCGGATAGATCGAGCCGCCGGGGACCACCCCGATGCGGTCGAGATCCTTGTCCATCGACGCCACGACCTCCAGATTCACCGTCACCACCAGGAGCACCGGCGCGGCGGCGAGCGGGGCGACGAACTCGTCGACGCCTTCGGTGGCGGCGAGGTCGGCGTCGGTGACCGCGCTGGGATGCACGACATTCCACGGCATTTCACCCGCGGCGCGCTGGGCCAGGTAGCGGCGGGCACCGGTCTTGCTCTTTTCGGCGATCGCCTGCTTGGTGTCCGGGTCGCGCACCACGATCACGTGCGCGCCCTGCCGGTTACCACCGCTGGGCGCGAAGCGTGCGGTGTCGAGGATCTCCCACAGCACCTCGTCGGACACCGGGTCGTCGGTGAACTCGCGTGCGGCGAAGGTTGTGCGGATGACGTCGTCGAATTCCATGTCTCGATCCTCCCACCACGAATACGGCCTCCACATGAGCGGGCTCCGACCCCGGAAAATCGGGGGTCGGAGCCCGCTCACGTGGTATCTGTATTCGGCTGCCGAGCTAGACCTTCTGCTGCATCGACGACCGCGCCGGATTGCCCTGCTCGTCCTTCTTCGGGTCGGGCTCGTCGGCCTTCTCGGTGACGCCCTTCTTGATCTTGGCGCCCAGATCGGTGTCGACCCGGCTCCAGTACTCGTAGGCCCGGGCCAGCACGGGCTCGCTGACACCGTTGAGCAGGTGACCGACGATGTTGTCCACCAAGCGATCCCGGGCGGCATCGTCGAGGACCTCGCGCACCATCGTGCCCGCCTGACCCCAGTCGTCGTCCTCGGGATGATCGACGTAGGCGCTGCGGATGATGTCGCCGTCGGCGGCCCACTGCGGCTCGGCCTGCCCGGCGAACGTCGCTGCCGGACCGCCCTTGGAGTTCGGCGCATACACCGGATCGGTCACCGGATTGATGCGCATCGCACCGTCTTTGGAGTATGTGTGCACCTCGTTGCGCGGGGCGTTGACCGGGATCTGCTTGTAGTTGGCGCCCAGACGGTGGCGGTGCGCGTCGGCGTAGGAGAACACCCGGCCCAGCAGCATCCGGTCGGGACTGAATCCGATACCCGGCACCACGTTGTTCGGCTCGAAGGCGACCTGCTCGATCTGTGCGTGATTGTCGGTGGGGTTGGTGTGCAACGTCATCCGGCCCACCTCCTGCAACGGATAGTCGCGGTGCGGCCACACCTTGGTCAGGTCGAACGGATTGAACCGGTACGCCACGGCGTCGTCGTAGGGCATGATCTGCACCTTGAGCGTCCAACTCGGATGGTCGCCGCCGGCGATGGACTCGAACAGATCCCGGGTGTGGAAATCGGTGTCCGCCGCGGCCATCTGGTCGCCCTCGTGCTGGGTGAAGAACTCGATGCCCTGATCACTGATGAAGTGGTACTTGACCCAGGACTTCACACCCTGCGCATTGACCCACAGATAGGTGTGCGAGCTGTAACCGTTCATGTGCCGCCACGTCTTCGGGATACCCCGGTCACCCATCAGCCAGGTGACCTGATGGGCCGACTCCGGCGAGAGCGTCCAGAAGTCCCACTGCATGTCGTGGTCTCGAAGGTTGTTGTCGGCGCGGCGTTTCTGCGACCGGATGAAGTGCTGGAACTTCATCGGATCCTTGACGAAGAAGACCGGTGTGTTGTTGCCGACCATGTCGTAGATGCCCTCGTCGGTATAGAACTTGAGCGCGAAACCCCTTGGGTCACGCCAGGTGTCGGGGCTACCACGCTCCCCGGCCACGGTGGAGAACCGGGCCACCATCTCGGTTTTCACCCCTGGCTGGAACAACCCGGCGCACGTGTACGCCGAGACGTCCTCGGTGGTCTCGAAGGTGCCGAAGGCGCCGCTGCCCTTGGCGTGTGGCTGTCGTTCCGGGATGCGTTCCCGGTTGAACTGGGCCATCTGCTCGATCAGATAGTGATCGTGCAGCACGATCGGCCCGCCGGCGCCGACGGTCAACGAATGCTCGTCGCTGCCCGCCGGGGCGCCGGAGTCGCGGGTGGTGTAGAAATCGTTGTTCTCGGACATATCGCCTCCAACGGCGTTGAGCCGGATTGATTGTGTCCATCGCCGACGCCGGGCTGTGGCGCCGGCTCGCATCGCAAAGGCGAGCGCGAGGGTGCCAGGCTTCTCGAGCACCACTGCTTCGAGGGTAGCCGCTCGCCGGGCGCCGATGTCCAGGTCGGCGTCAGAACAGCAGCGGACCGAGCGCCGAGGAGAGCCCCTTCGCCGCGTCGACCAGGGAACGGATCGCGTCGAGCCGGGTGGAGACGCCGCCGATCATCACCGCGCCGCGGACGTCGCCGTCGACGTCGAGGATCGGCACGGCGACGTGGGCGTGATCGCAGACGAGCTCACCGTCGTCGATCGCGACATCGGTCCGGCGGATCTGTGCGATCTCATCGCCGAGGCGGGTGAGGTCGATGATGGTTGCCGGGGTGAGTGGTGTCGGTGAGGTGCCGACCACCTCCCGCCATTGCGACAGCGACGCGAGCAGGATCTTGCCCGGCGCCGACGCGTGCGGATAGCGCATGAGTTCACCGATACCGGTCAGCGGATGGTCGGGGTCGGGGTCGAGGACCCGTAGCGTGGTGGGCCGGAAGTAGACCAGGTGCACCGCGAAACGCACCGATGACCGGAACTCGTCGATCAGTTCCCGCGCCCGCGCGGGCACCGGTGGTGGCAGCACCCCCGACAGCATCGTCGAGAGCCGGGCACCCAGCGCGAAGCCGCGCAGGTCGGCGGTCCGCACCAGGTACTCGTCGGCGACCAGCCCGTTGAGCAGCCGGTAGGTGCTGGCCTGCGGGAAGCCCAGATGTCGGGCGATCTCGCTGCCGGTGGTGCCCAGCCCCAGGTCGGCGACCGCCTCGATGATTTGCAGCGCCCGAGCCACCGAATCGGCACGGTCGGGTCGTCCTATCGCCACGGGTGCACCTGCCGCGTCATCGCAGGGTCCCGCGTCATCGCAGGGTCACCGTGAGGATGTCGTCGCGGCTCGTGGCGTCGAAGACACCGACGCGACCGAATCGGGTTGGTGTGTATCGCGCGATCACGGTCACCGCGGCGACGACGACGAACATCGAGATCACGTAGATCGCACACAGCACCCGCCCGCTGCCGACGTCGGTGGTGAATCCGGTGACGAGGAGCACCACGATGATCGTCGCCGTCGCCGCACCCAGCAGGGTGATCGCGCGGCTCGCCTCGCCGATCCGACGCAGCATCGCCGGCGCTGCCAGGCATGCGGTGAGATAGCTGCCCATGTAGCCCAGCGCGCTCAGCGTCAAGAAGTCGCGGATGCCGGTCTGCGCGTTGCCGCCGCACCACAGGAAGATCAGCGGACCGGCGACGACGACGCCCATCGCGCACACCGTCGCGAACGCCGGGGTGTGGAAGCGTCGGTGGGCCCGGCCGAAACCGGCGGGCACGACCTGCTCGCGGCCGAGCGTGAACAGCACCCGGACCAGTGCATTCACCGAGGCCAGCGCGCAGGCGAAGAAGGAGGTCGCGATGCCGAGGTCGAGGATCACCGACGCGATGCGGGTGCCTTCGGACAGGAACAGGGCGGCCAGTGGGGTGGCGCTCTCACGGATGCGCTCGGGCGCGCCGGCCATCGCCACCGACTGCGAAATGACCGCGAGCAGATAGATCACCGCGGCGGCCGGCGGCGTCCACATCAGGGTGCGGGGAACACTGCGGAAGGGCCGTCGGGCCTCGGCGGAGAGGGTGGTCGCCGATTCGAATCCGACGAAGGCGCTGACCGCGACGACGATGTTGAGACCCATCGAGCCGGGGTCGATGTGCGAGGTGAAGGCCGCCGAGTATCCGGCACCGCGGTGGGTGATCCCCAACCACAGCATCAGCCCGACCATGATGACGACGGCGACGATCTCGATGCCGAGGATTGCCGTTGCCGAGACCTTGACCCCGCGCACCATCAATACCGTCATCACCGCCGCAGACGCGACGACGATGACACACATCGCGATCACCGACGGCGCGGCGGCCACGCCGAGGCTGACCGCGATATGGCTCAGATACAGCCCGACGGCAAGCAATCCGGCCATGCTCACCGAGCCGTAGCCGAGGATCGCCGACCACGCCGTCGGTAGCGCCACACGAGGTCCGAACCCCTGAGCCACATAGGAATACAGCCCGCCGACCACTGCCAGTCGCTGGGCCATCGGTCGGATGCATGCGGCGACGAGCATGATGACGACGGCGGCCGCGGCGAAGGCGAGCACGCCACCGGAACCACTGATCGCCGCGATCACGAACAGTGGCGTCACCGCCGACGTACCGGCCGGGGCGATGGCCGCGACCGATTGCGCGAAGACGGGTATGAAGGGGAGTTGACGACGCGTGAGCCCCCGGACGGGCGACTCGTCGGCGACGAGTGGCGATCCGGTGGCGCGACGACGAGAGATCGACGAGGACATGGCGCCCTCCACGGTGACCGAGAGCGCGTTTCCGCGCGTCGTTTTCATGTTTCATCCGTGTTAACCAGTGTGAGAATGTCGGCGTCCGTGATTCTCGGCATGCCTTACATGAGCGCCATTGTGACGTGACACACACCTCGTAGCGTCGAGTCTCGTTCCCTTCCCGGCGAGACCGACGCCGATCTCGCCGCCCACCGAAAGAGGCGCCCATGAGCACCACCGAACGCGGTCACGTCGCCGACGCGACCGCTGCCACCAGCGACTACCTGGACAAACGCCGACTCGCGACGGGCACCGCCGGGTGGGTGCTGCTCGCCGGCCTCGGCGTCAGCTACGTCATCAGCGGTGACTACTCCGGCTGGAACTTCGGCCTGGCCCAGGGCGGTTTCGGAGGTCTCGCGATCGCCGCGGTCGTCATCGCCGCGATGTATCTGGCCATGGTGCTGGGCATGGCCGAGATGAGTTCGGCACTGCCCGCAGCCGGCGGCGGATACACCTTCGCCCGTCGCGCGCTCGGGCCGTGGGGCGGGATGGCCACCGGTACCGCCGTGCTCATCGAGTACGCGATCGCCCCGGCGGCCATCGCGACGTTCATCGGGGCCTACGTCGAATCCCTGCATCTGTTCGGCATCACCGACGGCTGGTGGGTCTACCTCGCCGCGTACGCACTGTTCATCGGCATCCACCTCGCCGGCGTCGGCGAAGCACTCAAGGTGATGTTCGTGATCACCGCGATCGCCCTGCTCGGGCTGCTAATCTTCGCGATCGCGGCGCTCGGCGACTTCTCGTGGGCCAACCTGACCGACATCGCACCCACCGACGCTGCAGGTGCGAGTTCGTTCCTCCCGCACGGATATCTGGGCATCTGGTCGGCGATCCCGTTCGCGATCTGGTTCTTCCTCGCGGTCGAGGGTGTCCCGCTGGCCGCCGAAGAGGCCAAGGACCCGGCCCGCAACGTGCCGCGCGGCATCATCGCGGCGATGTGCGCGCTGATGTTCACCTGCGCGCTGGTGCTGTTCCTGGTGTCGGGGGCCGGTGGCGCCGAGGCCATGCAGGATTCGGGTAACCCGCTGGTCGAGGCGCTGGGTAGCGGCGCGGCGCACACCGTCGTCAACTACATCGGCCTCGCCGGCCTGATCGCGAGCTTCTTCTCCATCATCTACGCCTACTCCCGGCAGCTGTTCGCGCTGTCACGCGCCGGATACCTGCCGAAGTCGTTGTCGGTCACCAACTCCCGCAAGGCGCCGACGCTGGCATTGATCGTGCCCGGCCTGATCGGATTCGGCCTGTCATTGACCGGTGAAGGCGCCATGCTGCTGAACATGGCGGTCTTCGGGGCTGCGCTGAGCTACGTGCTGATGATGATCAGCCACATCGTGCTTCGCGTCCGCGAACCGCAACTGGCGCGCCCCTACCGGACGCCCGGTGGCATCGTCACCACCTCGTTCGCCCTCGTCGTCGCCGTCCTCGCGGTCATCGCGACCTTCCTCGTCGACATCACCGCCGCCACCGGCTGTCTGATCGTGTTCGCGGTGATCATGGGCTATTTTGGCTTTTACAGCCGCAAGCGGCTCGTCTTCGCCACCGCCGACGAAGAGTTCCAGGCCATCGCCGACGCCGAAGAAGGACTCTCGTGACCTACCGTCAGACACTGCGCGGACAGACCTACACCTTCGCCGACCTCGTCGAGGTGCTGGCCAAGGCCACGCCCGCACGCTCGGGCGACGAGCTGGCCGGGTGCTCCGCGGAGTCCGACGCCGAGCGGGCGGCCGCCGCCTGGGTGCTCGCCGACCTCCCGCTGACGGTATTCCTCGAACAGATGGTGGTGCCGTATGAGTCCGACGAGGTCACCCGGCTGATCATCGACACCCACGACCGCGAGGCCTTCGCGCCGGTGTCACACCTGACCGTCGGCGGCCTGCGCGACTGGTTGCTCGAGCAGGTCGGTGATCCGGAAGGACCACGGCGGCTGCGTGCCGTCTCACCCGGGCTGACCCCGGAAATGGTTGCGGCAGTGAGCAAACTGATGCGCAACCAGGACCTGATCGCCGTCGCCCGTCGCATCGAGGTGATCTCGGCGTTCCGCACGACCATCGGATTGCCGGGCCGCCTGGCGACGCGGCTGCAGCCCAACCATCCGACCGACGATCCGCGCGGCATCGCCGCCGGGCTGCTCGACGGACTGCTGCTCGGTTGCGGTGATGCGGTGGTCGGGATCAACCCGGCGACCGACTCACCGCACGCCACCGCCACATTGCTGAGATTGCTCGACGAGATCCGCACCCGCTTCGACATTCCGATGCAGTCGTGTGTGCTCTCGCACGTGACCACCACCATCGGGCTCATCGAGGAGGGCGCGCCGGTCGACCTGGTCTTCCAGTCCATCGCCGGTACCGAGGGCGCCAACCGCGGATTCGGCGTCGACCTCGCCGTGCTGCGCGAAGCCAACGAGGCCGGCCGATCGTTGGGGCGCGGCACGGTCGGCGACAACGTCATGTACCTGGAAACCGGTCAGGGATCGGCACTTTCGGCGGGTGCGCACCTGGGCACCGGCGGTCGGCCGGTTGATCAGCAGACCCTGGAGACCCGCTCGTATGCGGTGGCCCGAGCGCTTGACCCACTCCTGGTCAACACCGTCGTCGGCTTCATCGGGCCGGAATACCTGTTCGACGGCAAACAGATCATCCGCGCCGGCCTCGAGGATCACTTCTGCGGCAAGCTCCTCGGCCTGCCGATGGGTGTGGACGTCTGCTACACGAACCATGCCGAGGCCGATCAGAACGACATGGACACCCTGCTGAGTCTGCTCGGCCTGGCGGGCTGCCCGTTTGTCATCACCGTGCCCGGCGCCGACGACATCATGCTGGGCTATCAGAGCCTGTCCTTTCACGACGTGCTCTACCTGCGCGAGGTCATGGGACTGCGCGCCGCACCGGAATTCGAGGCGTGGATGCAGACCATCGGCATGGCCGACGAGGGCGGACGGGTCACCCCCCTCGATCCGCACACCTCACCGCTGCGCGGACTGGCCGCCTCATGAGCACCGGCAACACCCCCGCCCACGACCCGTGGGATCTGATGCGGCGCACCACACAGGCACGAATCGGTTTGCGGCGCAGCGGATACACCCTGGCGACGCACGACGTCCTGACCTTCCAGGCCGATCACGCCGCCGCCCGCGACGCCGTCCACACCCCGATGGACATCGACACCGTCAGCAAGGGCTTGCGGGAGTTGGGTTTCGGCGAACCGCTCGCGGTGACCAGCCGGGCCTCCTCCCGCACCGAATATCTGCGGCGGCCCGACCTCGGCCGGATGCCCGCGGATCTGTCATCGATCGAGTCGTCGGGCGCCGACATCGGCATCGTCATCGCCGACGGACTGTCGGCGACCGCCGTCGACACCCATGCCGTCGCCCTCGTCGATGCCCTGGCGTCGGTTCTGACACCGCAATTCACCCTCGCGCCAGCGGTTCTCGCCTCCCAGGCCCGGGTGGCCCTCGGCGACCACATCGGTGAGGCACTCGGTGTGGAGATGCTGATCGTCATCATCGGCGAACGGCCGGGCCTGTCGGTCGCCGACAGTCTCGGTATCTACCTCACCTATGCGCCCGAGCCGGGTCGGCGTGACTCCGAACGCAATTGCATCTCCAACATCCACCCACCCGACGGTCTCGGGTACGCCGACGCCGCCCGGATCGTTGCGGCGTTGGTCGCCGGTGCCCGGCAACTCGGCGCGTCGGGCGTCGCCCTGAAGGACACCTCCGCAGGTGAGGCCGCGGTGGCTGCGGCAGAGCAGTCGGGGCTCACCTGAAGCACGCCGGGCGTGTGTGCCGACAGTCTTCACACGATTGCACCGAACGCCTCGTCGGCGACCTCCAGTGTTCGGACGATGTCGTCGGAGGTGAGGGCGGCGTTGATGAAGTGGTTGTGGTGAGAGGTGAGAAACACCCCGCGTCGAACACATTCGGCGATCCAGCGTTGATGCAACATCAACGACGGATCGTCGGCGATGCGAAGGTAGAACAGCGCCGGCTCGCCGGAGGCGACAAGGGTCAGACCGTGACCGGCGGCGACGTCGACGAGACCTTGGGTCAGAGAAGTGCCGAGTTCCCGGAACAACGCAGGCGCATCGAGTTCTTTGAGTTTGGCGATGGTTGCCATACCGGCGGCGAACGGGACCGCACTCATCCAGTAGCTACCGGTGTAGGTGATGCTGCTGACCGCCGACCGCAAGCTCTCCCGGCCGCACAGGGCGGACACGTTGTAGCCGTTGGCGATCGCCTTGCAGAAACAGATGAGATCGGCAGAAAAGCCGTAGTGATGGTCACTGCCGGCGAGGTCGAGACGGAAGCCGGCGCGCACGTCGTCGACGATGAGCACCACTCCGTGTTCGTCACAGAGTGCACGAACCGCGGCCCAAAACCCAGGCGCTGGTAGTTCGTTGTCGGCGAAGTTCCCGTGTTGGTACGGCTGTGCAATGAGGGCGGCAATCTCACCGCGATGTTCGGCGAAAGTCTCTCTGAGCGAGTCGATGTCGTTCCACTTCACCTCGATGTTGCCACCGACGTCCTGCGGCAGGACGCCGGGATAGTCGAGCTTCTGTGCCCACGGGTCGACGCCGTGATAGTAGCCGGAGAAGAAGACGATTCGGCGGCGTGCGGTGGCGGCGCGCGCGGTCATGATCGCCAGCGTCGTCACATCGCCACCGTTCTTGGCGAAGAATGCCCAGTCGGCGCTCGCGACGGTGTCGACCATCACCTCGGCGAAGTCGACGAGCGCCACCGACGGAACCGAGACGGTATCTTCCTTGCGCGCCTGGACATCGGCTGCGGCAGCAACATCGGGATCACCGTAACCCAGGACGTTGGGACCGTATCCGCACATGTAGTCGATGAATTCATTGCCGTCGAGGTCCCAGAATCGGGTGCCCTGGGCATGTGAGGAGAACTTCGGGAAAGCCGATCGCGGGATGTGCATGCCCTCGGTGGGCGACAGGTGGCCGTAGACACCTCCGGGAATCACCTTGGCGGCACGGGCAAATGCGGCGTCGCTCGCCGCGTATGTGTAAGAGCGGCTGGGGGATTGGATGTCGGTCATGTGGCGATCATGGCTCCAGGTAGGCCCCGACACGGTCGAGGATGCGGTTGAGGTTGTCGATGAGCGGGATCAGTCCGTACATGGCTATGCGGCCGTCGCCAACGCAGGCCAACGAGGATTCGCGCCCGGCGAGCACGTCGCCGACCACGGTCAGGTCGGCGAAACGCAAGACCGCGGTCGGGGGGGCAGAGGTGACGTCGGTGCGTCGCATGTACGACGAGGCGACCCCGAATCGATAGGTGTATTCGTCACCGATCTGCATGTCGATGCGCCCGTCAGGCATATGCGCCGCCGAGAATCGGCCGCTGTCATCATTATTGGCAACAACGGTGAGTGCGCCGGCCACCACCTCGAGGGTCAGCAACGTGGAGATCTCCCGGAACCGCGGGTCGGCGAGACGCTGAGGGTCGGGTCTCAGATACTCACCGAGAAGGTTGGTCAGCGGTGTGAACACCTTGGTGAGGAATCGTAGCCCGCGCGGTCCGGCGGCCGGGATGGGCGACGAGTCACCGGCGACGACCGCGTTGAGATGGCAGGCTGAGGTGAAGAACAACGTGGGACCGCCTGCGCCCCAACCAGGTCGGATACCGCCGCTCCCGAAGGTGTAGCGCGCGTTCAGTCCGGGCGCCCGGAGCGTCAACGTGGTGTCCGAGCGCATGGGCGACAGGATGTCGCGGGCGTCGGGCACCAATTCGACCAGGGTCGGCAGTGCCCCGAACACGGCGTCGAGGTTGATCTCGGCGCGGACGCGCTCGTCGACGTCGATCAGCATGGGCGGCCATCCTTTTCTCGAGGGCCGCTGCCGGCCCGGGTGGTCGATCGGGCGCCGACGGTCAGCACCAGCCGACGCGGGGCACATCGGGCGGCGAACGCCTGGATGCGGTTGCCGAGGCCGACGGTGACCACCGGCCCGGACGTGGTGTCGAGCGCGGCGAACGCGGCATCGACGACCTCCTCAACGGTGCCGAGCCGACCGACCTTGAACTGTTCGGAGCCCGAAGCCTCGAAGAACTCGGTGGCGGTCGGCCCGGGGCAGAGAGCCAGGACGCGCAGACCGCTTCCGCGGCTCTCCTCCCAGATGGCCGAGGTCAGCGACGTCACGAAAGCTTTGCAGGCGGCATAGACGGCGAGATTGGGCACCGGTTGGTGACCGGCGGTACTCGACACGGTGATCAGTGCGCCCGCCGGACCGGCCGCCAGCAACGAGGGCAGGAGGTGGCGGGTGAGCAGTGCCGGCGCCACCACATCAACCGTCATCTCCTCGAGGATCCGATCGGCGTCCTCGTCGACGAACCGACCGGCGGTGCCGAAACCCGCGCAGTTCACGAGGATTCCGATGTCGAGGCCAACCTCGCGAAGATGTGCGGCGAGCGCGCCCGGCGCGGCAGGGTCGGCCAGATCGGCGGGTACGACGGCCGCCGACACCCCGAATCGACGCTCGAGACTCTCGGCGAGGGCGCGCAATCGCTCGACCCGACGCGCGACGAGCACGACGTTGTGGCCGTTCCTGGCGAACCGTTCGGCAAAGCCCTTGCCAATACCCGAGCTGGCGCCGGTGACCAGCGCCGTCGGCGCATCTGCGCTCACAGCTCCCGCTTCCCGGAGACAGCGTGCAGTCACACACATCCCCAATTCCTGGACAAATGACTCGTTCGGCTGGCGACGCTGCCGCAGAATTCTCGAGTTTCATCGACGTAAACGGTGAATCTGCCCACTTGCGGCGTCGACTTCCCGCACTCTTAATGGGAGTAACCGGGACATTAGTCCAGACTCTGGAGTCCGGCAAGGTTTCGGCGTCCACCACGCCACGGCGCCGGTGATAATTGACCGCACATCGACAGGGGGACCAGGCATGCAGATCACGCCGACAGGACCGGACACGGTCGAGGGACTGCCTTCACTGCGGGTCCGCAAGACTGCGGTGGCCTGCGGATACGCCGCACAGGGACTCGGATACGCCGCGGTCATGACGGCCTTGCCGACCTTCCAGGACACCTGGGGAATCGACGACCAGGGCGTCGCGGTGATCCTGCTCGGCACGTGCGTCATGGCCGGCATCGGCTCGGTGGCCGCCGACCTGATCTCGGTACGCCGGGGCAGCCGGGTCGCGGTCTGCACCGCCCTGACGGTGCAGGTGGCGGCGATCGCGACGATGGCGTTCGCGCCCGTGTTCGCCGCATTCATCGCAGCCGTGGTGGTCTACGGCATCGGCCTGGGCACCATGGACGCCGCCGCCAACATGCAGGGCACCATGCTCGAAGCCCGCACGGCCACAACGCATCTCGGACGCTTCTATGCCGCCTACACCGCGGCGGCCGCCCTCGGCGCGCTGGCCATGAGCGCCTTCCTGTCCACCGCGGCCGGCGCGATCGGAGCACTGCTGACCGCCGGCGCGATCCAACTCGCGGTCGCGGTGTTCGGCGTCGTCGGCCTCGATCCGTCCCAAGAGGCGATCCACGCCCAACCCGACGCCGAGCCGTCACCTGCGCCCGACGCGGAACGAATCCCGTTGCCGCGCCGCGCGATCTGGCTCGTCGGAGCTACGCTGATGGCGATCTACATGCTCGACTCCGCGGTCTCGACGTGGAGCACCGTCTACCTCACCAACGCGTTCGACAACCTCGCCCACCTCGCCCCACTGGGGTATGCGCTGTATCAGGTCACCACCTTGTTGTCGCGCCTGGTGACCGACCGCCTGGAGATCCGGGTGGGCATCACGCGTCTGGCCCTGGCCGCGATCGGCATCGGCGTCGCCGGCTGTGTGGTGATCGCCGCCGTCCCGGCCTTCGCCGGGGCGATCGTGGGCCTGGCCATCGCCGGCATCGGCGGCGGCATCCTGATCCCCGTGACCTTCGCCGCGGCCGGACGCATCCTGCCCGCACGCCGCGACGAGGTCATCGCACGGGTGAACCTCTTCAACTACGCGGGCGTCATCCTCGGTGCGGTGATCATCGGCGCCATCGCATCGGGCTCCGGGATCGGACTCGGATTCCTGATCCCCGCGGCCGGCCTCGTCGCGGTCATCCCGCTGGCGCGGCGCATCGACACGACACGCTGGCGCCCCGCACCGAGCGTGGTGTGATGACCAGCCACCAGAGCACCGAGCGGGGCGTCCGCGGACGCAGCCGTCAGCGTCGGCAGAAGCTGCTCGACGCGACCATCGAGATCATGGCCGAGCAGGGGCTCGCCGCCGTCACCCACCGGGCAGTAGCCGCGACGGCCGGACTACCCCCGTCGTCGACCAGCTACTTCTTCGAGTCGATCGACGAGCTGATGGCCGAAGCCGTGACCGAGGCTATGGACCGCGAGGTCGCCCGACTCGGCGCACTCGAGGGCGTATTCGATGACGGCCCCGCGTCGGCGGGCCGATTGATCGGCAGCTTCGTCGACTTCATCCGCAGCGAACACGACCCGCACACCGTCGCACAGTTCGAGATCTACCTCTACGCCTCGCGCAAGCCGGAGCTGCGCGAGCGGGTCGTCACGATCATCGAGGCCACCCGCGACGTTGCCCGCCGCGCGCTGAATGCCGCAGGTGTCGAGAACCCGCTGGCCGCCGACGCCATGCTCGCGATGATCGACGGATTCTCGTTGCATCGCATCGCCGATCCCGACACCACCGACGTCGAGAGTCTTCTGCTCGGTCTCCGCGCGCTGCTCGTCGGATTGTCGGCGCTCGAGGTGGTCGGCGATTCCGACCGTTTGGGTCAGCGCTGATCAAGACCCTCCGGGTCAACGCCGATCAACACCCTCCGGGTCAGCGCCGATCAAGACCCTCCGGGTCAGCGCCGATCCAGGTACGCCCGGATCATGTCCTCCAACTCGGCCAGCAACGCCGTGTCCGGGGTGGTCGCACCGTCCTCACCCACCGCACTGAACGCCTCGTGCATCACTGCGTCGGCCGCGGCGAACACGGTGCGCGCCACCGTCATATCGCATCCGGTGAGTCCACACGCCTGCATCAGCTCGCACACCTTGACCGCCATCCGCGCCTTGTGTGCTCGCCCAGGCCCTCCCGGCAGCCGCGCGATGGACCGCACGATCTGCACGCTGCGCTCGTCGGTGTAGATCCCCGCGATGTGTCCGATCACCTCGGCGACCGGGTCGGCGATCTCCTCGACCTCGATGCGATCGATGACGTCGTCCATCAGGTTCTCGATGCGCTCGTGGTAGCGGGCGACGAGGGCGGCGGCGATCGCGTCACGGTCGGGCAGATACTGATGCAGGGCGCCGACCGAGAGCCCCGCCTCCTCGGCCACCCGGGTCAGGGTCAGCGCGTCGACACCCTCGCGCACCGCGATCCGGTCGGCGGCTGCGAGGGCCTTGCTGACCTTCTCGCGTGATCGCGACTGGGTGGGCGTGCGCTTCAGGGGTACCGACGAAAGATCGTCTTTCGGCGGAGCGGCCGGAGCCGGCTCGTCTGGAGCGGAACACACCGGCCCACCATATCCGCCGAACGTCGAGCGACACACAACCAAACTTGACTTTGGTTTTCCGTCCACTCACGCTGTTGTGCGTGACAGTCGACACCACCGGTCTGCGCGAACGCGTCGCTGCGATGTCCCGCTACCTCGGCGAACGCCGCCTCTTCATCGGTACCGCAGGCAACGTCAGTGCCCGGATCGACGGGGTGGTGGCCATCACCGCATCCGGGATCGATCTCACCTCCGCAGACGCCGACGAGGTCACCGTCGTCGACCTCGACGGCGCGGTACTCGAGGGTCATCTGTCGCCGAGTTCAGAGGTGGACCTGCATCTCGGGGTGTACCGGCAGCCGCAGTTCGCCGGCCTGTCCGGGGTGGTGCACACCCACTCCCGATTCGCGACGGCGCTGTCCGTCGTGTGCACCGAGTTGCCGGTGATCCACTATCAACAGCTCTCCCTCGGCGGATCGCTGCGTGTCGCCCCATTCGAGACCTTCGGCACCCCCGAGCTCGCCACGGCGGTGCACTCGGCGCTGAGCGGACGCCTCGCGGCACTGATGGCCAATCATGGTGCGGTGGCCCTCGGCAACGACCTCGCCGCCGCCGCCGACAACGCGCTGCTGCTCGAGTGGTTGTGTGAGATCTATTGGCGCGCACACGCCATCGCGGCGCCCCGTACCCTGAACGAGACCCAGCAGCACGGTGTCATCGAACATGCGCTGCGCATCGGATACGGCGGCACGAAGGAGATCGGATGACCGCAACGCCCGGGCGTCAACTGGCCACCGGTCGCACCGCCGACATCTTTGAGTGGGGCCCCGACCGGGTCGTCAAGGTATTCACCGGGGCCCTCGACGACGCGGCCATCGCCACCGAAGTCCGCGATTCGATCGAGGCGAACACGTTGGGCATCACCCCGATTCGTTGTCACGGCATCGCCGCCCTCGACGACGGGCGGGACGCAATCGTCTTCGATCGTCTCGACGGGGTGGCCCTCACCACCGTCGCCGAACGACGCCCCTACCGCATCCCGGCGGTGGCCCGGATGCTCGCCGCCGAGCAGGCCCGCATCCACGCCGCCCGCAGCGACGTCTTCCCCGATGTGCGGGAGGTGGCGGTCTCGCTCCTCGACACCGCCCCGTTGTCCGACCTCGACGACACCGAACGCGACACGCTGCGTCGTCGAATCCGCGCGCTGCCGAGCGGTGATTCGGTGCTGCACCTGGACTTCCATCCGCTCAACGTGTTCGAACACGACGGCGGACTGGCCACCATCGACTGGCAGTCCGCAGCGGTCGGCGACCCCGCCGCCGACGTCGCCGCGACGTCCCTGCTGTTCACCGAAGCCGAATTGTTCCCCGGTATCTCGGCACTGCAACGCGTTGTCTACCAATCGGTTCGGCGGGTGATGCTGCGGTTCTACCTCACCGAGTACCGACGCCGCACCGGGATCGGACCCGAGCGGATCGCGCCGTGGATGACCACGGCCCGCATCCTGCGCCTGGGTTGGCTCAACGTCGAGAGCGAACGTACCGACCTTCTCGCCCGCATCCGGGCCGACCTCTGCGGGACCGATCCTTCCGCAACCGACCAATGAGTCCCGTACCCCGGTTGCGGCGCAACGACTTCGGTGCTTCCACGACGACGGTCGACGTCCTGGTCATCGGCGGCGGCATCACCGGTGCGGCGATCGCCTACGAGGCGGCGAGCCGCGGACTCGACGTCGCACTCGTCGAACGGTCCGACTTCGGCGGTGCGACCTCGGCGGCGACGGGCAAACTGATCCACGGCGGACTGCGATACCTCAAGCAGTTCGATGTCCGGCTGGTGCGCGAGTCCCTGGCGGAGCGACGGACCCTGATGTCGATCGCTCCCAACCTGGTCTCACCGATCCCGATGGTGCTGCCCGATCCCGGCATCGTCGAACGCGTCGGACTGACCGCCTACGACCTGCTCTCGGCCGACCGCAACCGGATCGGCGATCCCACCAAACGCATTCCGCGCCATCGTATTCTCGATCACGATGAGCTCGCAGCACGCGGCCTGACCGACCTGCATTCCGGCGCACTGTTCCACGACGCGATGATGGCCTTCCCCGAACGCCTCACCCTGGCGTTTCTGCGCAGTGCCGCCGAGCACGGCGCACTCGTCGCCAATGGTGTTGCGGTACAGACGATCATCGGTGGCGGCGGATGGGTGGTCGGGGCACACATCTGCGATCGGCTCACCGGCGCGGCCGGTGAGGTGCGCGCACGCGTCACCGTCAACGCCACCGGACCATGGGCACGTGATGTGTTGGCGGGCAGCCCACTCACCGAAAACATCGCCGGACCACCGCCGACGGTCCGATCCGAAGGCATCTATCTCGTCACCCGCGAACTGTCGACGACGATGGTGCTCACCGTCTCCGGGCACGGACATTTCAGTTTCGCACCCTGGCGTGGGCTCTCACTGATCGGACCGACCGAGACCCCGTACCGGGGCGCGGTCGAGGACTGGCGGCTGACCCGCGCATCGATCGAGACCTTCCTCGACGCGATCAACTCCGCATCGATGGTCCCGGTCCGGCTCGATCTCGACGACGTCGTCGCGGCCTACGGCGGCCTGCGACCACTGACCGAGCAGAACGGTGAGGACACCTACAACGCCAGTCGCGCTTCGGAACTCGTCGACCACCGCAAGGACGGACTCGCCGGCATCGTCACCGCGACGGGCGGCAAGTACACCAATTCGCGCGCGTTCGCACAGAAGGCGGTCACCGCCCTGGCCGAGCGTGAGGGACTGTCGGTACGCCGGAGTTCCAGCGCGTCAACACTTCTCGCGGGCTGTCTACCCACCGGCGAGCACAGCAGTCGGGCCGGCGGGCTCGATGCACGGACGGTCGCGATCGTCGAGCAGATCTACGGCACCGACGCCGACGACGTGCTGGCGCGGGCGATCGAGTGCCCGGAGCTGGCGCGCCCGGTGACACGCGACGGCATCCCCCTGGCGGCCGTGGCCCACTCCGCGCGACACGAAGCGCCTCGCACCTTGCTCGATCTGCTGCTGCGACGCACCGGTATCGGGACCGTGGGTCTGCCCGCCGACGACGACCTCACCGCGATGGCACAGATCGCCGGCGCCGAGCTCGGATGGGACGCGGCGCGGATCACCCGGGAGATCGCCGAGGCGCGCGCCGGCCTGGGCGTCCCGGTGGATTGACCGAGAGTCGGGAATAGGCCCTGGTGGGTCGGCCTTGACAGGGGTATGAGTACACACGAGATCACTCTCGAGAACTTCGGAGCCACCGTCGAACAGGACGGCATCGTGCTCCTCGATTTCTGGGCCGGCTGGTGCGGGCCCTGCCGCCAGTTCGCGCCGGTCTTCGACAAGGCCGCCCAAGCACATCCCGACATCACCTTCGGCAAGATCGACACCGAGGCGCAGCAACAACTCGCCGGGAGCCTGGGCATCCGGTCGATCCCCACGCTGATGGCCTTCCGCGACGGCGTCCTCGTCTTCAATCAGCCCGGCGCGCTGCCCGCAGCGCAGTTCGAGCAGCTCATCGACGCCGTCGAGGGCCTCGACATGGACGAGGTCCGCGCCGAGATCGCGAAGTCGGAGTCGGATCAGGCCTCGTCCTGACCGCTCTCCCCGGTCGGCGCGAGGTAGGCGACGATGGCGTCGGCAAGTCCGCGACGCGCGACGTCGAGGTCGCTATAGCTGCCGAGTTGTTTCTCCGAGACCAACCCCCGCATTGCGCCGGGTAGAAAGGCGGCCAACGCCGTCACACGCTGTGGGTCGATCGTGAGATCGCCGAATGCGTTCTGGCAGGCGTTGTTCCATTGCGGCGCCCACGAGCGCAATTCGGTGGCGGTCTGCGGGTAGAGGCGTTCGAGTTCAGCGGACTCGCGCGGCAGAGCGGCGCGCAGGGTCTCGATCGCGCGCGAGTCCGGCGCCGTGAGTCCCTCGTACATCAGGTCGACGATGGCGTGGACACGCTCGCGCAGCGTGGTGTGGTGGTCGAAGGCGCGCACCGGCAGGGTCCCGCGACGCTCCGCGGTACGGCGCAACACCGCCGCCCAGAGTCCGTCGATGTCGCCGAACTGGTACTTGACGGCACCCCACGTCGCCCCGATGTCCTTGGCGATGCGGTTGCCCGAGACCGATCCCGGATCACCGGTGGCCAGCGACGCCACCGCGGCGTCGAGCATCGCGTCCCGCGTCGCCTGCCCCCGCTTGTTGGGGCGACGCACCGCAGCCTCTGTCATGACCTGGAGCCTACTGCGCGAGGCTTTTCGTAGAACCCTCTTGTATTTTTTCGTAGAGGGTTCTACTTTTCTGGTGGGAACACCGCTCGCGACAGCCCGCGAGCGAGGCGAACTGCCGGAAGGACCCGAGGTGGCCAAGACTCCGTTGTCGATGGAACCGACCGGATGGTTCCAGGTCGCGTGGTCGGCGGAGGTCGAGGTCGGCGCGGTCATCCGGATGACCTATTTCGGCCAGGAGATGGTCGCGTGGCGGTCGGCGTCGGGCCGGGTCTCGGTCTTCGACGCCTACTGCGAGCATCTCGGTGCCCACCTCGGATACGGCGGACATGTCGAAGGCGAGAACCTCGAGTGCCCGTTTCACGGCTGGCAGTGGAACAGCGAAGGCCGCAATGTGTGCATCCCGTACGAGGCGCGCCCGAACAAGGGGCGTCGTATCCGTAGCCATCCGGTCGTCGAGCGCAACGAGTCGATCTGGATCTGGTACGACAAGCACGGTCGCGCACCGTATTTCGAGGTGCCCGACATCTTCACCGCGTTCGGCGACGACGCCGACGCCGCGCGCCGCTATTATCCGCCGGTGCCCGCGGCGATCCGCTGCTGGCGCGGGCTCGAGCTGCACCCGCAGTACGTGCTGGAGAACGGCGTCGATTTCGCGCATTTCCTCTTTGTGCACAACACACCGTTCATGCCGGAGTTCACCCGGCACGACTTCGACGGCCCGGTGTCCTATGTGGATTTCACGATCGCGTTCGAGGAGGGTAAGACCCTCGAGAATGCCGGCAGCGGAGTCTATTCCATCAACGCCGGGCTCGGCTGCTCGGTGACGAGGTCTTGGGGCATGATCGAGAACCGGACGATGCCCGCGGTCACCCCGGTCGACGAGCACACCTGCGACGTCCGGTTCACCGTGTGGATCGGCCGCAAACGCGGCGAGGAGAACGCCACCGGGATGACCCCCTACGGGCAGACGATGGCCGACCTGGTCATCGAGCAGTTCGCCGCCGACGTCGAGATCTGGTCACACCAGCGCTACTCCGACCCACCGGCGTTGTCCCGCAAGGAGTTCGCCGGGTTCACCGCCCTTCGACGCTGGGCCGAGCAGTTCTACCCCGACGGCGAGGATCTGGGAACCGACCCACGCACGCCGCACAGTGGTGCCATCGTTCCGTTGCATCCGTCCGCGCACGTCACCAGCGCCTGATCCCCACCCCCACACCACGGCGAGAGGTAGTCCCGATGAGCCTTCCCATCCGCGTATTCCAGGTCGCCACCGGCAATCTGGGCACCGAGACCATCGGCCGCATCCAGCGCCACCCGGATCTCGAACTCGTCGGGCTGCACTGCTACACCGAGGACAAGATCGGCCGCGACGCCGGTGAGATCGTCGGGATGGAACCGATCGGAGTGCGCGCCACCGGATCCGTCACGGAGATCATCGCCGCGCGCCCGGACGTGGTGACCTTTCACGGCGTCTTCCCCGACGAAGACCTCTACGTGGCGGTCCTCGAAGCGGGGATCGACGTCGTGACCACCGCCGACTGGATCACCGGCTACCACCGCGACACCAACCACCCGCATCCGTCGGGGCGACGCGTCAGTGAGGTGATCGCCGATGCCTGCGCACGTGGCGGGGCAACCTTCTACGGCACCGGGATGAATCCGGGGCTCTGTCAGATCCTCGGCATCGTCAATTCCGCCGACGTCGCCGACATCGAGAACATCACCGTCACCGAGTCGGTCGACGTGTCCTGCCACCACTCCGCGCAGACCTGGCGAGAAGTGGGTTACGGCCTGCCCGTGGATGATCCGCGCCTGCCGGACATGTTGTACAAATACACCGCGGTCTTCGCCGACTCGGTGTATCTGATGGCCGACGCCTTCGACCTCCAACTCGACGAGGTCACATTCGGCTATGAGCTCGGCGCCTGCACCAAGGACGTCGATCTCGGCTGGTATCAGCTACCGAAGGGATCGCTGGGCGGCAGCTACATCCGGTATCAGGGCATGGTCGGCGGGGTGCCGCGTGTGGAGTCCCACCTGGAGTGGCAGATGACGCCACACACCGATCCCTCGTGGGACATCAAGGGCTGCTACCTGACTCAGATTCAGGGCGATCCGTGTGTCTACAACAAGCACATGATCTTCCCGCGGCCCGGCGTCGATCTCTCCGATCCGCAGAATTTCGCGTCGATCGGGATGACGGTCACCGGAATGCCCGCGCTGCATGCGATCCGCGCGGTCGTCGCGGCGCCGCCCGGTATCGTCACCAGCGCCGACCTACCTCTGCGGGCGTTCGCCGGACGATTCGCCGGTTAAGACCCTCGCGCGCAGGAATCGTCGGACAAACACCATGCCCCGATCCTCACCGAGGATCGGGGCATGTCCGGTCATGTTCTACTTGACGCCGCTGAAGATGTACTGCAGCACAGCGAGCACGGTGTCGTTGGATTGAATCGCGTTCCACAAGATGTTGTCGATCATGATGGCTCCCCCTTTCACTTGAGACAGGACCACAGAATACAGAACAGACCTGACAGTTGAACCCCGGACTGTAACGGTACGGACGCGATCGTGACGTCACCGATCGTGGTCTCACCGTACGCGACGAACACCGTGGTAGATCCCGCGCCGCACGATGACCGGCCAGAGCACCCTCTCGACCGCCCACGCGGGGAACCGGAACGCGCGGCCGTTCGGCGCGAACACCTGCAGACCATCGCTCTGCGGACCAAGAACCGACCCCCACCGTCGGTGTGGCGGCCGATAGGTCCGCAGCCGGCCGCCCCGTAGGTGGGCACGGACGTTGTGGGCGACCAGCCGGTCGGCGCGATTGCGTGCCGACGACCTCAGCGGATCGGTGGCGGCGACGTCGCCGACCGCGAAGATGTTCGGATACAACGGGTTCTGCAGGGTCGGCGTCACCTGCACGAAGCCGTCGTCGTCGAGCAGTGCGGTCGGCAGTCCGTCGGTGTTGGGGGTGGCGCGCCCGACCGCCCACACCACGAGGTCGGCCTGTGCCGGGGGCTGGCCGGTGGACCAGTGCACCGCGCCCCCGTCGAGTCGGGTTGTGTCGACGTCGGTGAGGACGGCGCGATGGTCGGGGTGCAGTCGAACCCCTGCGTGTTCGAGCCGTTCCCCGACGGTGCGCCAGGTGCGCGGATGATGCGTCCGCAGCGGCGATGGACCGGGAAAATACAAGTCCACCTTGGTATCCGGGCTGTGTGCGGCAATGTTGGCGGCCGCACTGACCGCCGACGCCCCGCCTCCGACGACGATCACCGAACGTGCCTGGCGGACCTGCCGATGATGGTCGGCCAATTCCGCGGACACCTGCTTCTCGTCGCGGAACCGGGTGGTCCGCCAGAACCCGTTGGTGACACCGGTCGCGATGACCAGGGCGTCATACGACTCGTCGAGGGTCGTGCCGTCAGGTCGGGCGACGGTGAGTCGCCGCGCGTCGGGGTCCAATGACGCGATGCGTCCGTGCACGATCGTGGCGGCGTCGAGCGCGCGATATCGCCGGTAGGGCAACGCATATTCGTGTGCCCACGCCTCGGGACGGGTCAACCGCATGCCAAGTTCCTGCCCGCTGATCAGGCCTGGCGCCACCGTGATCCCGACGACGTCGGCGTGACGTGCGAGGTGGATCGCGGTGAGGGTGCCGGTGTCGCCGAGCCCGGCGATCACCACCCGTGGCCTACTCACGCCGGATCGGTCTGCGCGGTCGGTCGTGGTGGCCAGGGCACGAATTTCGACACCCGGCCGATCACCCTCGCATAGTCGGGGCGCCGGTCGATGCTGCGCCGTTCCATCATCGGAATGCTGGCGCCGAGGAACATCGCCAGCATCACCACCGCGCCGGCGAACATCCACCATGCGTCGGAAGGAGCCGCCGCCACCCCGAACAACGCCAGCGACAACCAGAATCCGAACTCGCCGAAGTAGTTCGGGTGTCGCGACCACGACCACACCCCGCGATCCATGACCGCTCCGGCCGAGGCCGTCGCAACGAACGCATGCAGCTGACGATCGGCGATGGTCTCAAGACCAAGTGCGGCCACCCCGACCACCAGCGCGACCATCATCAGCCACGGCACCTCGGTATCCGGTTGGCGCACCGCGATGTATGCGGGCATCAGCGCGAGGAACACCTGCAGCGTCGGGATCAGATGAATCGCGGTGAGATCGACGACGACCTCGGCGCGCCCGGCCTGATCGCGGAGCATCGGGTACCGCCAGTCTTCATGATGGAGCCCGGGAAACCCCCTGGCCCAGTTGACCGTCAGCCGGACCGACCATGCCACGACCAGCGCCGTGAGCAGCCAGCAGTGCACCGCCGCGATTCCCGCGTCGCCCTCGACCCACCACCACACCACCAGCAGCGGCGGGATCACGCTCCAATATGCGTCGTAGAAGCTCGAATTGTGGTGTGCTCGACTGAAGATGAAGATCACCAGCGTCGCGAGCACGTCGGCGATCAATGCGTTCAGCCATGGCATCGACAGGTGCGGACCCCACAAGAGCCAGACCAGACCGACCACGGTGGCGATGGTGTAGGCGATTCCGATACGCAGGAAGCCGGCTGATCGAGTCATCGGTCTGATCGTACGGGCGCACCCCGACGAGCACGCCCGAACGGGTCATTCGGGATCGCGAGGCGCCCTGACCTCACCGACCACGGTTTCGTAGAAGCCGTTGACCAGGGTTGTCATGGCGTGGACAAAACCCTTGTCCGAGGATCGCTTGGACCCCATCGGTAGCTCGAGTGTCACCGTGAACTCGCGGATGTCCTTTCCGGGCGGCGGGAGAATCGCATCCGTGCTGTCCCGAAGTCCTTCGAGTAGCGAAGACGCCGACTCGGTCCGGCTACCCAACTGGTGAGCTGTGACGCGCACACCCGCGGGCGCCTTGTCGAGCTGTCGGATGAGCCAATTCACTTTCGTGGACGGCCTGCCAATGCGCGGGGCGGGCACTCGTGTCGAGCAGCTGATCCTCTCGCGGGCCAGGTTGGCGTGATAGACGATCGGTGAGACCGCTCCCGACACGCGCAGGGTGCCGAACATTTCGCCGGAGTCCGCGAGCTGCTTGGCCCGGCTGACAGCGTCGACGTGGGCGGCCGCCGGGCGGGAGGTAACCTCGTGGCCGGTCAGTGAACTGAGCTGGAACGCCAGGTGTTTCCCCAATTGATCGAACCGGCGACACACGTCCGCGGTGGCGGCATCGCCTGAGGACAGCGTGCTGTTCTTGACGCCTTCCCGGACCTTGACCCAGTGCTTGCCCATGTCGTCGAAAACGCACATGCCCGACCGCTGGTCACACCCATAGCGGAGGTACTCGGCGAGAACCCGTGCTCGCGTGCGGTCATCGACCCCGACGTGTGCGCTCACGACGGAAGCCTCGGCCAGGATCTGCTCCCACGAGAGGTGTCGCAACGCGACTGTGCGGAGCTGACGCGCGTCGACCGTCACCGGCAGGTCATCGGCGGTCGGCATGATGTCGCAACTGATCGTGATCACCGCATCGAAACCCTTGGCCCTGGCCAACTTCACGTAGCCCTCGACTTGATCGGCCCTCAACACCCCCTTGGCGGTCTTCACCTCCACCAACGCGGTCCACTGCTTGTCGCCGCGGGTCACCCGGATCAGTCCGTCCGGTCTGAGGTCCTGGTTCGCGTGGTTGAATCGGACCTCGGTGAAACACTCGATCTTGCCCCGGGGTCCCCCGGCCTGGCCGACAATGCGTTTGCCGAACTCGGGGACGATCTCCATCACGGCCAGCGTCACCGCGGTAGCCCTCGTCTCCTGCTCGGTGGCCGAAGATGCTTTCTCGGCCGGGAACATTCGCGCCGACGTCCACCCCTCTGCGATCGCCGATTCCAGGAGATACGGCGAGTGCCTGGTACGCCAGTCCGGAGAAATCCGAGCAACTCGCTTGCGCCGCCGAATACTCACCTTGTTCTCGTCGTGGGCGACCGAGCTCTCGGTTGAGGGCTCGACCAGCGCCGATGCCTCGTCCGTCTCGTCGACGGCCTCCTGTGGATCGTCGACCTCAACCCCGAAATCGGTGACGAGAGCCGCCAACCCGTCCCGATATCCCTGGCCGACGGCGCGCAGCTTCCATCCACTGTCATGTCGGTACAGTTCGCCGACGATGAGCGCACGTTCCTCGGTGAACCCGTCGAGTTCACTTCGGATGATCGGTGTCGAATTCGCCTGTTCGCCACCGAGATTCACGTCGATGTCCAGCGAACCGGCCAGACCGAAGTGCTCCCCCGATTCGGCATCGACGCTGGCAGCGATGACGACTCGGTCGACGTGGTCCGGGAACCGAGCGATATCCAGTGCCACCGCCCCGGCCAGATTCGTGGCGTCGTCCGACGAGTCCGTCACCGGCCCGTCGACCAGGAGACGCACGGCGCCGTCGATTCCCACCGGCTGGTTGTAGAAGACGAGATCGTCACCGGATTGCACGCTTCCCGCGGAACCCAACACGAGCACACTCGCATCCACCGCCGTGAGAGCACTTGGCGGGGATACCCTGATCGTCACTTCCAGCGAGGGGTCGGGGTCACCGAAGAAGTCTGCGACCCGGACATTTGCACCTTTTGCCAGAAGATGTGTCGGCATTGCGACAATCTAGCCGCATCCTGGTCGTCACGGTGCCCTCCGATCGACCTACAGATCGACATGCACCCCGGTGAGCTTCTCCGCGCACTCCCACAGCTGCCGGCCCAGAGCCGGGTCGGTGGCCTTCTCGGCCAACGGGATCTGGACCGGCGGACCACTGAACCCCAGGGCGCCACGCGGGCCGTAATACTGACCGCCGAGCACCGCCGGATCGGTGGCGGCACGCACGGTGATGAGCGCCCCGCCGGGCGCCTCCATGATGAAGGTGCGCCGTACCCAGCGTAGTGACGGCGTGGTGAACAACCATCGCAGGAGTGCGTTCTGATCGCGCATGACACCGGACTGTGTGGCGCCGGGATGCGCGGCCACCGACAGCGCACGATGCCCGGCGCGGGTGAGTCGCCGCTGCAATTCGACCGAGTACACCAGCTGCGCGAACTTGGCGCGAGAGTATGCACGCGCGGCGGTGAACCCACGGTCCATCGTCAGGTCGTCGAAGTCGATGAGGCCCGCGCGATACACCTTGGAACCGACCGTCACGAAGCGCCCGGCCTCGGCGGCGGTCACCGCGCCGAGCAACAAGCCGTTGAATGCGTAGTGGCCGAGGAAGTTGGTGCCGAAGTCCATCTCGAAGCCGTCCACGGTGAGCTCGCGCCGCTGCCGCATCAGACCCGCATTGTCGATGACGATGTCGATGACCGGGTACTCGGCGCAGAGCTTCTCCGCACATTCCCGTACCGACGCAAGATCACTGAGGTCCAGGCGAGCGATGTCGAGGTCGGCGTCGGCCACGCTTGCCGCGATGGAGTCACGAGCCTCGGCGGCGGAGCGCGGATTGCGGCAGGCCAACACCACCCGCGCACCCAATCCGGCGAGCTGGCGTGCGGTTTCCAGCCCGATGCCGGAGTTGGCGCCGGTCACCACCGCCACCCGCCCGCGCTGCGAGGGGGCTTCCGCCAGACCCCAACCCCTACCGTGCATCGCTGCCCCTCCTGACCTGTTTTGTGCCCTTTGGGTATCACACAGCCGAAATGTCGGTGTCGGATGGGCGGTCCCGACGCGAGGGCGACACAATGTTGAGGTGCCCACCAAGCGTGTATCTTCGCCGCCGTCGCGTGTCGCGCGAGTGCGGTCGGCGCTCGCGTATACGGTCGTGGCTCTCTGCGTCGTACTCGGGCTCGCGGCCTGCGCGGCCACCCACGACGCGGCACCACCCCCGGTGCCCGTGGCACCCGCCGGGCTCCGGATAGAACGCATCGACTACCCGGTCCCCCACCCCGATCCGACTCAGAACTGGATGGATCTGTATCTCCCCGACCGTCAGCACCTGGGCCGGATACCGCTGGTCATCCTGATCCACGGCGGCGGGTGGGGCAAGACCATCGGCGCGGGCAGCTTCAACGTCTTTGCCGCCACCGTCGCCGACCGCGGCGTGGCGGTACTCAACGTCGAATACCGCCGGGTGGGCAGCGGTGGTGGCTGGCCGACCACGTTCTCCGACGTTGCTGCCGCAGTCAACGACATCCCGGCCGTGGCCCGGGACTACCCGATCATCGATACACGACGATCCGTCGTGGTCGGTCACTCGGCAGGCGCCCAGCTCGCGGTGTGGACCGCCACCCGCGATTACCGCAGCGTCGATGTCCTCGGCGTACCGGTGAGATATCGGCCCGCGGTGGCGATGTCGATCGCCGGGCCGCTCGACATGCGTCGTGCCGCAGCGCTCGGCGATCGCAATGTGGTGCGGGTGCTCGGCGGCCCACCGCAACGGGTGCCGCGCCGGTACTCCGCGGTCGACCCCATCCAGAATCTCGACCCGCAGGTCCCGGTGATCGGGCTCGTCGGCAGCCTCGACACCACCGTGCCGGCGATTCTCACCCAGGACTACGTCACCGCCGACACCGCGGCCGGCGGCAACGCCCGGCTCATAGTCTTTGCCGGACAGACACATTCGTCGATCGTCTCACCGTCGTCGAGAACCTTCGATCGCCTCGTGGACGAGATCGTCGCCGCGGCCGGCCTGACGGCACCGGCGCACGACGATCGCTGACCGCGCGCCGCATACGAATACAGATTCCACGCCAGCGGACCCTCGACCCCGAAAATCGGGGTTTTTCGGCCAACTTTGTGGAATCTGTATTCGTATGACACGGCCGCGGCGGTCGAGAGACCACCGACGATGGTGATCAGGCGGGGACGGTTACCTTCTGCTCGGGAGCGGCACTGAACTCGCCGGCCGGGGTGAAGCGGGCCAGCACGTCGTCGGCGGGCTCCCCGGCGACGGCGGTGATGAATCCCAACACGTCGTCGCGAGACTTCAACGACAGCAAAGGATTCGGCTCGGACAGCAGTCCGAACAAGGCGGAGGCGATATCGGTGTTCACCGCGGCCGCCGGGAACGCCAGCTCGAGGTGGGTGGCGAAGTCCGGGTCGCCGAGGTACAGACGGGTGACCTCGGTGGCCGCGTGACCACGCCGCTCCCAATGCTTTTCGAACTCGCTGGTCAGCCAGTTCTCGTCGAGGGCGGAATTCGGGTCGTCGGCCAACCGGGCGCGAGCCGCCTTCACGAGTTCGGCAACCTGGATGAGGGTGTTCGCCGCACCCTGGCCCGCAACCGGGTCGACGGCGATCGCGGTGTCGCCGATGGCGGCAACGACATGACCACTTGCGGTGTGTCCGACAGCCTTACGAACTGTCGGGGTCACCGCACCGGTCAGCCAGGAGTACGGATCGGACTCGATCACCCGCAGCTGCGAGACCACCGAGGCGTCCTTCGGGAAGAACTTCTCGAAGATGTCGAGGACGGTCTGGCGTGCCGATCGCGCGTCGACGACGTTGTCGATGAGCGGTGCCCACTGCCCATCGGGCTTGGCGAAGACGATGAACGACCAGGTCGATCCGGCATCCTTGTGCAGGAACGGGCCGACGAAGACCTCACCGTTGTCGCTGTCGAGATTGAACAGCGAGTGCTTTCCACCCTCGCGTGAGCGGTAGGCGAAGGTGTCCGGACCGTGGTCGACACCCTCGAGAGTCACCTGCAGAAGCCGACGCTGCGGCTCGCGATAGTGCGTGCGGGACTCGTCGACCTCGAACAGCGCCGACAGCCCGCCCTTGCCGGTGGCCACGAGGGTGACGTCGTGGGCGCCGGCGATCTCGTCGAGGCGAGCGGCGTCGATATGCCCCACCTCGAAACGCCCGCCACGATCCAGGAAGCGGCCGAGCCGGTCGTCGGCCCGCAGGCGCAGATCCACCGCCTGCGCCACATAGCCGTAGTCGGGATTGAACGCGAGCACGTCGGCGCGCTCGTCCCCGCTGCCCGAGTGCAGGCGAACGCTGATGCCGGTGGTGTTGCCGACCTCGTAGAGATCTTCGATGATCTCGGCGTCGGACTCCCGCGGCTTGCCGAACAGCACGCCCACCCCTGTCGGCGGAACCTTGTCACGGAGTTCTTCGCGGTTGCGGTCGCTGTAGAGGGTGACCTCGAAGCCGGCGTCGGCGAACCCCAGTGCCGCGCTGGTCCCGCCCAGTCCGGCGCCGACGATGGCCACCGACCTCTTCGACGCTCCCCCGGTGTGCTGATCTGTCATGTGTTGTCCTCTCCCTTGTCGAACTCGTGGTCCGCTCGGATTCGATGTCGCGGATCACGCGCCGCGAGTGGCCCGAGCGGGCAGGCGCCAGCCAGCCTGCCGCGTTCGCAGGAACGGCAACAGGATTTCGTTCAGTGCAATCCCATCGGTCGCCTGCAGGGAAAGATGAGGTCAGGGCGACGCGCATCAGAAGAGCACATGTCGGATTCGCGAAATTCATGTGATGTTATTCACTTGGGAACGTACGTCCAGAATTGTCTCAGCGACCCGCAAGGTGGCGCTGATACTGTGACGCTTGATCACGGATAGATCACGACGGTCTTCGGGTGCGACGACGCATCCGCACGTCGGCCGTGTCGCGGACCACCCCGCGCAACGTGGCGATCATCCGTCCCGAGCAGCCGTTCGAGAGTTGAGGAATGACGACAGCACTCACGCGCGCGACCACCACCGGCGTGCAGACGCAGGCACCTTCGGCCACCGCCCCGTCCGTCGGGCAGCGCTCCAAGCGGGCCTACCTGCATCACGTCGATCTCATCCGCGCGACGACGTTCTCCCTCGTCATCTTCGTACACTGCCTCACCCAGACCACCGACGAGTTCACCAGCCTGCCGGTCAACACCACCTCGATGCTGTTGCACTTCACCCGCAACACCTTCTTCGCGCTCACCGGCTTCGTGCTGATGTACCAGAACTTCGACAAGCGTGACTTCTCGACGTTCGCCTTCTGGCGTCGGCGCATCAAGCTCGTCATTTTCCCCTATGTGATCTGGTCGTTCATCTACTGGGTCGTCGAGGACATGTGGGTACACGGACGGCTGCGCGAGGTCCCGACGAGCCTCAACGAGTTCGGCAAACTCGCGATGTGGGGCCTCTCGGGCTTCCAGATGTACTTCTTGTTCGTGATGTTGCAGGTCTATCTGCTCTTCCCGCTGGTTCTGTGGCTGGTGCGGGCCACTGTGGGCAAACACAAGTGGGTGCTGCTGGCCAGCCTCGCCGCGCAGCTCGCGATCACCGTCACCATCACCTACTGGGAGCCACCGGCCTCGGTCGCCACGTACTGGTGGCACAACTACGCGACCTTCATCCCGTACCAGTTCTTCATCTTCTACGGGGCAATCGCCGCGGTGCATCGCGAAGAGATCGGACGCTGGCTGTCCGGTAAGGGCTGGTGGCTGTTCGGCGCATTGTTGGCCACGGCTGCCCTCGCCCTGGGCACCTACCTCTACGGGGTGTGGTACGACGGAAAGCCGGTGCACGACAACAACTCCGCGTTCTACCCCGCGCTCGTGCCGTTTCTCGTCGTGGCGATGACGTGCCTGTATGCGGTGGCCGCGCATTGGGGTGAGCACTGGCGCGAGATGACGCCGCGGTTCGCCCGCGCGGTGTCGTTCGCCTCCAACCGGTCCTTCAGCGTGTTCCTCTGCCACGTACTGGTGTTGTTCTTCATCCTGTACCCGCAGATGAACGGCAGGCCCGCGATGCTGGTTCTCATCGGCGAGCCCTGGAGCACCTTCGTCGTGTACCTGCTGACCCTGGCCGGCTCGCTGCTCCTCGTCGAGATCCTGCGTCACCTTCCCGGGTCACTCTACGTCACCGGACGCCCACGCTTGCCGATCTCGATGCCGTGGCGTCGGGACCGGGTGTCGCAGAGCTGACCGGGCGCACCGCGAGCACCACGGCCGACGCCGGCCGATAGCAGCTCCGGGCGAGGCATTCCGTCCGCACAGCCGCGCGAATGCACAATGGACCCGTGACGTCATCGGGGACACACCACACCGCTCGGTACCTCGTCACGCTCCTGGTGATCCTCGCGGGTCTCGTCGCGGCTTGCGGCGCACCCGAACCGGCAGGCCCGGCATCATCGCCGGGTGGATCGCCCTCGGACATATCGCGGTCACCATCGGCGCCACCGACGAAGAAGTATGTGGCGCTGGGAAGTTCATATGCGGCGGGACCGGGTGGGACGCGGCTGACCGACAAGCGGTGCATGCGCTCGGCCGACAACTATCCCAGTCTGGTCGCGCGGCGCATCGGACTCACACTCACCGACGCGAGTTGCTCGGGCGCCGTCGTGGCCGACGTGGTCGACCGCGCCCAACCGGGACGGGCGAGTCGACCACAGATCGACGTGCTCACCCCCGACACCTCGCTGGTGACCGTCACGGTGGGCGGCAACAACATCCACTACGTCGGACGAGTCATGGCCTACAGTTGCCAGGCGGTCGGCCCGGTCGTCGGGGTACGTCCGGAGCACTGCAATGCCGAGCCCTCCCCACCTCCGGGTGCGCGCGAATTCGCCCGTCTCACCGACGATCTGGTTCGCATGCTGCGTGCGATTCACCAACGTGCGCCGCGGGCGTCGGTCCTGTTCGTCGACTATCTCCCGCTCGTCGACGGCACGCAGTGCGACCTGCTGCCCTTGACCACCGAGCAGCAGGCCGAAACCGACGCCGTGTATCGCGGGCTGAACGCCGCCATCGCGACCGCGTCGAAACGCGGTGACGCACGCGTCGTGGCGGTGTCGACGGCCGGGCGAGACCACGGGGTGTGCTCGCCCGACCCGTGGCTCTTCGGATACCAGGGGCCGGCCCCCTATCACGAGAGTCCCGCGGGCAAGGCCGCGATCGCCGAGATGGTGGCCGAATCAGCCCGCAGCACAGCCTGATCGGCACTGCAGAACCAGATCGGCACAGTCACCATCCCGTCACCGCCGTCACCAATGCCCTCGGCCGCGCGAGCAGTGCCTCACGGATCACGTTGCGCGCCTGCGTGATCACCGAACACTCACAGCGCGCATCCACCCCGGTGGCGTCGACACCGAGACTGCGGCACAACGCAATTGCGCGCGGAACGTGGAAGTCCTGCGTGATGAGCACCGGACGTTCGACGTCGTACACCGTGTGCAGGCGTCGGCAGGTGTCCGCGGTATCGAACCCCGCGGGATCGTCGACGATCACCCCCGACGGCACACCCCGCTGTTCGAGATAGGTGCGCATCACCGCGGGCTCGTCTCCGGCGTCGGCAGAGCCGTTGCCGGAGTTGATGATCCGAGCAGCCGCACCGGATCGGTACAGGTCCAGCGCGGTGTCGAGACGGCCCCGCACGTAGGCACCGGGTTCGCCGTCGGAGACCAGCGACCCGAAGACGACAACCGTCGAGCCTCGCGGTACCCGATCCGGCGCCGGCACACGACCGTGGGCGGCGACGAACACCCACGTCGCCGCAATGGTGACGACGAGTTCGACGACGATCAGCGCCACCGGGATCGCACGCCGGGCCGCGCTCCGCAGATCCACCAGCCCACCGTAGCCCGGCCCACCAGCACTCAGGACCTTTGGCCTGCGTCGATGGATCTCGTGTGGGCGCCTGCCGCAAGAGGCGGTAGTGTGATCCCAGCCACAGTTCGAGTCAGCAGGAGGGGGTGGCCCGCATGCCGTACATGCCGATCACGGAATCGATGTTTCTCATCGCCGAGACCCGCGAGCAGCCGATGCACGTCGGAGGGCTGCAGCTGTTCGTCCCACGCGAGGGCCAGTCGTCGAACGAGCTGGCCGAGGAGATGGTCGAGCGGTTCTACGCCTGCACCGAGCTGCATTCCTTGTTCCGCAAGCGCCCGGCCAGTCCGGCCAGCGTCATGGGATATACCGCGTGGTCGTTCGACGAGGAGATCGACTTCGACTACCACGTGCGTCGTGCGGCATTGCCCCGGCCCGGCCGCGTCCGCGAACTGCTGCGTTACGTATCGCTACACCACAGCGCGCTGCTCGATCGCAATCGTCCGATGTGGGAGGTGCACGTCGTCGAGGGCCTCGACGACGGCCGCGTCGCTCTCTACACGAAGATCCACCACTCACTCATCGACGGCGTCTCGGCGCTGCGGATGCTGCAACGGACCCTGTCCACCGATCCCGACGACCGCAACGGGTCGGCGCCGTGGGATCCGGCACTCTATCGACGCTCGCGTAAACCCAAGGCGCCGAGCCCCTCCCGTATCCCCGGCCTGTCGGGCGCGATGGGGCTGGCGGGTGCGGCTCTCGACGTCGGCGGACAGCTCGTCGGCATGGTCCCCGCCACCACCAAGATCGCGTGGACGGCGATGACCAACAAGGATTTCGCCGCGCCGTTCCGTCCGGCACCCAAGACGATTCTCGACGTCCCGATCGGTAGTGCACGCCGGTTCGCCGCCCAGCAATGGCCCACCGAGCGCCTGCGGTCGGTCGCCCAGCAGCTGGAGATCACTCTCAACGACGTCGTCATCGCCATGTGCTCGGGTGCGCTGCGGTCCTATCTCATCGACCGCGACGCCCTGCCGTCGTCGCCATTGATCGCTGCGGTTCCGGTCTCGATGCACCTCGGCGGACCCGACGGCAAGGACGGCAACTCCATCACCGCGATCTTGGCGAACATGGCCACCGATCAGCCCGATCCGGAGCGCCGGCTGCACACCCTGGTGAATTCGATGCGCGAGTCGAAGAAGGTGATCCGCGGACTCGCCCCGCTGCAGGCGCTCGCGTACGGCGCCGCGACGATCGCATCGCTGGCGTTCGCCACCATCCCCGGCTTCGTGCGCTACACGCCGCCGCAGTTCAACATCATCATCAGCAATGTGCCGGGTCCGAGCGAGCACATGTACTGGAACGGGGCCCGCCTCGACGGCGTCTATCCGGTGTCGGTGGCCATGGAGGGCCTCGCGCTCAACATCACCGTCACCACGACCGCCGAGCACGTGAACTTCGGCCTGATCGGTGCGCGTAAGGAGTTGCCGAGCCTGCAGCGGCTGCTCACCCATCTCGACACCGCCCTCGAGGAACTCGAGAAGGTCGCGAATGTCACACCCGCCACTACTGACTAGACAGTAAGTTACCGGCGAGTATTCTCTTTTTGGACAACCCCGGAGACCGACCGAACGTTACTTAGGTCAGCCTTGGCAGCGCTTGCACAACCTCAGCAATTACGGTTAGCCGTACCAGACGTCGGACCCCGCGCACGTCAGCCTGCGCCGGACGGTCTCTAGACAACCAGAGAGGGGCCGTGACGCCGTGAATGCCACGACGATCACCATCGGCACGATTGCCGCGGTCATCAGCCTGTTCTGCTGGGCGTTGTTCCTGCGCGGCGTGTGGACGATGATCCGCGCCATCGCACAGGGCCAGCGCGTCGACAGTTCACGCTACTTCCCGATCCTCCCGCGACTGTGGACGATGCTCAAGGAGTTCGTCGGCCACACCCGGATGGTGAAATTCCGAACGGTCGGCTGGGCGCACTGGCTGGTGATGTTCGGCTTCCTCATCGGCGCGATCTTCTGGTTCGAGGCCTACGGGCAGATCTTCGACCCACACTTCCACTGGCCGATCATCGGCGCCTGGAACATCTACATCTTCGCCGACGAGGTCCTCGGCCTCGGCACCGTCATCGGCATCACCGTGTTGATGATCATCCGCCAGCTCAATCACCCGCGGGTGCCCGAGCGCCTGTCGCGCTTCTCCGGCTCCCGCTTCGGTGCCGCGTACTTTGTCGAGTGGGTGGTGCTGCTCGAAGGTCTGGGCATGGTCTTCGTCAAGACCTTCAAGATCTCGGCCGGCCTCGAGGATCCGCCCATCTGGACCTCCTTCTTCACCCACTACTTCGCCCAGCTCTTCGAAGGGTCCTCGGAGTACTGGGTCACCGGTGCCGCGGTCATCAAGCTGATGAGCGGCATGATCTGGCTCGCCGTGGTGGGCTCCAACATCGACTGGGGTGTGGCCTGGCACCGCTTTGCCGCGTTCTTCAACATCTATCTCAAGCGCGAGGCCGATGGCGGAGTCGCACTGGGTGCGGCCAAGCCGATGATGTCGGCGGGCAAGGTCCTCGACATGGAGACCGCCGACCCCGACGTCGACGCCTTCGGCGCCGGCAAGGCCGAGGACTTCTCCTGGAAGGCGTGGCTGGACTTCACCACGTGTACCGAGTGCGGCCGTTGCCAGAGCCAGTGCCCGGCATGGAACACCGGAAAACCGTTGAGCCCCAAGCTGCTCATCATGTCGCTGCGCGACCACGCGCAGGCCAAGGCGCCCTACCTGATCGCCGGTGGTCGCACCGACATGGGTGGCGACGAGGTGGGTCTCGTCGACGCCGACGGCAATCCCGACGAGGCCAAGCTCGCCAAGATCCCCGAGGCGGCGCGTGCCGAGGCCGCCCGCAAGCTGGTCGGCGAATCGGCCGGCACCGGGGCGATCGACGGTGAACTCGGCGCGGTCATCGACACCGAAACCCTGTGGAGCTGCACCACCTGCGGAGCGTGCGTCGAGCAGTGCCCGGTCGACATCGAGCACGTCGACCACATCATCGACATGCGCCGCTACCAGGTGCTCATCGAGTCGGACTTCCCGACCGAGCTCGCGGGCATGTTCAAGAACCTGGAGAACAAGGGCAACCCGTGGGGCCAGAACTCCTCGGCGCGCACCAACTGGATCGACGAGATGGACATCGAGATCCCGGTGTTCGGCCAGGACGTCGAATCGTTCGAGGGCTTCGAGTACCTGTTCTGGGTGGGTTGCGCCGGCGCCTATGAGGACCGCGCGAAGAAGACCACCAAGGCCGTCGCCGAGCTGCTCGACATCGCCGCGGTGAACTTCCTGGTCCTCGGCGAGGGCGAGACCTGTACGGGTGACTCGGCTCGCCGCGCGGGCAACGAGTTCCTGTTCCAGATGTTGGCGCAGCAGAACATCGAGATGATGAACGAGGTCTTCTCGACGGCTCCGCAGCAGCGCAAGAAGATCGTTGTCACCTGTGCTCACTGCTTCAACGCGCTGGGCAACGAGTACCCGCAGCTGGGCGCAAAGTACGAGGTCGTCCACCACACGCAGCTGCTGAACCGCCTGGTTCGGGAGAAGCGTCTGGTCCCCGTCGCGCCGCTGGGTGAGGGCGTGACCTATCACGACCCCTGCTATCTCGGTCGCCACAACAAGGTCTACGACGCCCCGCGCGAGCTGATGGCGGCCTCCGGGTCGAACCTGCGAGAGATGCCGCGACACGGCGAACGATCCATGTGCTGCGGCGCCGGTGGCGCCCGCATGTGGATGGAAGAGCAGATCGGCAAGCGCATCAACATCGACCGGGTCGACGAGGCACTCGACACGCTCGGCGACAAGATCGGCGGCGACGTCACGCAGAAGGTCGCCACCGGTTGCCCGTTCTGCCGCGTGATGCTCACCGACGGTGTGACCGCCCGGACCTCGGGCACCGAGAACGAGGGCAAGGTCGAGGTCGTCGACGTCGCACAGTTGCTGCTGGAGTCGGTCACGCGTGGGGCCCCCGAGGTCAAGCGTGGTGGACGTTTCCTCGGTCCGATTCCCAAGCCCGCACCTGAGCCGGAGCCCGAACCCGAGGAGGAGAAGGCTCCTGCCGCGGCCGCCGCATCTGCGGTTGCCACGACCGAGGCCAAGCCGAAGCCGAAGGTCGGCCTGGGCATGAAGGGCGGCAAGAAGCCCGGTGCTGCGAAGGCCGCGCCCGCGGATTCGGGTGAGACCGCCTCGGGCGAGGCCGCAGCGGCCGAGAAGAAGCCCGCCGCCAAGGGATTCGGCATGAAGGGCGGCAAGAAGCCCGGAGCCGCCGCGAGTTCCGCCCCGGCGCCTGCTGCCGACGCCGGCTCAACCGAGGCCGCAACCGCCGAAAAGAAGCCCGCCGCCAAGGGATTCGGCATGAAGGGCGGCAAGAAGCCCGGCGCCGCCGCGAAGTCTGCGGCACCCGCACCGGCCGAGCAGGAGTCGTCGGCCGCGGTCGCCGACGCCGCCGAATCCGGTGAGACCAGCGGTGCCCCGAAGAAGGCCGCCGCCAAGGGCTTTGCGATGAGTGGTGGCAAGAAGCCCATGAAGAAGCCCGGGGGCGCCGCAAAGTCCCCCGCGCAACCGAATGCGGCCGCTGCCGACACCGGAGTGACCGCCCCCGCGGAAAACCAGGTGGACGACGCCGAGTCCGCGCCCGACGCCGCGGCGACCGCCGACACCGAGTCGGCAGGTTCGGTGAGCGCGGTGACCGAGGCGAGTACCGCCAAGGCCAAGGGCTTCGGCATGGCCGCAGGCAAGAAACGCCCCGGGGCGAAGGCTGCCGCCGCCACGCCCGCCGCACCCGCGACAGCGCCCGAAACAACGCCGACAGCGCCTGAGGAGACCGCGACAGCGCCCGCCGAGGAGCCGACAGCGCCCGCCGAGGACGAAACCCCTGCGGCGTCGTCCAACGGATCGGCGTCGAACGGCTCGACATCGGACGATCGGACGATCGGCGAGGTCGGTGCCTCGAAGGCCAAGGGCTTCGGATTGGCCGCGGGCAAGAAGCGGCCCGGTCACCGCTCGTGACGATCGACGCCTGAAAGCTCCGCTCGCGACGAGCCCGCCCGGTTGATTCCGGGCGGGCTCGTTGCTTTCGGCTCGCCGAAGCGCTGTCGGCGCCATGAGGAGCGCTGTCGGCGAAATGGAGGGCGCTGTCGGCGAAAGGAAGAGCGCTGTCGGCGCACTCAGCAACCCCGAGAAATCGATTTGCCTGCGGCTGCGACAATTGAACCCGTGAGTAGGCCTTACGTATCCCACCTGAACCAGAACCTCAAGCCGCTCGAGCAGTCCCTGAAGCTGCAGAACGTGTGCTACGAGATCAGGGGGCCGGTGCACGCGCACGCGGCCCGGTTGGAGGCCGAGGGCCACCGGATCATGAAGCTCAACATCGGCAACCCGGCTCTCTTCGGCTTCGAGGCCCCCGACGTCATCATGCGCGACATGATCCACGCCCTGCCCTACTCCCAGGGGTACTCCGAGTCCGCGGGCGTGCTGTCCGCCCGGCGGGCCGTCGTGACGCGCTACGAGCTCATCCCCGATTTCCCGTACTTCGACGTCGACGACGTCATCCTCGGCAACGGTGTCTCCGAGCTGATCACGATGACGATGCAGGCACTGCTCAACGACGGCGACGAGGTCCTCATCCCGGCACCGGACTATCCGCTGTGGACCGCGATGACCGCACTGTCCGGCGGGCAGCCGGTGCACTATCGGTGCGACGAGAGCAACGGCTGGAACCCGGACATCGAGGATGTCGAGGCCAAGATCACCGACCGCACCAAGGCACTGGTGATCATCAATCCGAACAACCCGACGGGCGCGGTCTACTCCCGCGAGGTGCTCGAGAAGCTCGCCGACATCGCGCGCAGGCATTCGCTGCTGATCCTCGCCGACGAGATCTACGACAAGATCCTCTACGACGACGCCGTCCACACCAACATCGCCTCACTGGCACCGGATCTGTTGTGCCTCACCTTCAATGGACTTTCCAAGGCCTACCGCGTGTGTGGTTATCGCGCCGGCTGGGTGGTCCTCACCGGCCCGAAGGAGCATGCGCAGGGCTTCATCGAGGGCCTCGGCATCCTCGCCTCGACCCGCTTGTGTTCCAACGTGCCCGGCCAGCACGCGATTCAGGTGGCCCTCGGCGGGTATCAGAGCATCGACGCCCTCGTCGAGCCCGGCGGGCGCCTGTTCGAGCAGCGCAACGTCACCTGGGAGAAGCTCAATCAGATCCCCGGCGTCAGCTGCGTCAAACCCAGCGGTGCGCTGTATGCCTTCCCGCATCTCGACCCCGAGGTTCACGAGATCCACAACGACGAGCTGTTCGTCCAGGATCTACTGCTGCAGGAGAAGATCCTCGTGGTGCAGGGCACCGGCTTCAACCTCGACGACCACAACCACTTCCGGATCGTCACCCTGCCGTGGGCGCGTGAGCTCGGCGAGGCGATCGAGCGGATCGGCAATTTCCTCTCCTCGTACCGCCAGTAGCCGACCCGCAGTCACAGGTACCGACACACCGACGTCCGAGCTTCGGACGTCGGTGTTCTCGTATGCGGAGCCTGCCCATTGGCTATTCCTGTAACCGTTGGTAACGTGTACTCCCATCCAGGGGATCGAGGAGTCGATGGTGAGTTGGAAGCGGCGCAGAAACGTCAACAGCGCAGGGGTGAACCTCGCACTGTTCGAGGCGGTCGCCGACGCCGGCACGGCCACCGACGACGACGCGCCAACGATCCTTCTCGTGCACGGCTGGCCCGATACCCACGTGGTGTGGGACGGCGTCGCCGCCCATCTGGCCCGTCACGCACGGGTCTTCGCCTATGACACCCGCGGCATGGGTGACAGCGATCGCCCGCTGCCGGTGTCGGCGTATCGGATCGAGAATCTCGCCGACGATCTGTTCGCCGTGGCTGCCGCGGTCAACCCGGGCGGCAAGGTCCACGTCGTCGCGCACGACTGGGGGTCCATCCAGAGTTGGGAGGCGGTCTCGCGCAGCGGCGCCGCAACGCAGATCGCGTCGTTCACCTCGATCTCCGGGCCGAGCCTCGACCATGTCGGAGCGTTGTTGCGCCACAACATCACTCATCCGACGCCGCGCAATCTGGGCACCTCCGTCTCGCAGATGGTCAGTTCCACCTACATCGGCCTGTTCCATCTGCCGCTGCTGCCTCGACTGTTTCTCGGAGTTCTCGGCTCCCCGCGGGTGTGGCGTGAGTTCCTGCATCTGATGGACGGCACACCGCGTGATGCGATCACCACCGCCCCGACGCTGCGCCGCGACATGAACTCCGGGGTCCGGTATTACCGCGCCAACATCGTTCGGCGCCTGCTGTTCCCATCTCCGCGTACGGTCGCGGTGCCGGTTCTCGAACTGCTCAACACCCGCGACTTCGCGATCCGTCCGGCGACGTTCTCGACCACCCACCGCTACGTCACCCGGCTGTGGCGCCGCGACGCCGCGACCGGGCATTGGCTGCCCTCGACGCACCCCGCCTACATCGCCGAGAACGTACGCAACCTCCTCGCCACCCTTGACGGCGACCGCCCTGTCCCCGAGAGTTTCACGCGAACACGACGTTTCGGCCCGAGCCAGGTGTTCACGGGCCGGCTCGCGGTGATCACCGGAGCGGGCAGCGATATCGGTCGCGAAACGGCACGGACCCTCGCCGAACTCGGATGCGACGTCGTCCTCGCCGATGTCGACACCGCAGGCGCCGAGGACACCGCCCGCCTGTGCAAGGAAAGCGGTTCGGCCACAGCGGTGTATCACCTCGACGTCGCCGACACCGACGCCTTCATCGAGTTCGCGAAAGACGTCGAGCGTGAGCACGGGGTCCCCGACATCGTGGTGAACAACGCCGCGACCAGCCTGTCCGGATCGTCGCTCGATGCCACCGACGAACAGGTCGATCGGTTGTTGGAGATCGACCTGCGCGGCGTGCTCACCGGGTGCCGCGAGTTCGGCCGGCAGATGGTGACACGCGGAACCGGCGGCCACATCGTCAATCTCGCGTCCGCGGCGGCCTTCACCCCGCAACGGGGGCTGGGCATCTTCGCCGCAGCCAAGGCCGGGGTGTTGCTCTACGGCGAATCGTTGCGCGCAGAGCTCGCCGAGCATCACATCGGCGTCAGCACCATCTGCCCCGCCGTCAGTGACACACCGTCCCCGGACGAGGTCGCCACGCAGATCGTCGCGGCGATCCGCGCCGACAAGGCCGTGGTGCCGGTGGCACCGGAGGCCCAGATCGGTTACCGCATCTACCGTTTCACCCCGTGGATTTCTCGTGCCATGGCACGACAGCAAGTCGTCGGCGCGACGCGCCGATGAAAGGAGCGAACATGCATGCACACGCCCATTCCATCAACGACAGCCGCGAGCCGGTCGACGTCGACGGATCCGATCCCGGCCCCGTCGAATTGCACGCCCGCAACGTCGCTTTCGACTGGTCCCGAACACCGCTGCACTGGATTCCCGGACATCCGGTGGCGTCGAACTTCATCAGCGTGCTCAATCTCCTTCTGCCCGAGGGGGAACGGTGGTTCGTCCAGACCTACAACGAGGCACTGCCGCTGGTGCGCGACGACGAACTCGCGGCGACGATGCGCGGTTTCATCGGCCAGGAGGCCATGCATGCCGAGGCCCACGACCACGTGCTGTGGGAGTTCCTCGACCACCACGGCATCGATCCGCGCCCGTTCTGCCGGCAGATGGAGTGGATCTTCCGGAAGTTGTTGGGACCACTGGAGAAAGCCTCTCCTGCGGCACGCCAGAAGCACCTCATCGAACGTCTGTGGCTGATCGCCGCGCTCGAGCACTACACCGCCATCCTCGGTGACTTCGCGCTCAACAACACCTGGGTCGAGCACGGTGCCGACCCGGCGATGACGGATCTGTTCACCTGGCATGGCGCCGAGGAGGTCGAACATCGGGCGGTCGCCCACGAGGTCGCGGTGTATTTCGGCGACAGCTACCTGCGTCGCGGGCGGGCCATGTTGGTGGCACTGCCGGTCTTGCTTCTACTCGTCAATCGTGGGTTCCGGTTCATCATGAAGTCCGACCCGACGATCGACTACAACTTCTTCCAGCGCGAGTACCACTACTTCCGCGGCGTCCGGGCCGGGGTCCTGCCGAAGATGTGGAAGATCGTCTTCTCGACCTTCAGCTACTTCCGTCCGGGGTTCCACCCCAACGAGATCGGTTCCACCGCACAGGCCGTCGCCTATCTGGCGGCCTCACCGGCGGCCCGGAACGCGAGCTGAGGAGCTGCGACGAGATGAACCAGCGCGCACATCCCCACACGACGACGTTGACCTCGCCGCCACCGCATCTCTACGGTCGCTGGCGCCACGACCCGTTGCTGACGGTCGGCACGGCCATCTCGAAGATCTGGTGGCCACTGTGGCGGCCGTTGTCGCCGCTGCACGATACCGTCGCCGACAACGGCATCACCGTGGTGCGCATCGTCGGCCGTGAGGTGGTCGCCGAGGACGAGAACGTCGTCGCACTGACCTTCGCCGACCCCGACGGCGGGCTGCTGCACCGCTGGCACGCCGGGGCACACCTGGATCTGTTGTTGCCGTCGGGCCGGATGCGTGAGTACTCACTGTGCGGCGATCCCGCCGATCAGTACACCTATCGCATCGCCGTGCGCCGCATCCCCGACGGTGGTGGCGGATCGATCGAAGTGCACGACACGCTGAAGGTCGGCGACCTCCTCTCGGTCAAGGGACCGCGCAACGCATTTCCGATTTCGCTTCCCGGCCACGGTTCCGCGGCGACAAAGCTGCGATTCATCGCCGCGGGCATCGGCATCACACCGATCCTGCCGATGCTCGCCGCCGCCGAACGCTTCGGTCTGGACTGGTCGATGATCTACACCGGCCGCTCGCCCGAGTCGATCCCGTTCCGTAACGAGGTCGCACGCTTCGGCGACAAGGTCACCATCCGCACCGACGACGCCGACGGACTGCCCACGATGGAGGAACTACTCGGCACCGCCGACCCCGAAACCGGTCGAGCCCCATCGGGTCTCGCGGTGTACTGCTGCGGTCCGGTGCCGATGCTGGAGAGTCTGCGCCGACATCTGGCCGACCGCCCCGACATCGAGTTGCACTATGAGCGATTCACCCCGCCACCGGTGGAGAACGGCCGCGAGTTCACCGCGACCATCGCCTCCACCGGCGCCGAGATCACGGTCGGTGCAACCGAATCGCTGCTGTCTGCTGTGCAGCGCGAGATCCCGTCGGTGCCGTACTCGTGTCGACAGGGCTTCTGCGGAACGTGCAAACTCGGGACCCTCGCCGGGGCGATCGACCATCGCGACAACATCCTCACCGAGCCCGAGCGCACCGCAGGTCAGATCCTGACCTGCGTCTCACGCGCCCAGGGCGATCACCTCACGCTCGATCTCTGACCAACACATCGTCGGCGGTATCACTGTCGGCAGCAACGGAATCCGCAGCGGGCGACACACCACGCGGCGCTCCGCGCAACAGTGCCGCTGCGGCCACTGCCGCGGCCGTGGTGATGGCCACCGCGACCCACACCGCCGAGTGCAGCCCGTCGACGAAGACGTCTTGCACGGCCGCGCGCATGGCGTCGGCCGCGGCGCCCGGCGCCCGCCCGGCGACCTCGACACCGGCCATCACCGACTGTTCGGCGATGGCGCCCGCCGCATGGGGAACTCCGAGTGCGGCAAGCTTGTTCCCGACCCCCGAGGTGTAGACCGAGGTGAGCACCGACCCGAGTACCGCAACCCCCAACGTGCCGCCGACTTCCCGCGTGGTGTCGTTGACGGCACTGCCCGCACCGGCTAGTTCGGGCTTGAGCGCATCCATGATCAGCTGGGTACACGGGCCGGAGATGAACGCCAATCCCATGGCCATCAGCGACATTGACCAGATGATCAGTTCCCAATAACCCGAAGTGCGCGTGGAGAATTCGACCAGAGCGAAGCCTCCGGCCATCAGCAGTGCTCCAGCCACCACCACCGGCCGCGGTGAGAAGCGGTGCGCCAGCGCCATCGCGACCGGCGAGAAGACGGCCATCACCACCGCGAACGGCAGGGTGCGCACGCCGGCGTCGAGCGGGCCGTATCCCTTGACCGCCTGGAAGAACTGGGTGATGAGGAAGATGAATCCGAACAGCGCGAAGAATGCGACGCTGACCATGCCCGCGGCGGTGGCGAAGTGGCGATTGGCGAAGAGTCGGACGTCGAGAATCGGGTGCGCGATGACGAGTTGGCGCCAGATGAACAGACCGATCACCACCACGGCAGCGGCGAGACCACCGACGGTGCGCGGATCGCCCCATCCGAAGTGCGGGCCCTCGATCAGCGAATAGACCAGCAGGCCGAGGCCGACGATCGAGAGTAACAGACCGCCGATGTCGAAGCGGGACACCGTCGTCGGACGTGTTCCGGGTACGACGACGAGGATGGCGACCGCCGCGATCACGCCCATCGGCAGGTTCACCCAGAACACCGACGACCAACTGAAGTGCTCGAGCAGCCATCCACCGAGTACCGGGCCGATCGCGACCGCCACACCCGAGGTCGCCGCCCAGACCCCCACGGCCGCAGCACGTTCGCGACCCTCGGCGAAGATCGTGGTGATGAGGGCCAGGGTGGCCGGGAAGACCAGTGCGGCAAAGAGTCCCAGCCCGCCACGGGCAGTGATCAGCTGTCCCAGGGTCTGCGACTCGGCCGCGAGCGCCGAGACGGCGACGAATCCGGCGATGCCGAAAAGCAGCATCCGGCGATGCCCGTAGCGATCACCGAGATATCCGCCGGTGACGAGGAGACCGGCGAACACGAGGGTGTAGGCGTCGACGATCCATTGCAGTCCGGAGATGCCGGCGTCGAGATCGCGCGACATGGTCGGCAGCGCGACATTGACGATCGTGTTGTCGATCATCACGAGTAGTTCGGCGAAGCACAGGGCGCCCAGCGCCCACCAACGAGCCCGCATCACACGTCCTTTCGGGAAACGGCCAGAAGAGTTCTATAACGGCGATCCATTGTTGTAGCACGTTGTTCTACACAAGAAGAACACTGTTCTAGTAGGTTGTCAATATGGCCAGCCCCTCGACGCCCGGTTCTTCGACGCGCGCTTCGTCACCCCAGCGCCGCACCCCTGCCACCGAGGTCCGCGCCAATCTGATCCGCGCCGGTCGCCGCATTCTCGAGACAGACGGGGTCAACGGCCTCACCGTCCGGGCGGTCGCGAAGGCCGCGGGGGTCGCGCCGATGGGTGTCTACAACCACTTCGATGGCAAGGAAGGGCTCCTCGATGCCCTGGTCAGCGATGCCTTCGTCGAGTTGGGACGGGTGGTCGCCACCACCGAGGCCGACGCCACCGAGCGACTGGCCCACAGCGGGCGGGCCTACCGGCAGTTCGCCCTGGATTACCCGATGCTCTACGCGCTGATGTTCTCCGCGGACTGCGATCCGTCGCCCGAAGCCGCCGCGTCGGCGTTCGACGCACTCGCCGACGTCATTCGCTACGGCCAGGTCGCGGGCGTGATCCGGGCGGGCGACCCGCTGGGGTTGGCGATGCAGGTGTGGTCGTGTGTCCACGGCGCGGTCAGCCTCGAGTTGGCGGACGCCGGCCCACCCTTCATCGACCCCGCACAGAACTATGGCGCGGTGATCGCACTGATCGCGCGAGGACTGCACCCCTGACCACTCGCAGTTCGCCGACCTGGCCGAACGTCGAGGCCCATCTGAGAGAATGTGCAATCGTGACCGAATACCGGATTGACGACCTGGCGCGCGCGGCCGGGACGACCACCCGGAATGTGCGCGGGTACCAGGACCGTGGCCTGCTACCGCGACCGCTCCGACGCGGTCGCATCGCCATCTACACCGATGCCCACCTCAAGCGCCTAAAGGTGATCAACGACCTGCTCAAGCGTGGTTTCACGATCCGCCACATCGGCGAATTCCTCACCGGGGTGCAGCGCGGCGACGACCTCGCCGACGTCCTCGGGCTGCGCGAGGTGGTCTCCGAACGGTGGTCGACGACGCAATCGGCGACGGTGAGCGCCACCGAACTCGCCGAGATGCTGCACACCACCGACCCCGACAACATCGCGCGACTCACCGAGTTCGGCCTCATCCGACCCGATTCCGACGACCCCGATCCCCAGGGATACGTGATCCTCGACCCCGAAACCGTCGCCGGCTACGGCCGCCTCGTCGCACTCGGTCTCACGCTGAGCCACATCCTCGACGTCCACGCCGAACTCGATCGTGCGATGGATGCCGCAGCGAACACCCTCATCTCCGCGGGCCGGCGTCAGGTGACGCTGGGGCACGCCGACGGTTGGATTCCGCAGACTGCCGAGGAGTCCGAGAAGACCACCCGGCTCCTCACCGAACTTCGTCGCTCCGGCCAGGTTTCGGCGCACAACGCGCTCGACCGCGCACTCGACCGGGACATGGCACGCCAGCTCGCCGATTACCTCGACGCCGCACGCGAATCCGGCCAGGACCCCGAGCTCGCCGACTGACCTGAGAGCGCAGAACTCGCCGAGCTCGCGCGCCTCACGGGATGACGATGGGCGGGCGACCGGGGATCGGGATGGTCAGCCGGGGCGCCGGTCGCGGCTGAGCCCGACGCGGCGCGTTGTTCGGGGTGCGCGAGTTGGTCTGTACCGGCGGTGGGGGCGGCGGCGTCGTGTAGACGACCGCGGGTTGACGCGCCTGCACCAGATCGGACGGGTCGGCGAACTGTGCCGGCGAGGTCGGCGTCGACGACGTCGCGGCGGCCTGCTCGGTGGTCGTCGAGACTGCGGCCGCGGGGGGCGACGGTGCGGGCGAGCTACCGGCGGACGACACGACCATCGCGGCCCCGAAGACGAGCAGCACCCCGGCGACCGCACCGCCGAGCAGCCACCGCGGGCGCGAATACCACCGGCGATCTGCCGGGTGAGGTTCCGAACCGACAAGCGCGTCGTGGTCGTCGAAGAGGGAATCCTCGAGAAGTGGATCGTCGCGGTGGGGATGATCGCTGCCGTGTAGTACCGGAATCTTGTCGGTCACCGTGAGGATCTCCTCGGTGACGGCGTCGGCGACCTCGGGCGTGGACGCACCCTCCGGCGTGACCTGCTCGGCGGGCGCCCCTGGGGCAGCCGGCTCGGCCGCAAGCGACTCTGTGGCGGGCGCTGCGGGGATCGGTGCTGCGGCGATCGGTGCTGCGGCGATCGGTGCGGGCTCCACGACGCTGACGACGTCACCACTGACCGGGCCGGGAGTCGGGAAATCGCCGGACGGCGTCGGTGTCACGCCATGGGTCGGCGTGTGCAGGCTGGCCTCGTCGTCGACGACGATGACCGGCTTGCGGCGCGCGTCGGCGAGCATCGCGGGCAGTCCGGGCCACTGCGTGTGGGTGGTGGTGAGCACGACGGGTGCCTCGGTGGAACCGGTCTGCGCGAGCACCGCGTCGAGATGTGCCGCGAGGTCAGCGACCAGCGCGGCGGTGGCCACCTCGACGTCGCGTCGCGTCACGCGGAACAGCCGGACCTGCCGCTCACCCATGATGAACGCACCGCCCGACGCCGCGAGCCGGGTGCGGGCCCGGCCGGCCAGTTTGCGGAGTTCGTCGCGCCACTCGTCATCGGTGGGGCGATTGACCCGCCCGACCGCGACGAGATGGTCGGCGAGTGCGCGGTCGAGCTCGCGCGGCGTGATGTCGTATAGCGGGGGTACAGCCAGAAGTACCTGGTCATCGACGGTGTCGGCGACCACCATCACCGCTCCGGTGACGTCGAGGTCCACGACCGCGGCGACATGCGCGCCGAGGGTGGAGACACGCTGCCGGACCGGCTCGGTGAGAGCCGCGTCGATCACGCGGATGGCGGTGTGTGACGGTTCGATCATCGTGGGTGACATTCCTGCGGTCGTCGGGGGCGCTGCACTCGTCGACCGATTACCCCGGTCGAACCGGGATGAATCCCGGTCGCCCGGACGCCCCCCTGCGCCCATCGATTGTCAACGTAGCATGTGACCGCGTCGTGACCGGACCGATGAGAGAGCGGTCATACGGTCGGCGGGACCGCCGACCTCCGCCGATGCGGTCACCGGCGATGGTCGGCGGACCTCGCCGCCGAGGGCTCGATACTCCCAACCGGCCGCCCGCCACTGTGCCGCCGCGAGGCATCGGCGGCCGTCGACGATGACGCGGTGCGCGACGACGCCGTCGAACTCGTCGGGGCTCATGTGGACGAATTCGGCCCATTCGGTGGCCAGTGCGAGGACGTCGGCGTCGGCGGCCGCGGCGCGCGCGGTGTCGGCGAAGTGGAGCATCGGGTACATGCGACGCGCGTTGTCGGAGGCCTTCGGGTCGAAGACCGTCACCGACGCACCCCGCAACGCGAGCTGGCCCGCCACCGAGAGGGCAGGCGAATCACGGACGTCGTCGCTCTCGGGTTTGAATGCGGCGCCGAGGATCGCGATGTTCGCACCGATGAGATCGCCGGGGCAGGCGTCCTCGATCAGATCGACCATCGCTGCGCGCCTGCGCATGTTGATCGCGTCGACCTCGTGCAGGAAGCGCAAGGTGCGCCCGGCACCGAGCTCCTCGGCGCGTGCCATGAACGCGCGGATGTCCTTGGGGAGGCAACCACCGCCGAAACCCAAGCCGGCGTTGAGGAATCGCCGACCGATCCGGTTGTCGTAGCCGATGGCGTCGGCCAGGGCCGAGACGTCGGCGCCGACGACCTCACACAATTCGCTGACCGCGTTGATGAACGAGATCTTGGTCGCCAGAAAGGCATTCGCGGAGGTCTTCACCAATTCCGCAGTGGCCCAATCGGTGGTGACCATGGGGACACCGGTGTCGAGGATCTCGCGGTACACCTCGCCGATCGCCGCGACCGCGGCACTCGACGACGGATCGTGCGCCGGGTCTGTGCCGACGACGATGCGATCGGGACGCAGGGTGTCCTCGACGGCGAATCCCTCACGCAGGAACTCCGGACTCCAGGCCAGTTCGACGTCGGCGAGGTCGCCGGTGATCGCCGCGATCTTCTCGGCGAGCTCGGCCGAGGTTCCGACCGGGACAGTCGATTTCCCGATGATGAGATGCTCGCCGCGCACGAGCCCGGCGAGCGTTTCCACGGCGGAGAAGACGTGTGAGGTGTCGGCGCCGTATCCGCGCGCCTGTTGCGGAGTGCCCACGCCGACGAAGTGCACGTCGCCGTGGTCGGCGGCCGCTTGCATCGACGTCGAGAACTCGAGGCGGCCGGCGGCGATGTTGCGGCGCAAGATGTCGGAGAGTCCGGGCTCGAAGAACGGCACCTCACCGGCGCGCAGGCGGGCGACCTTCTCGGCGTCGATGTCGACCCCGAGGACGTCATGCCCGAGTTCGGCCATGCAGGCCGCGTGCGTCGCGCCGAGGTAACCACATCCGATCACGGTGAGCTTCATAGGAGTAGACGTACGCGCGGCGTCGGGCGCACAGCCCACCATGGCGTGGCGACGCAGCGACGCGTCGGTGAACTCCCGCCTTCTCCCCGATGGTCGAGGTGAGAGGAGCGATAGCGACGAACCTCGAAACCACCCTCACCGACGCCGGAACCACTCCCCACCCGAAAGCCGACGCCTCCCCCCGATGGTCGAGGTGAGAGGAGCGATAGCGACGAACCTCGAGACCACCGTCACCGACGCCGGAACCCGCCCACGACCCTTCAGTCCGCGTCGCGCACGAAGTTCAGATACGCCTTCGACGGCGTCGGTCCCCGCTGTCCCTGGTATTTCGAGCCGACCGCGGCACTTCCGTACGGGTTGAGCGCGGCGCTGGTCAGCCGCAGCAGACAGAGTTGCCCGATCTTCATTCCCGGCCACAGCGTGATCGGCAGGTTCGCCACGTTCGACAGTTCGAGGGTGATGTGACCGGAGAACCCCGGGTCGATGAACCCCGCAGTCGAGTGCGTCAGCAGCCCGAGACGTCCCAGTGACGATTTGCCCTCGAGTCGGCCGGCGAGGTCGTCGGGCAGGGTGCACACCTCCAGCGTCGACCCGAGCACGAACTCGCCCGGATGCAGCACGAACGGCTCCCCCGGAGCCGGTTCGACCAGCGTCGTCAGCTCGTCCTGGCGCTGCGCGGGGTCGATGTGGGTGTAGCGGGTGTTGTTGAACACCCGGAACAGTCCGTCGAGGCGCACGTCGATACTCGACGGCTGGACGAGAGCAGCGTCGAACGGGTCCAGCGCGAGGCGCCCGCTGTCGATGGCGGCATGGATGTCGCGGTCGGAGAGCAGCACACTGCGAGGCTATCGGACCAGCGTGCGCAGACGTAGTAGAAGGTTCGCCCAGGAAGTGACGTTCTACTACATCTACGACGCCGGGAAGACGTACGGTCACACCCATGGACGACGAGCAGCTCTTCGCCGAGATCGCCGACGAGCGTCGGCGTCTGGCCGACCAAATGAGCGGCCTCACCGACGAACAGTGGGCCACACCGTCGTTGTGCGCGGGCTGGACCTGTCGGGATGTCGTGGCGCATCTGGTGATGCCGCTGGTGGTATCGACGCCGACGATCGTCCTCGCGATGATCCGTTCGTTCGGCGATTTCGACAAGGCCAACGTCGCGGTGACGGCCAAGGTCGCACAGCGTTACGACGACCTGTCCGCAGTGCTGCGCGACAAGGCCGACAAGCGATTCACCCCACCCGGCAACGGACCGCTTGCACCCTTGAGTGACATCGTGATTCACGGAGCCGACATCCGCCGACCACTCGGTCTGCCATCGACCACCGATCCCGCCCGCCGCCGGACCGTCCTGGACTTCCTCGTCACCCCCAAGGCGTCGCGTGGCTTCACCGACGGTCTTGCCCCGGTCCGCTGGGTGGCGACGGATCTCGACTGGACGTTCGGCGACGGGCCCGAGGTCCGGGGTCCCGCCGAGTCGTTGACGCTGGTCATGACGGGCCGCGGCATCGCCATGGCCGATCTCACCGGCGACGGGGTCGCGACGCTGACCTGAACGCGCCGCATGTCGCGACCTGCTGTGACGCGCTCGACAGATCCTTTGCTAGCGAGGGTCGACGCGACCGACGAGTAATTGCAGACACGCGATCTGGGGCCCTCAGCTACTCGCTGGTCGGCCCCTTTGTCGTAGTCAGTCGTCGTATTTGCACCCCAGTGACACGCAGAGATGCTTCAGGGTTGCGCGCAGGTATACCTGGGGGTATTCTTGAGGAGTCGTCAGAGAGTCGACGGAAATCGAGGACACCATCCATGGGAGCAGAGAAATGAAGAGACACACACATGACGCGCTAAGACCAGCTAGCTACCTCGCTCGGCATGGACATTGCCCATAGCAGTAGCGGCAACGTCAGCAATACGTCCAGTTAGCTTCCCCATAACTGGAAATTGCCGACGCTCGTCATTCCGGGTTGCAAGCCTGAAGAAGTCCACATACCCAGAGGTCTGAACCTTCGCCGGTGGGAGGCGAGGTTTATGAACCGCAACGAAAAGGACGCAGAATGACCATCAGTCAGTCGTCTACAGTGAGCCAAATCGAAAGTCGACGCGAAAACTTGGTCGCATTGCAGAAAAGGGAAAAACGCATAATCCCAGGGCAAACGAAGTTCACACCTTCGGAATCCAAGGCGCTCGACGATCTTGTCGAGTTCTTCCAAGAGCACGGCACGCCTGATGCCACCCGCGCATCAGTGATTCGCGCGCTGGTTCTGGATGCTATCGCCGTTTTCAAGGAGGAAATGGGCGAAAAAGTCGTGCGGGGGTGACCACCCGCCCGTGACGGCAGGCAAAGGACCTGGCCGTCATACCCGGTCACGCAGGAGGGCAGACGTATGTCTCAGCCTAACGAAATTCCTAATCCGAACTCCGGGGATAAGAAGGGAGACAACGACACCGACCCCGATGTCGAGGATTATCGAACTAGGTACAAGCAGAGTCAGCGAAGCCTTGTCCACAAGTTCTTGGATGGCGTCGCTTTCGGTGTGGGCAAGAGTATCGTGTCGCACCCCGAAAAGATTCACCATTTTATTGAATGGCTGAATGACAACATGTAACTCCTGATGATTCGGGACCAAGTAGGACCGATGCGGGTTGAGAGGGCCGCGGCGAAGTGCGCAGTACAAGACTTAGGAACCTGCGTTTACCCGTCTTGCGATAGATGGGGTGAGCGCAGGTTCCTTCTCATTCCCCGACTCGGCTACCCACACCGCCGTGTGCTGACGAGGCCCATGAGCCTGTGCTCGCGCTCAAACCTCATCAGTGTGAACGCTTCGCGAAAAGCCGGGCTCCGAGCGATTCGAGGTCAGCCCTGCGTGATCGGGGGAGCCCGCATGTGTCCACACTGCCCTGTGACGGCCCCCGATGTACGCGTCGTCGTGATTGCGTATTGGCTGTTGAAGGCGCTGCACGGCGCCCTTAGGTAGATCTACGTTGCGCCCTGAGCTATCGGTCGTGACGAGGGACTGCTGCACGGATAGGTGACAGTTGGGGTGTCATGCCGCTGAGGCGGCTGTGTTGATGATGGTCTCGTATTCGATGGGCGTCAACCGACCGAGGCGGGCTTGCCGGCGCCGGCGGTGATACGTGCGTTCGATCCAGGTGACGATCGCGATCCGCAGCTGCTCGCGGGTGGCCCAGCGTTGCCGGTCGAGGACGTTGCGCTGCAGCAGCGCGAAGAACGATTCCATCGCGGCGTTATCACCCGCGGCACCGACCCGCCCCATCGACCCGACCAGACCGTGCCGGTTGAGCGCCGACACGAATTTGCGGGATCGGAATTGAGAACCTCTGTCCGAGTGAACAATACAACCCGCAACATCGTCTTCTCGGCGGGCGACCGCGTTGTTGAGCGCTGTCACAGCGAGACGGGACTTCATCCTCGAGTCGATGCTGTAGCCGACGATCCGCCCCGAGCAGGCGTCCTTGATCGCGCAGAGGTAGAGCTTGCCCTCGTCGGTCCAATGTTCCGTGATATCGGTCAGCCACAACTCATTCGGACTGTCGGCGGTGAAGTCCCGTTCGACCAAGTCGTCGTGCACCGGCGGACCAGGCTTCGTACCGTTCTTCCCACGCTTCTTGCCGAAGCTCGACCACCAGCCGTTGGCGCAGCAGATCCGCCACGCCGTCCTTCCACTCATCGCCTGACCGGCGACTTCTGCTTCGTCGGCGAGGAACCGATACCCGAACTCCGGGTCGTCACGATGGGCATCGAACAGGGAATTCGCTCGGTGCGCTTCGACCCATTCGGCGGTAGTGACTGGCTCTGTGAGCCAGCGATAGTAGGGCTGGCGGGAGAGCTTGAGGACCCGGCACGACACCGCCACGGGAATCCCGTCGGCGGCGAGCTCCCTCACGAGCGGGTAGAACCTTTTCCCGGCAGATTCGCCTGCGACAGATACGCAGCCGCCCGCCGCAGCACCTCATTCTCCTGCTCCAACAACCGGATTCGCTTGTTCGCCTCCCGCAGCTCCGCGGACTGCCCGCTCGTCATGCCGGGCTTGTTACCGTCGTCGACGTCGGCGCGGCGCATCCACTTCTGCAAGGTCATCGGGTGCACCCCGAAATCCTTCGCGATCTGCTCGATCGTCACACCCGACTCGCGCTCGCGGGCAACCCGGACCACGTCATCACGGAACTCTTTCGGATACGGCTTGGGCACGATAGCCATCCTTCCAGGCCCACCCCCTCGGGCAAGCCAGATCAGATGTCACCTATCCGTGCAGCAGTCCCTTCGTCGACGAAAGAGGGTTTCCGTTAACCCGTATCAGCATCGACACGCTTGTCGTTGACGCGTGGCGCTTTCAACGTGACCGCACCGGCGGCGGTCATCACCTGTCACTCATGGTGGTATCCCGTTGCGCACCACGAGACGACGCCGTTCGCGTAGACCTGGTCGGCGTGGTTGATGTAGGCGGCGACTACTGCGTGCAGTGCGGCAGCGAGCATCTGCACGCACGGTCTCATCGAGCATCGAGCGGCTCTCGTCGGACGGGTTGGAACCGTCATCGTTGTTGACTACCGTAAAGCGACACAGGGTGGGCCTGTGCGCAAGCCTTGCAACGCTGACTTATCAAGTGACTATCGGGATCATACTTGCGGGAAGGCATGCCCTCCCAGATCTACAGGTCTCGATCATTCCTCTGCCGATCCCCGAGAGGCTTCATGCGGCGCGCTGTCGCAGCGCGCGAGGTCAACGCGTCTGGCCGGCTCAGCGTATCGCTCGGTTTCCCACATGGCATAGAACGAGATCGGTGACGTGTACTCGCCGGCCCGATGCTGGCGAGACATGCTGGTGAGGGCGGGTATTCGACACGTTAGGCTCCAAAACGCTCGCCAAACCTGCGCTACCCTGATGCAGCTTCAGAGCGTCCCCATCTCGGGTGATCGCCACAAGGATCGGACACGCTGACACGTCCCTAACTATGAGGCTGTATGCTCATTCCCAGGATGAGGCCTTGCGCCGTGCAACGTTCACTGTTGTCTGTGCGATAACGAGCGTGGCACGGAGACGAACACATCGGCCGGTGTGGAGCATCACGGCAGGTCAAAGCCCTAACGCCGATGTAGTTCAATGGCAGAACATCAGCTTCCCAAGCTGAATACGCGGGTTCGATTCCCGTCATCGGCTCCACCATCACCGCAGGTAGAGCGGTTTTCTGGCTGCCGAACGCCTGATCCGCGACAACAAATACACTCCACGTGGTGGCGCGTGTCAGCACTCAGATCTCCGGGCTGTCAGTAGAATCAAGTGACTTGATACTTCGAAGAAGGCGGTCAGACTCCGATGTCGGGTGGCCCTAACCTTGCGATGCTCGTCGGAAATGGGCTGAGTATGGCATTCAGCCCCAAGCTCCACTTGAGCGAGATTAGCGCGGAGCTCACAGGTCGGCTGACCCGCCAGTACACCGGAAGCGACGCGGTCGCAACCGCGATGCAGCGGGTCGCCAAGCACCATCCAACTGGCGACCCGGCCACGGATTTCGAGGCGCTCGTTGGCGCTTTCGGCGGTCAGAGCGATATTCTTGACGACTTGGCCGTGTTCGCAGCACTCACAAAAAACGGTGACCCAGCGACGGCAAATGCAATCCAGCTAGTCCGAGACTTCGTCAGCGAGGTTCAGCGGAGAGGAATCGGACATACGCTAGAAATCATCATGGAGCGGACCTACTCAGATTGGGAGCGCAGAGAGCCCCTAATCGAGTTCTTCGATCTCGTTTTGGACGCATTTACCAACCATGTGACTGTGGCCAATCTCAATTACGACACTCTCGTGCTTTCTGCGTTAATGGAGAAATACGAGGCCATCCTCAGCGACATGGCAGATGGTCGTTATCGGGGCTCGTTCTCCTTCGGTGGTGTCAAGTACCCGACCGTTCAGCTGCGAAGCAGTGAGGCTCAGTACATCTCACTTGAGCGGAGAAGGCTTCGACTCCTTCACCTGCACGGGTCTCTCACCTATTGGCGCGTGAACGACCAAGACGTCAAATTAAACGTTGGCACTCTGCGCGGAAATCCGATCTGGCAGACCTATAGAGACTACGACACGTTTAACGCTCAACCGATTGTCGTACTTGCCAACAGCTACGATAAGGCGCAGCATGTCCAGGGCTTCCCATTCAATGTCGCGTACGATGTGTCGGAAACCGACTTTAAGAATGCGGACCATTGGTTGATTGTCGGCTATTCGTTCAAGGATGAATGTGTCAACGATCTATTGCAACGCTGTTGGGAGTCCCGTCGCGATCCACCGGCCATACTGGTTTCGACCTACCGCGATGCCCTGACCGAAGCTGAGATCGAAGATGCCTTCGGTTGGGATCGGGGAACGACAGCGTCAAACAACCTTGCGATTAATCGCGACGGGGCATTTGACTTGGCTGGGTCGACCGACTGGGCAAACTTCGCCTCATAACTCGTTAGGTCCCGGCCTCAAGCACGTATGCGAGGCCGGGACCGTTCGACTAGAGCGCGGGCGAGGAGGCCCTTCCCGATGCTGGTACCGAAGTCGTGGTGTTTCAACGACCACATCGGGATGCACTACCCACAGTCTAGGCAATTGACGCCGTCCACTGCCACCTGCCACGCCGACTCGGGCGACGACCAGCCCTCACCCACTGAAGTGACGCAGGCTGCTGGATGTCCGAGGCGTCTGCCATGATCAGCGGCATGAGCGACAAAGACGACACTCCCCAGCAACCGCTAAACGGAGGGCTTGCTCTCTACAGCAACCTGCAGAAGACGGCCGATTGGTTCGGGGAGCCCGACGACAACTTGCGAAACTTCGCCTACTTCGCTAATCAGGCCCGTGCCGGATTCGGCATCACGCTATTCACCGCAGCAGGCACCATCGCTGGGACGATAATCGCCGGAGAGACCTTCTTCGAAGGTCTTGCGGCATTGCAGCGAGGAGGGATTCAGGACTCCGCGGACGCCACAACTCGCGAGGTCACGGAGAGCATGGCAAGGATGAACTTCGATTCACCCGCGAATCGCTATCGCGAGCTGCGCGAGAACAGCGACGAAGAGGACGACGAAGCCGCACTCAATCGGGAGGAGCTAACGTCCTACATCCACTTGCAGGACGCAGTCGTATTTCAAGGCCACACGCGACACGACGCCGGATTCATGCGCGTTCAGTTGTCGCACGTGGTCGCGTGGACACTGGGCGGACCGCCACGCGACTAGCCCCGCAGCCTGACCACGTTCTCCGTTGCCAGTGCCGACATCGCCGCCAGAGCCGACATCGCGTCAGCGTGGTCGTCCTCGAACAGGTGCGCGTAGACGCTGAGCGTCGTGGTGACCTTGGCGTGTCCCATGAATCGGGCGATCTCCAGCGGCGGAATGCCTGCCGCCACGCACAGACTCGCGTACGTGTGGCGCAGCGCGTGGAACTTGAGCGCGGGCGGTAGCGCTCGGCCTGCAACTTCTCGGTTGGCTCGCAGGACCGCAGGACGGAACACGGCTTTGTAGAAGTTCTGATGCCGTACGGGGCTGGTCCAGTCGAGTTCCAGGCGCGCTTCGGCCTCGTCCACGGTGAGCGAGGCTAGGACGTCGGCATTGCGCTGAGCCTTTGCACTCGCTAGCTCAGGCGACGTCCTGCCGGGGTGGACAGCGACGCCGGTCTGCTTCGGCGGCGTGAGCCGAAACGCCGGGAACAGCGGCGCGGTCGGATCGTCGGCGCGGGGATGCAGCGCCATGTAGTCGCGCATCAGGTCCACGGTGGCCGGTGGCAGCGGGACTCGTCGCCGGCTCCCCCGCGTTTTCGGGGTGTCGTAGCCACCTGTCGGGCGCGGGCTGAGGGTGCGCTCTACTCCCAGGAGGCCCGGCTTGGGCCTCGCGTTGGGATTGAGCTGGCGCGGTGGCAGCTCTACGTCGCCTACCTGCAACCCGCCTATCTCTGCGGCTCTCAGCCCGCTCCACGCGGCCACGTGGACCAGCACGTTGTACGGCCAGGGCGTAGCGGCAACGAGCGCTGACACCTGCTCGGCCGTCAGGAACATGTCGGGGTCGTCCACGACGCCGGGAGTTCCGCTGGTGGCAGTGCGCTCGCTCGGGAGCTTGACGTGATCGGCGGGGTTGTCGCGTAGGAGTCCGTCCACCACGGCCTGCTCCAACACCATCTTCACGACGAAGTACATATGCCGGACCGTCGACGGCGACTTCCCGGCGTCGGTGAGGGCCTGCACCCACTCCGCGATCTGCTGTCGGGTGATACTGCCGACCGCCTTACCACTGAACGTGGCGATGATCGACAGGTGCGCGGTGCTGTTGCCCTGGGAATCCTTGCGGGCGCGCTTCTTCGGACTGAGCAGGTTCCAGTACTCTCCGCGCGTCCGAGGCTTCAAGTCGGTGCAGCTCTCCAACCAGGCTTCCGCTGCGTGGGCAAATAGCTGGTCCCGCGGAACCACGACACCGCCCGGCGTGTGGCGCTCGGTGTTGAGCGTGTCGCGGAACCGCTCGGCTGCCTCCCTGTCGCGGAACGACTTCTGCCGGGTCCGCTGTTGCTTCCGCCCTTCGGGACGGCTCGGATCAACCGGAATCGGAAGCCCGCGTTCGTCTCTCACGTCTTCGCGCCACCGCACCTCATAGTGAGCGACAGTTCTGCCGTTGCGGTGTTGCTGTGTCGTGGTGCGCGTCCTGATGTGTGCCATGTCAGGCGACCTCCTGTGTGAGTCGGTTGAGAACGCGCCGCACCGACGAGTACGACCACGTGTCGCCTCCGGTAGCGGTGGGAACGTTTTCGCTGGTGAGTCGGTTAGCGATGGCCTTGGCTCCGAGGCCCTGCGACGCGAGAACCTGGATACGGCGCTGCGCGCTGACGCTGATCAGTCCGGGCTGACCCTTGCGACGCTTGGCGTCGAGGGCTTCGCGGGTGCGGGTGCCGATCTTGCGGCGCTCCTCGGCTGCCACAGCCAACCGCACGTCGGCCACGAGACGCTGACTCGGGTCGCCGCTGTCTGCGCCTTCGGTGTCGAGTAGCCGCCACCCGTAGTCGTTAGCGCGCTTCATGATCTGGGCGGCGTCCAGCTGGTCGCGCGTGACGCGATCCAGAGCGCGCACGAGCAATCATTGAGCCACGCCCGACTCGACAGCGGCGACAGCAACCTCGCGCCCGAACATCGCGTCGGTCTTGGCTCCGCCCACGACGTTGGTGGTGACGGTGAGCAGTTCGTGGCCCCGCTGCCGACACCCCTGCTCCAAGCTCTCGCGCTGCGCTTCCAGGCCGAGACCGCTGTCGCCCTGACGGTCGGTGCTCACCCGCACGTACCCGACGACCTTCATCGCGCACCCCAGATGGTCACGCCACGAAACGGCGACACGTCCACGATCTGCATTCCTGGCAGGTAGTCCGCTGCGATGAGCGGCGCGGCGATAGCGCGGACGTCGGCCGGGGCGCTGCCGAGCGGCGCGAGCACGTCCAACTCCTCGCAGAAGACGCCGTCACTGAACGCAACTGCCCACGCTTCCTTGTCGCTGGGGATCGTTCCGCCGTGGAACTCAGTCATGTTGTCTCCCTTGATCTGTGGTGTCCGAGGGGTGCGATCGTGCCCGCACCCCCTGCACCTCTCAGCCTATTGTCGAGTGACATAGATCACAATTCAACAGGGGTCTAAACCCTTTGTCCTACAAAGCAATTGGCTCGCTTTGCCGTTGAGATAGGGCGTGAGGTGCGCGGGTGCCGCACCGGCGTCGTTAGGCCGCCGGTGGCGACGTCAGAGGGCCGAGACACCCCTCGCCGTGGGTGGCGCTGGCCTATGGCGCGGGCGGGCGCTGGTCCGGAGCGCGCAACTGTTCAAGGGCGTCTTCCATCGGCAACAGCTTCCTCTGCACCCGAGGCCCAACCGCCGGAGGCGACGACGACTCGGCCGACGCGGACACCGGCTTGGCGTCGTCTTCCTCGTCGCGCGCTTCGGCAGCTAGGGCGCTGTCGTCGAGGCGCTTGACCGCGACAATCTCGTCGTACACCCATCGCGGGTATCCCTTTGGCGCGTAAGGCTTTCCGTAGTCGCCAGTGAATCTGTCGTGTCGTCCCGAATTTGTTCTGCCCGAACGCTTTCCGCGATTACTCGTCATCGTCCCAATTCCCTTCTGCTCGAACGCTTTCCATGCCCAATTTCGTAGTGATCCGTCTCGCGCGAAACCTTGCGTCTCTCTCCACGAAGTGCTGGGTGGAGTTGATACCGCGTCCGACTGGACGGCGATGTTTCTTCTGTTCTGGGTTGTGAGTTGTTTCGTGCTGTGCCTCGTCGTGGGCTACCTCGCCGGGAAGAAGAACCGCGATCAAGCCGGATGGGCTCTCGCTGGATTCTTCTTCGGGTGGATAGCGCTCCTCGTCATCGTGCTCCTGCCCGCGCAAGTGAAGGTCCCCACTGGGTTGCGCTCGGTTGTCTGTCCGCGATGCAACGCCCAGCAGAACGTCCCCGCCGACTCTCCGTCGTACGAGTGCTGGCAGTGCAAGTTGGCCGTCACTGGCTCCTGACGCACACCCCTTGAGCCCGGAATCGTCACGGCGGTTCCGGGCTCACTCATACACTCCCCAGACACTCCGCCTGGTGTAACTACGGGGTGTTTATGGACCGCCCACGACCCACCCCGCAACGCGCGCTAACCGCGTCAAAGTGCCTGTTACGCAGCGCATATGATGTGAGCACGAGCCGTTTAGACGCAGGTAGATCGAACGCCCGTTTGCCCGCCGAAACACGTTCCCAAGCTGAATACGCGGGTTCGATTCCCGTCATCGGCTCCAGTAGAACCCCTGTCAGAGAATTTCAGGCCGGGGTTTTCGTCGGCAACGAGGCTCCGGTGCCACAGACTCCGACTTCACGTTCCGCGGAACGCCAGTGTTCAGGAACTCAGGCGTCGGGCGACGGTGCGGACGTCGTCGAGCGCGGCACGGATGAGAACATCGATCGCCCGCCCATCGTCCTCGTCGATCCATTGCGCGAACGCCGAGTTGAACGCGGTGATGCCCATTTCGGCGGCGAGTCGGGCCGTCGTCTCGTCGACGCCGCGGTCGCACAGCCCCGCGGTCAGCGCAGCGGTGAGGGTGGCCATCTTGAATAATTCCCGTTCCTGCAGTTCGGGATTCGCGTCGATCACCGTTTGTCGGCGTCGCGAGAACGGCTGGCGTTCCATGGTGAAGAACGCTGTCACCGCGGCTTCGAGGGCATCGCCCACCGCTTCGAGCGGGCCCACATCCGGTGCCACTGAGTCGAGCGCCGACATCGCGGCGTCCCGCAGCCCGGCACCGCCGTCGAAGAGCACTTCTCGCTTGTCACCGAAGTGGCGGTAGAAGGTGCGCTCGGTGACTTCGGCACGCTCGGCGATATCGGCCACCGAGGTTTTGTCGAACCCGCGCTCGACGAACAGATCCAGGGCAGCGAGCATCAGCCGCTCCCGAGAACCGTCCGGCCATCGTCCCATGTGACGATGATAGGTGATGACAGGTTCTGACATCACGGGTAAGGTCTGTGATGTCAGACCATGACATCACTCACCACAGGAGTCTTCCATGCGGGTATTCATCACCGGCGCTTCCGGCCACGTCGCGTCGGCACTCATCCCAGAACTTGTTTCCGCTGGACACCAGGTCGCCGGGCTGGCGCGCTCGGACGAGGCAGCCAAGGTGGTCGCCGCACGAGGGGCTCAAGTGGTACGCGGTGACCTCGGCGATCTCGACGTCCTCCGCGGTGCCGCGGCAGCCGCCGACGGTGTCGTCCACCTTGCGTTCCGGCATGATCTGATGCAGGTTGGCGACATGGCCGGAGCCGCCGACGCCGACCTGGCCGCGGTGAACGCGATCGCCGACGAACTGACCGGAACAGGCAAAGCGCTGGTCGGAACCTCCGGCACCGCGATGCTCGCGTTGATGGGGATCACCGGACGGCCCGGGCTCGAGTCGGACGCCTTCGACGGCGGCCCTCGGATCGACACCGAGAACTTGATCATCGGCTTGGCGGACAAGGGAGTTCGGTCATCGATCGTCCGGCTGCCACCGACCGTGCACAGCGACCTCGACCACCACGGCTTCGTCCCCGGACTGATCGGTTTCGCCCGCCAAAATGGTGCGGCCGGCTACCTCGGCGACGGCGCCAACCGATGGCCTGCGGTGCACACCCGCGACGCCGCGCGCCTTTATCGGCTCGCGGTGGAATCGGCCCCGGCGGGAACGCGCCTGCACGCGGTCGCCGACGACGGGGTGCCGTTCCGTGACATCGCGACTGCAATCGGACGCGGGCTCGACCTCCCGGTCAAGTCGGTGGGACCCGACGACGCTCCGCAGATGTTCGGTTATCTCGCCGGGTTCGTCGGGGTGGACAACCCGACCTCGTCGTCGGCGACTCGCGCGTTGCTGAACTGGGAGCCGACCGAGCCAGGTCTTCTCGAGGATCTCGGTCAGCCACACTATTTCGCCTGAGCCAGGCTCGATCCGAGTACCCCTTTCACCGAAGCAACACGCTCCCGAGCCGAGTACGTCCACGGCTTCGGCACGCGCAATTCATGCGCTACTGACACCCCGATAGAGCGCAAAACATACTGACCGGTTTGTTAAAACCTACCGGTTGGTTTATTCTCGACCCGTGAGTCCAGCCGAACCATCGACCGCCAAAGGTGCCGCCACCCGCGCCCACCTGCTCACGGTCGCTGCCCAGCGCTTCGCCGAGAACGGTTACAGCTCAACCAAGTTCGCCGACCTCATCGCAGCATCGGGACTCACCAAGGGGGCCTTCTACTTCTACTTCCGGTCGAAGGCCGAGCTCGCGCGAGCAGTCGTCGACCATCAGGAAAAGCTGTGGATCGAGGCTGTGCAGACCCGGGTACTCGCTCAGCCGACGCCGGTGCTGCAACTCATGGAGGTGATCCCGGCCATGCTGAATCACCTCCAGAACGACCCGGGCGCGTGGAGCGTCATCCGTCTGGTTCGTGATCTCGCCGGCGAGGACACCGACTTCGTCAAACCCGTGGACGCGTGGATCGCGCTCGTCGCCAACATCATTCGCGAGGGGCAAGACGCAGAACAGATGCGCACCGACATCGATCCCGAAGCCCTCGCCGCCGTACTGGTGGGAGCGTTCGACGGCATCAAGACCTTGGTCGACGCGGGGGCCGCCGACAGTCGGGATCGAGATCTGGCTCGCTACACCGACATCCTCATGATGCTGGCCGCCTCCGGCCTCGACATCAGACCCGACAGGGACATCAAACCCGACAGGACGTGATCACCATGGAATATCGCACCATCACCACACTCATCACCGGCGCCAGTGGCGGTATCGGAGAAGAGTTCGCCAGGACGCTTGCGGCCAAGGGCGCCAACGTCATTCTGGTGGCGCGCAGCGTCGACAAGCTCAGCGCCCTCGCCGAGGAACTGCGTGGCAAGCACGGGATCCGCGCCGACGTGATCGGGTCGGATCTGTCCGTGCCCGGCGCCGCGACTTCGCTTGTCGCCGAGGTCGACAAGCTCGGCGTCGACGTCGATTTCCTGATCAACAACGCGGGATTCGGCACCCACGGCGATCTGGCCAACGCCGACCCCGACCGGATCCGCGACGAGGTCGCCCTCAACGTTTCCGCTCTCACCGACCTCACCACCGTCTATCTGCAGCGCATGACGGCCCGCAAGACCGGCTCGATCATCAACGTCGCGAGCACCGCCGCCTTCCAGCCGGTACCGCACATGGCCGTCTACGCAGCGACAAAGGCCTACGTGCTCTCGCTCAGCGAAGCACTGTGGTGGGAGGCCAAGCGCGACGGAGTCCGCGTGCTCGCCCTCTGCCCGGGTGCCACCGACACCGCGTTCTTCGATGTCGCCGGCTCCGACGATGCGGCCGTCGGCACACGACGCAGCACCCGGCAGGTCGTCGACACCGCACTCTCGGCACTCGAGGCCGGCAAGCCCAGCGTCGTCGACGGGGCGTTCAACAAGCTCAGCGCGGGCTCCAGTCGGTTCGCACCACGGCGACTGGTGGTGGCCATCGCCGAACGTGCGGTGCGGTCGAGGTGAACCCTCTACCCGATCGACGCGAAACAGCGCCCGATCGATGAGAAACAGCGCACGGTCAACGGGAATGAGCGCACGGCCGACGCCAAGGCGACCCAGCCACTCAGCCCTGAGGCCCTCGATGTAGCTGCCGCTGCCCTACCGCCAGCCGGGAGGCACGGTGGACACACCACACCGTCCAGATCGCCGAGCACGCCGCCAGCGTCAGCAATTCGCTTGTCAGCCACCACAATCGGCCACCGTCGACGGTGTTGGACGGGTCCTGGACGATGAGGACGGCGGCTCCCACGCCCAGGGCGGCGACCACGCCGGACGGCCAGGCGGCGCGTGCCTCGAGATGATGCTTCTCCTCGATGACCGCGGCCGCACGCACCTCCCTGCCCGACACGGCGGCGTCGTCGTCGAGGTCTGCCAGTGCGACGAACAGGTCGGGGTCGCGCCGGACCTGCGCCGACCGTCGATACGACAGCACCCACGCGCCCACCGCGACCGCGGCGAGGAGGAGTGAGAGGTAGACCACACCCCAGGCTAACCCGTCATGCGGCGCGGAGCCGGGTCGCGATGAATTCCGTCACCGCGTCGGGTCTACCTGTGTGACCCTGTCCGGCACAGGACACCGCACAACCGCAGGAGACCTCCGATGCACAACATGATGTTCCTGAACCTGCCCGTGGACGACCTCGCACGCTCGCGGAAGTTCTTCACCGACCTCGGCTACACCATCAACGAGAAGTTCTCCGACGAGAACGCGATCACCGTGGTCCTCGGCGAGAGCTTCGTCGCGATGCTCCTCACACGGGACTTCTTCGGTTCCTTCCATCCCGCGACGACCGCTGATGCGACGACCACCAAGGAGTGCATCATCTGCCTCGACGGCGAGTCCCGCGACGCCGTCGACGCCTTGGTCGACCGGGCGATCGCAGCCGGCGCCAAGCCGGGTGACACCGAGGATCACGGCTTCATGTACGGCCGCAGTTTCGACGACCCCGACGGCCACTCGTGGCAGATCGCGTGGATGGATCCGGCTGTCATGCAGGGTGATACGGCCGAGTCCTGAGCACGGGGTCGGGTGCGCCGAGATGCACGGCAAGCATCCGCCGCACCGACGCGGGCCACGCGAATGCGGCGGCCCGCTGCCGAGCAGCACGTTCACGCTGCGCACGCGGCACCGTCAACACCCGCTCGATCGCGGAAGCGAAAGCGGCACCGGTGTTCTCGGCGACAGCACCGCAGGTGTCGTCGACGAGTTCGTTGACCGCGGACGAGCGGGACGCGACGACGGGCGTCCCCGATGCGAGCGATTCGAGTGCGGCCAGGCAGAAGGTTTCGTGCGGACCGGGCGCCAACGAGACGTCGGTGCTGGCCAACAACGCCGCCACCTGTCCGCGATCGGGGACGTGACCGAGAAAGGTCACCGGTAATCCGCGACCACGTGCGCTGTGCTGCAACGCTGTTCGCATCGGCCCGTCCCCGGCGACGACGAGATGCGCGGGCACCCCGGCGCGGTCCAGTCGGGCCACCGCGGCGATGCTGCGATCGGCGCGCTTCTCCACCGACAGCCGACCGCAGTGCACCAGCAACGCGGCATTCGGCTCGGTCCACCGTTGATGCAGTTCGGGATCGAGCCGACGCGGATCGAACTGGTCGAGGTCGACGCCGAGCGGTACGCGAACGAGGTTGTGCACACCGATCTTCTCGAACTCGGTGGCGGCAAACGCCGTGGTGCACACCACGGCGTCGTAGGTGTCCGCGGTGGCACGGTTGGCGCGGTCGGCAAGCACTCGGGCCGCGGCGGCCGGCAGCATCAGGCCGAGGAGTCGGTCGAGTCGCTCGTGCGACACCATCGTCGAGTGGATGTCACGGCGTCGGGCCCAATTTCCGAAGCCGCGCAACGTGAGTCGGTCCGACACCTCGATGGCGTCCGGTCGCAGCGTCGCAAGAATGTCGGCCACACGTCGTGGTGGGGCCAGGCGGTAGCCGCCGGCGAACGGCACCCGCGGTGCGGGTACCGACACCTTCGCGACGCCGGATGGCAGCACCTCTTCGGCATATCGTGCACCGGGCACGATCAGCACCACCTGGTGTCCGGCGCCGATGTAACCCGCACCCCACCGATCGACGGCGGTCCGTAGTCCACCGGATCGCTCTCCATAGAAGTTTGCGAGTTGCACGATGCGCATGAGCCCAGTGAGCCGTGCGCGTGTGAACACCGCGCCACCAGCCGCCGACCTGCATGTGAACCGCACGAGTACGTGCCGACGGCGCCGCTTCGGCGGATGGGTCGCGCGATTCTTGCCGACGGGTGATCGGCGCGAGCGGCTAGGTTGGTGGGCATGACGTCATGGCCGCAGATCCGGGGTTTGTCTTTCAGCACGATGGGTCGAACGGTGCGTGCCACGGCGTATTCGAGCGATGGTGCCGTCAACCATGTGCGGTTTGTGCCGCCAACGTCGTGGCGAATCGAGAACTCGGATGGTTCACCCAGTTACATCGAGAATGACACCGATGAATACCGATTTGGCGAGGACGGCGTCGCGGTGCACACGTCCAAGTCTCCGAATCGGCTTGTCGCAGTGGCGGGTATATCGCCAACGGTGTTGTTCACCGCTTACCAGATGTGGGCCCCAGCAGAGATCACCGGGCGAGCGCCGCGGTTCGGTGAGCCCAGAGGAATCACCGGCACCGAGGTTCGGGGCCGTCGGGGTTGGCACATGGAGTTCGATGATCGCTACGGCGGCCCGACCGTCGGTGTGGTGATCGACGCTGAACTCGGAATCGCCCTCTCCTGGGTTCAGGGCGAGCAGTGGATGCAGATGGAATCACCAGTATTCGACGAGGATTTCGAACCTGCACTGTTTTCATGGGACGGCGCGACGATCGAGTTCGAAGAATACCTCGACTCTCGCGAACAGCTCGAACACGAACAGAGAATGCAGGAGCTGATGAACATGCCGCCCACCCAAATCGGGTGGGTGCCGATGGAGATCAGCGTGTCACCGGCAGACGGGGACCCATTATCGGGTGCGTTGGATGTGACGGTGACGGCGAGTTCACCCCAGTTCGGTATCCGCCGCTGGTTAACCGAGGTCGGGGAGCCCGAGATAGGTTTCTCGATGGAGTTCTACTCGCCCCGAGCGCGTTCGACGGTCGGGCCATGGACGCTTGAGTTGCGTTCCTACAACGAGATGTCTCCCGACGTTGCTGACCGCATCTTCACTGAGGTCGTTGTACCGAATCCGCCCGGAGATGTCGATGACATTCGTGACGCGACGACACTGCGTCACGAGGCTGCAGCCGAGGCCGAAATCGTCGCTTCTCTGGGTACCGGCCGCAACCTCGACGACTATCTGCACAACCCTCAGGGCGGTGCGTCGTTGCTGGTGCGCACGGATTTCAGCAGTGATGAACGCTGGCGGGCGGCCGCGCTGGCGTCAATGGAGCCGGTACCGAGCGGTATGGACGAATTCCCGACCTTCCAGGCCGGGCTCACCTGTATCGACCATCGCGATAACGACGGCCTAAGCGTTGACGATCTGGTCGCTCGTATCGGCGAGGAAGACCCGCCCTACTATGCGTTCGTCGCCGATGCGATCACCATGAGCCATCCCGAGATGGCGATCCTCGTGATCGATTGCGGGCGAAGTGACTTCGGGCACGAACCCGGCCGGACCTTTCGTGTTGTCCCCGAACAGATGCATTCAGTCGAGAACAATCTCTCGATCGCGAACATGGACTTCCGCAGCTTCGCCGACGCCGTCGATGACGACGGTGTCTTCCGTGGGTTCCCGCCATCTCCACCGCACATAGCGACACTGCATCGCGACGAACTCATCGCACTCAGTGCCACCAACCAGTCGACCCCGGCGCTGGTCCGTTTCGCCGACGAACTACCCGACCTGGACAACCCCTACCTGGTGCTCTACGAGTCGCCGCGCGCCAAACTGTACGACTTCACCATCGCGCTCGACCCGGAATCGACTGAGATTCGCTTGGGTGTCGAGGACTATCTGGTCGCGACCGCGCGCGATGGCCTGTGCCATTCTGGGCATGTTCAAGTCTGGGGAGGGCATTGGAATCTCGTCATCGACCCTCAGACCGGAACACTCGAAGCCGCCATGCTCAGACAACACCCACCTGCCACACCCTCCTGAACCATCTGCAGATGGGTTGCGGCACCGCGGTTCTCAAGACAGCCGGATTCACCCGGTTGTTGTGGAGCCCGGTGTAGTGGAAGTAGGTCGCCGGGTACTCGCCGATGCGACCGGTCATCGCGTCACGCACCCGCTTGCGTCTGGCCCGCCCGACGGACAACGGTGCGAAGTCCCACGGCAGTAACGGCCACCCTGACTCGGGAAGATGGTGAACACCGTTGGCGGGCACCCACTCCCGAACCCACCGCCGGCGTGCGCACTCGACGATCACCCCGGACAGGACGAAGGCCGGAATCGGGTGGCCGGCACGAGAACCCACCACAGGGGCCGGCCGTGACCCTGCCACCACCACAGATCCCGTGATCACCGATCGAAGCGGCCGCCGGTCATTCGGACGGCGGCTCGCACCGCGATGACTTCTGGGCGCCCGGCGAGTCAGCATCCTCGGAGCAGGAAATCAGACCGCCGGCAGATCAACAGCAGTGGAGGGTGACCGATGGGTTCTCGGCGCGAGGTATGGCCGGTCGTGCACGCCGAACGCCGACGGCTCGTCGATGCACTCGAGAACGTCGATGAGGACGCCTGGACCACACCGTCGCTGTGCCCGGATTGGGATGTCCACGACGTGCTGGCCCATCTGGTCGACGGCGCCCGCACCACGCGGGCCGCCTTCGTGTGGCGGATGATGCGCTCGCGCTTCGATTTCGGCGCCGATAACGACCGCGGGATCGTCTCGGCGAAGGCTTCGGACCCGCGGGAGACCCTTGCCCGGCTGGCACGGTCGGCGCAGCTGCGGCGCACCCCGCCGGCGGCACCGGCGACGCGGCTCGTCGAGGTGTTCGTCCACGGTGAAGACATCCGCCGACCCCTCGGTATCGACGCCGATCTCCCCGTCGAGCACGTCATGACCGCGCTGGTCCACCAGACGCGCACCCGGGTCGCCTGGGGAGGCGGGCGCGAGCGGGTGGATGGGCTGCACCTCGTGGTCACCGACGCCGAGATGCTCTACGGCGAGGGCCCCACGGTGCGTGGTCGGGCCATCGATCTCCTGCTCGCGGTGTCGGGGCGACCGGTCGTCGACGGGGTTCTCACCGGACCGGGCGCCGCACGGCTCCGGACGCACGCTGTCGCCCACTGAATCACGTTCGGACGTCAGCGAAGATCGGCCCCATCGGGCAGACCCGACATCATCGATGTACGGAATGTCCGAATATTCCTGTTCTGCAGAATCTTTCGGCGAACTTGTAACCCACTTCACACCGATCTGACGAGCGATCTGACGGGTACTTCGCTTAGAGTAACTAAGTAATTAGTTACCCAAGGTCAACTATCAATCCGTTCGGTGGTGAGTCATGGACGAGATGTCCGGCGCAGCGTCCGTCGCGACCCTCAGCGACGCGGCCGCGATCCATCGCGACCTCATCCGGATCGGACGGGCCATCCGCGCCCGGTCCGACGCCGGGCCGTTGTCGCCGGGTCAGCTGTCGGCGTTGTGGACGATCGCGCAAAACGCCCCGATCCGCGCCACCGAACTCGCCACGCGGGAGTCGGTGGCCGGCCCGACCATGTCGCGGGTCGTCGCGTGCCTCGAGCAATCCGGCATGGTCACCCGCACCACCGATCCGCACGACGGCCGCGTCAGTCTTCTGACCCCTACCGCCACCGGCTACCAATACATGCGCGGTGCCACCTCGCGGAAGTCGGACCTGTTCGAGGAGGCACTCGACCGCCTCGAACCCGCCGACCGCGTCGCGGTCACCCGCTCGATGCGACTGCTCGCCGACACCGTCTGCGAGCTCGACCACCCGTCCACAGCCCCACACACTGCAGAGGAAGGAGCCTGATGGAACCCGCCATCAACGGTCACGGAGGTTCAGGCCTCAACAATTCGGGTCGCGGCGACTCGGTTGTCGGCCTGATCCAGGGCGTGGTCCACCGCCCGGACGGCGGCCCGATCGCCGAAGCCACCGTCACCGTCATCGATCCCGGCGGCAGCCAAGCCGCCCGTACCATCGCCGGTGCCGACGGCACCTTCGGTGTGCGGGTCGCCGGCGCCGGCCACTACGTGCTCGCCGTCTCTGCGGCCGGCCACGAGCCGGCCGCAGTCACCGTCACCGTGGGGACCGCCCCGGTCGACACCGAGATCATCCTCGCGTCGATGGGGACCCTCGCGGGCATCGTGACCACCTCGGCCACCGGCGAGCCGGTCGCCCGCGCGACCATCGCCATCGCCGACCGCACCGGTCAGATCGTGGCGACCACGGTCACCGACGGCGCCGGCCACTGGCAGATCGGCGGGCTCGGCGACGACACCCTCACCGTCATCGTCACCGCTGCAGGCTGCGATCCGGTCGCCGAGACAGTCCACCTCGCCGACGGCGAGATCACCACCGTGCTGCGCACCGCAGCCGAACTCACCGGCGTGATCACCGACGGCACCACCGGCGCCGGGACCCCCGTGGGGCACAGCCAGGTGGCACTGCTCAACGACGCCGGCGAGATGGCCGCGAGCACCCTCACCGACGAGGTGGGCCGCTACCTGTTCGCCAACCTCACCCCGGGTGACTACACCGTCGTCGCCAACGGCTACGCACCCGTGGCGGCCACCATCGACGTCGCGGCGGGTCGCGTCGCCAACCACGAATTCGTCTTGGGCGCAAGGGGGCAGGCATGAACGCCACCATCACCGCACGCGTCGTCAGTACCGCCGGACGGCCGGTTCGCGACGCCATCATGACGATCATGTCCGACGCCGGCGCGCAGCAGGCCGTCGCCCGCTCCGACGACAACGGCACCGCGATCGCCGACGACCTCGGCACCGGGACCTACACCGTGGTCGTCGCCGCCGAGGGCTACCAGCCGACCGCGCGGGTGGCCGTGGTGGCCGGCGCCGGGACGGTCAGTCTCGGCGAGATCACCGCGGTACGCGCAGGCGACGCACCCACCCCGAGTACCGGCCACTGGGAGATCGACCCGGGACACTCGTTGCTCGAGATCAGCGTGCGCCACTTCGGGATCTCCACCATCCGTGGACGTTTCACCGATTTCACCGGGCACATCGAGGTCCCCGAATCGGTCGAGCAGTCCTCGGTGTTCGCCGAGATCAAGACCGCCAGCATCGACACCGACAACCGGACGCGTGACGAGCACCTGCGTTCGGATTCGTTCTTCGATGTCGAGAGCTTCCCGGTCGCGACCTTCGCGGCCACCGGCGTCCGGCCGCGTGGTGACGAGACCTGGACCCTGGCCGGCACTCTGACGCTGCGCGGGCATGCGGTTCCGGTCGAGTTGGAACTGAGTTATCAGGGCGAGGTCGACGATCCCTGGGGTGGCCGTCGTGCCGCCTTCGGTGCGACGGGGACGTTGCACCGCAACGACTTCGGCATCAGCTTCGACGACACACTCATCAGCGGTGTGGCCCAGATCGGCGGCACCGCACGGATTTCCCTCGAGGTGGAGGCGGTCCGGACCGACGGATGACTCCGTCACCCCAGTTGTTCGCGGACACGGTCAGCGCCGACCGCACAGAATTGACATATTGATCTGAAAGGCAGGACATGTCGAATACCGCAGTCGCCGAGACCGGCGCCGCTGCCGGACCGCCACGCCGGTCCCGGCAGCGCTCGCTGGAGGAGCTCGGTCCTCACTACAAGTGGATTGCGTTGTCCAACACCACGTTGGGCATGCTCATCGCCACCATCAACTCCTCGATCGTGCTCATCGCACTGCCCGATATCTTCAAGGGCATCAACGTCAACCCCCTCGACAGCAGCAACACCAGCTATCTGCTGTGGATGATGATGGGCTTCCTCGTCGTCACCGCCGTCCTCGTGGTCAGCTTCGGCCGCCTCGGCGACATGTTCGGCCGAGCGCGCATGTACAACATGGGCTTCGCCATCTTCACCGTCTCGTCGATCTTCTTGGCGATCACCTGGTTCGACGGCAGTGAGGCAGCGATCTGGCTGATCTTCTGGCGCATCGTCCAGGGCGTCGGTGGCGCCTTCCTGATGGCCAACTCCTCGGCCATCCTGACCGACGCCTTCCCCGCCAACCAGCGCGGTCTGGCCATGGGCATCAACGGTGTCGCCGCCATCGCCGGCTCGTTCCTCGGCCTGCTCATCGGCGGCATCCTCGCCCCGATCCAGTGGCACTACATCTTCCTCGTGTCGGTGCCCTTCGGCGTCATCGGCACCATCTGGGCGTATCTGAAGCTGCACGATCTCGGTGAGCGCAAGCACGCCAAGATGGACTGGTGGGGCAACATCACCTTCGCCGTCGGCCTGATCGCGATCCTGATCGCCATCACCTACGGCATCCAGCCCTACGGAACCCACGCCATGGGCTGGACCAACCCCTGGGTGTTGACCGGGTTGATCGGCGGCGTCATCGTGTTGGCCGCGTTCGTGTTCATCGAAACCAAGGTCGACAGCCCACTGTTCGAACTGAGCCTGTTCAAGAACCGGTCGTTCACCTTCGGTAACCTCGCCAACCTCGCCGGTTCCATCGGCCGTGGCGGTTTGCAGTTCATCCTGATCATCTGGCTGCAGGGCATCTGGTTGCCGCAGCATGGATACGACTACTCGCGTACCCCGCTGTGGGCCGGTATCTACATGATCCCGATGACCATCGGCTTCCTCATCAGCGCACCGGTCTCCGGAGCACTCTCGGACAAACTCGGCACCAAATGGTTCACCACCATGGGCATGCTCATCACCGCAGGCACCTTCGGCGCGCTCATCGCGATGCCGGTGAACTTCACCTACTGGGTGTTCGCCCTCGTGCTCCTCATCAACGGCATCGGCATGGGCCTGTTCGCCTCCCCCAACCGCGCCGAAGTCATGAACTCCCTACCCATCACCTCCCGCGGCTCCGGCGCCGGCATGATGACCACCTTCCAGAACGCCGCCATGGTCCTGTCGATCGGCCTGTTCTTCTCGTTGATGATCGCCGGGCTCTCCACCCACCTACCCGACGCCATGTACTCGGGTCTGACGGCCAACGGCATGCCCGCACCCGCCGCCGACGGGATCGCCCACATCCCCACCGTCGGTATCCTGTTCGCCGCATTCCTCGGCTACAACCCGATCCGTGAAGTCGCCGGCCAAGCACTCCAAGGACTCCCACAGTCCAGCGTCGATCACCTCACCGGCCTCAACTTCTTCCCCCACCTGATCAGCGACCCGTTCTCCGACGGCCTCACCGCGGCATTCACCTTCGCACTCATCTGCTGCGTCCTCGGTGCCATCGCCTCGCTGTTCACCGGCTCGAAGAAGAAGCCGGCGACCCCGGAGACCCTGGGCGCGGAGTTGGCCGCGGTGGCCGGTGATGTCGGCTTCGGCACACCGTCCGAACTGGTCACCGAGGAGGAGTCGACTCGCCCGATGGCTGCTCCGCGGCATCTGTTGACCTCGGCCGGCGAGGCCGGGGCGCAACCGGTGCGACCGCGAATCGCAGGGTTGATCACCTCGGGCGGCGGATCGCCGGTCACCGACGCGGCGATCACCGTCACCGATCTGCGTGGCCATCAGGTCGGCGCGACCGCGGTTCACCCGGACGGGTCGTATGCGGTGACCGATCTGGTCGACGGCACCTACACGGTGATCGCGACGGCTCCCGGGCTCTCGCCGCGGGCGCTGGCGGTCTCGGTGGTCGCGGATCTGGTCTTCCGGCGTGACTTCGCCCTCGGTGGCGGCGCGTCGCTGCGGGGTTGGGTCCGTGACGCGCATCGTCCGCTGCCCGCGAATCTGGTTGTCACCGACCAGTCGGGTGCGGTCATCGCCAACGCGCAGGCCGATTCGGACGGTCGGTTCACCGTCACCGGTCTGTCGGCCGGTGACACCCTCGCGGTAACGGCCTCGGCACCGGGCTATGCGCCGTCGAGCCAGCTGATCACCGTCGAAACCGGTTCTGCCGCAGAGGCCGAGATCGTGTTGTCGGCCACCGGTGGCGTCCAGGGCACGGTCCGGACCGTCGACGGCACCCCGTTGGTCGGGGCGACCGTGTCGGCGATCGGGCCGGATCAGACGATCGTCGCGTCGGTGACCACCGACACCGACGGCCGTTACCGGATCGAGGGACTCACCGACGCCCAATTCACGTTGGTCGCCAACATGTATGAGCCGACCGCGGTGCAGGCCCGCGTCGTGACCGGCGAGCGCACCACCGTCGACATCGGCCTCGGCGTCGACCGCCCGACGGTGCGGTGAGCACCCCCGTGACGTAACCGACGTCCTTCACCAGCGACTGCGCGGTGTGCCCCCAGGGGCACACCGCGCAGTCGCTTTGTGGATCGTCTGCGGGGCAGTCCTTCTCAGCTCGCGCTCCACCCGCCGTCCATCGGATAGGACGCGCCGGTGACCATCGCCGCGTTCTCCGAGGCCAGCCACACCACCAGGGAGGCCACCATGTCCGGGGTGGTCATCGTCTTGATGGCACTCTCGGCGAGCAGGACGTTCTCGACCACTTCGGTCTCCGACATCTGATGCACGCGTGCCTGATCGGCGATCTGCCGGTCGACGAGATCGGTGTGCACATAGCCGGGATTGACGCAATTGCTGGTGACGCCGTACGCGGCGCCCTCGAGTGCGGCCACCTTCGACAGTCCCTCTAGTGCATGCTTGGCCGAGACGTAGGCCGACTTGTACGCCGATGCCCGCAGCCCGTGCACCGACGAGATGTTGATGATCCGGCCGAAACCGTTGCTATACATGGCCGGTAGCACCGCGCGCATCAGCAGGAACGGTGCCTCCACCATCAGCCGGTGCATCCGGCGGAAGGTGTCCGGCGCCATCTCCTGGATCGGCGCGACCGATTGGATACCGGCGTTGTTGACCAGGATGTCGACGTCGAGGGTGAGATCGTCGAGTTCGGCGGTGTCGGTCAGATCGACCGTCCACACCTCGCCGTCGAGGTCGGCGGCGACCTGCTTGGCGGCGATCCCGTCCACGTCGGCGATCGTCACCTGTGCCCCCGCGGCGGCGAGACCACGGGCGCAGGCGGCTCCGATTCCGTTGGCGGCACCGGTGATCAGCGCGCGACGGCCACTCAGATCGACTCCGGCGGCGCTCATGCGGTGACCTCCGTCCGCGCCCGCGGCGCACCGAGATTGTCCCGGGCGTCGGCGGCGTCAATGGATTCCAGTGATGCACAACGGGTTTCGCGGGCGAAGGCGACGGCGATCAAGGTGATCACCGAGGCGCCGGCCAGGTAGATCGCGATGGGTACCGAAGAATGGAAGCTGCTCAGCAGTTCGGCGGCGATGATCGGCGCCAACGATCCGGCGACGATCGAGGTCACCTGATAGCCCAGGGACACACCGGAATACCGCATCCGGGTGGTGAACATCTCGGCCATGATCGCCGGCTGACCGGCGTACATGAAGGCATGGAACACCAAGCCGATGATGATCGCCGACATGATCACCAGGTGATGACCGGTGTCCATCATCGGGAAGGCGAAGAATCCCCAGAAGGCGGTGGCGAACGCTCCGAGGGCATAGACGGGTCGGCGGCCGACGCGGTCGGAGAGCCGCCCCACCAACGGGATCACCGCGAAGTGCACGGCGTTGGCGACCAGCATCCACCACAGGATGAGTTCGGTGTCGGCGTGCACGACGACCTTCAGATACGTGATCGAGAAGGTCACGACGAGGTAGTACATGATGTTCTCGGCGAAACGCAGGCCCATCGCGGTCAGCACGCCGCGCGGGTAGAGCCGGATCACCTCGAGCACGCTGAACGAGGTGGCCTTGGCGTCCTCGATCTCCTCTTGTGCGCGAACGAAAATGGGGGCGTCGGTGACCTTGGTGCGCACGTAGTAGCCAACGAACACGATGATCGCCGACAGCCAGAACGCCACCCGCCAACCCCAGCCGAGGAAGGCCGCGTCGCTCAACGTCGAGGTCATGATCAGCAGCACCATCGTGGCCAGCAGGTTCCCGACGGGGACACCGGCCTGCGGCCACGACGCCCAGAAGCCGCGGCTGCGGTCGGGGCTGTGTTCGGCCACCAGCAGCACCGCGCCACCCCACTCACCGCCGACGGCGAATCCCTGGACGAAGCGCAGCACCACCAGCAGTACAGGTGCGAGGTAGCCGATGGCACCGAAGGTCGGCAGACAGCCCATCAGGAATGTCGAGACGCCGACGAGCACCAGGCTCAGTTGCAGTAATTTCTTGCGGCCGAATTTGTCGCCGTAGTGGCCGAAGACGACCCCGCCGAGGGGGCGGGCGACGAAGCCGACGGCGTAGGTCACGAACGCGGCGATGATGGCGTCGAGTTCGTTGCCGCCCGCGGGGAAGAACACCTTGCTGAAGACCAGGGTCGCGGCGGTGCCGTAGAGAAAGAACTCGTACCACTCGACGACGGTGCCGGCCATCGACGCCGCGACGACCCGCCGCAGCCCCGAGGGCCGATAGGTCTGCGCAGCGTCGGGATTCGGCCCGTCTGCGATCTCACGGTTGGCCATGATCACTCCTCCTCCGGGCATCGGGTGTGATACCACTCACATCTCGTCCGAGTATCAATGCCCGCCAATGCGCTTTCAATGACCTCTTCGTCGCATCAGATCTGCAAACATGCAGATATGCCGTCCACCAGCCCCAGCTCCGACGACCTGCTGGTGCTACTGGCAGTGGGGCGGACCGGCCGTTTCACCACCGCAGCCGACTCGTTGGGCCTCAACCACACGACGGTCGCGCGGCGAATCGAGAGCCTAGAGAAGGCCTTGGGCGGCCGCGCGTTGGCGCGCGGATCAGGCGGTTGGGAGCTCACCGATCTCGGCAGGCGGGCATTCGCGGCTGCCGAACAGATCGAGGCTGCCGTTCGCGACCTCGGTGCCGATGCGCGAGACGGTGTGTCGATCAACGACGTGGTCCGGATCTCGGCCACCGACGGCTTCTCCGCCCTGCTCGCCGCGCCCGCCGCGGTCGCGGTGCGCACCCGGCATCCAGGTATCGGGGTCGAGATCGTCACCGCCACCCGCTTGGCCTCGCACACCCGCACCGGTCTCGACATCGAGATCGTGGTCGGCGAGCCGCACGTCCATCGGGCCGAGGCGATGCGGTTGGCCGACTACCGGCTCGGGCTGTACGCGTCGCGGCGCTACGTCACCGAACACGCCATGCCGCACACCGCCACGGAGCTGAACTCGCATCCGCTCGTCTACTTCGTCGACTCGATGCTGCAGGTCGACGATCTCGACCTCGCCCGCACCCTGGTCCCGCAGATGGCCGAGGGGCTCACCTCGACCAACGTCTTCGTCCACGTCGAGGCGACCAGGGCCCACGCCGGGATCGGTTTACTCCCTTGTTATCTGGCCGATCGTCACGACGATCTGGTGCGCGTACTCCCGGATGTCAACGCCCAGTTGACCTATTGGCTGGTGACCCGGACCGAGGCCTATCGCCGGCCCGCGGTGGCCGCGATGGTCGAGGCGATCCGTGAGGTCGTCGACGCACATCGGGAGGCGCTGTTGGGGGCGTGAGCGGGTGCCCTCGCGATGAGTTCACGTGCGCCGGGCGGTCTGTCTCTATGCCACAACCACCGGCAGAGGAGAAGTCATGCGCAAGCTCGTCGTCACCCAGAACGTCACCCTGGACGGATCGATCGAGATGCTGACGTCGTGGTTCGATCCGACGGACCAGACCCCGGACCTGATGGCCGAGAGTCACCGTCAGGACGCCGAATCCGACGCACTCCTGGTCGGACGCCGGACGTTCGAGGACTTTCGTGGCTATTGGCCGCACCAGCACGATGATCCGACGGGCATCACCGACTACCTGAACGCGGTCGACAAGTATGTGGTGTCGTCCACCCTCACCGAACCCGGGTGGCAGAACTCGACCATCGTGCCCGGCACGTCCGTGGCCGAATCCGTTGCGGCACTCAAACAACGCGACGGCCTCGACATCGTCGTCACCGGTAGCGTCACGCTCACCCACGCGCTCATCACGGCCGACCTCGTCGACGAGTTCCGCCTGTTCGTCTACCCCGCGGTGCAGGGCCGCGGTCGCAGGCTGTTTCCCGAGCACGGGTCGGCTCCGCAGCTACGCCTGCTGGAAGCGAGGTCGTTCACCAATGGGGTTGCACTGCTGCGCTATTCGACTCATTGACCGGAATCACTGCCCGTCAACGCCGCAATTCCGAGGGCGCCGCGAACTCCGCCGGACGATCGGATTGCCACGTGTGCCAACGCTCCCAATGGGCCACCGACCACTGCTGCAGACGCTCGTCGACGCCGGGCACGAGTCGTCGGGCCACCTCACCGACGAGTCGTGGGGGCACCTGCGCGAGCAGGAGCGCGACGCCGATCCAGCCGGCCGGGAGATCGAACCGCCGGCGATTCTGCGGCAGCATGAACAGTCGCGCATATCCCGACTGGGCCTGCAGGTGATACCAGGCGCGCCATCGATCGCGTCGGGTCATATCGGGTCGCGGCGCAAAGCCGGGAACGAACGATTCGACGAGTTCGGCTCCGGCAGAACCGGAATCGTGCGATCGGGTGGCGTCGAACAGATACAGCAGGCGTAGACCGTCGGAGATGGTCCGCGGATAGATGTCGTCGACGCGCACCCCGAGCAGATAGCCGAGGTAGCGATTGAAGACCAACGATGCCTCGAGTTCGGCCTTCGAGGTGAGGTAGCCCAATCCGTAGAGCCCCATCGCTGGCCCCACGCTACCGCCGAGCAGCGTCAGCATCATCTCGCTCTGGCTGATCGGCAGCCCCCACTTCTGGTCGTCCCACTCGTCGTGGCGCCGGACTCCGGCGCGCACCGACACGTGCATCACCCGAACGCGCATGGTGATCGCGCGGGCCAGACTTCCTTGGCGCACAAAGGCTCCCGGCCGTGAGACCTCGATCCACCAGCGGCTGGTCTCCAGATAGCGATTGAGTGCGCGTTCGCCGGCATAGCCTCCGGCCAACGACAGCGGCACCGCCAATGACCCCTCGGTGTAGGTGTCCATCGTTCCGGCGTTGCCCACGCCGCCCAGTGCGTACGCCCACCGACGCCACACCGCGGCACCGGCTTCGATCTGGGCGGGATCGGCCCAGTCGGGCATCGCGTCGAAGTCGGCGAACAACGCGCGCATGGACTCCGGTGCATCGTCGACGGCGTCGATTCCCTCGTCGAGCGCGCGGTCGAGCAACTCGCGACTGCGTTGCGGACCGAGCTCGCCGCGGTAGGTGTCGGCGACGAACCGCTCGGCCACCGGGTCACCCGCGAGCAGCAACTCGCCGTAGCGCTGCGCGGTGCGCTCATCGGGCAGCAGGTCAACGCCGGTCCATCGCTTGACCCGCTCGGCCAGGCGACGATGCGCGGAGTCACCCAACGGCCAGCGGTAGGCGGTCGGCAGGGCATCGGCGCCCACGTCGCCACCGCCCGCGATCGATGCGTCTGGAAGAGAAGCGTCTGAGATGGATTCTACAATTCGTCTCACGCGGTCAGGGTAACCGATCGCGGCGGCCCGGGTCAGAGCATCGCGAAGTACCCCGCGGCGTACGCGACGGCCGGGGCCATCGTGCCGAGCACCTTCTGGTTGACGTTGGCGAAGGTGTCGCGCGCGGTGTGGTAGTTCTGATCGAAGATCTCACCCGCGGTCCCGCCCCAGCGCATCGCCTGCTCCGGGGTCTTGACCTTGTCGGCACCGGAGTCGATGCCGCCGGTGGCGATGCCCGCCTGCGCGAACGCGTCGTAGTCGGAGCGGCCGTCGAATCCGGAGGGCTCGGGGCCGACTCCTCTGCGGGTGAGGAAGTCGGTGAACACCCGCTCGATCTCCCCGGACCCCCGCGGCCCGGCATAGGAGTCCGGCAGGTGCGACGACCCGTCGCCGTCGGAGACGAAGTAGCCGCCGTTGTGGGAGCCGAGCATGTCGAAGTTGAGGTACTGCCGGATCGAGGCACGGCCGGTGGCGGGCAGCGTCTCCACGTAGTGGGTGGAGCCGATCAACCCCTCCTCCTCGGCACCCCAGAAAGCGAAGCGCACCTTGTTCTTCACCGGCGCGAGTGCGGTCATCGCCAGCGCGGTCTGCAGCACGGCCGCGGAGCCGGAGCCGTTGTCGTTGATGCCGGGCCCCTCGGGGACGCTGTCGAGGTGCGCACCGAGCATGACCACCGAGTTCGGCAGGCCGGTGTGGGTCTCGGCGAGGAGATTCCACGACTTCACGCGTGCGGTGCGGGCATCGACCGCCAGGGTCAGCGACCCTGCCTGCCGCACCTGCGACCCCAGGTCGCGTGACACCGCCACCGCCGGCAACGGATCGCGGACATCCTCACCCAAAGTGCCTTGGAGCGGGCCGTTCTCGGTGTTCACGATCACCACCGCGCGCGCCCCGGCGATCTTCGCGTTGGCGACCTTGTCGCCGAATGGGCACACACCGCGATCGACCACGACGATCGCGCCGCGGGCGGTCGCCGGGAAATCACCCGGCTGGCAGCCGGGAGTGGTGTCGGTGGTCGGCACCGCGCTCACGGGCGCGGTGAGCGGCGCACTCGAGCCCGAATAGCCGAGAACCTGCGAATCGATCTGCGCGCCACCCGCGCTGAGCTGATGGCTCTTCTCCTCGAACATCGTCGCGGTGAATTCCTGCCGCGTCGGGGCGTAGCCGGCTTCACGCAGCCGGGCCTCGACGTAGTCGAGGCTTCGGAGGTACCCAGCGGTGCCCAGGGCACGGTTGCCGCCGTTGCGGTCGGCGATGTCCTGCAGTGCCCGAAGGTGATTCGACACATTCGACGCCGTCACCCCACCGGCGACCGTGGTGCCGTATGTCTCGGGCAGCGTGCTCGCGAAAGCCGGTGCGGCAGCGGCACCTCCCGCCGTCGCGATCACCGTCGCGGCGATCACCGCCACGAGCGCCGCACGGCGTACCGACCGACGACCCCGAACCCGCATACCCGCACCGCCCTCTCGGCCCCTGAGAGCCTTCTCGGTCGTGACCCGATCACCCCAATCGGGCAATCCTCTCGGGTACGGTAACGCAGTTCTCGCCGAGCTGTGCGGTTCCCGCCGATCTGCGCAGTTCTAACCGATTTGTGGCACAACCTCTTTCGCCACGAGTTCGAGATGATCGAGATCGGCGAGGTCGAGGACCTGCAGGTAAACGCGGCCGGCACCGATGTCGCGGAAACGGCTGATCGTCTCGACGACCTCGTCGGGTGTGCCGGCGGCGCCGTTCGCACGCAGTTCGGCGACGTCACGACCGATCGCCTGCGCTCGACGTGACAGTTCGTCTTCGGTACGGCCACAACACAACACGAGGGCGACCGAGTAGGTGAGATCGTCGGCGTCGCGGCCGACGGCGGCGCACGCCGAGCGGACCGTGTCGAATTGTGCGGCCACGGTGTCGAGCGACTGGAACGGGATGTTGAACTCGTCGGCGAAGCGTGCGGCGAGGGCGGGCGTCCGTGTGCGGCCCATGCCCCCGATGATGATCGGCGGCCGCGGCGACTGCGTCGGCTTGGGCAATGCGGGGGAATTCTTCACCGTGTAGTGCGCGCCGTCGTGGTCGAAACGCTCACCGACCGGCGTCTGCCAGAGTCCGGTGATGATCTCCAGTGATTCCTCGAGCCGGTCGAACCGTTCTCCGAGCGGCGGGAACGGGATGCCGTAGGCGAGGTGTTCCTCTTCGAACCATCCTGATCCGAGGCCCAATTCGACACGGCCACCACTCATCTGGTCGACCTGGGCGACCGAGACCGCCAACGGTCCGGGGAGCCGGAAGGTCGCCGAGGTGACAAGTGTGCCGAGCCGGATGCGGGAGGTGTCGCGGGCGAGACCGGCGAGCGTCACCCATGCATCCGTCGGGCCGGGCAGGCCGTCGGAGTCGCCCATCGCCAGGAAGTGATCCGACCGGAAGAACGCGTCGAATCCGAGATCCTCGGTTGCCGTGGCCACGGCGAGCAACTGGTCGTAATCGGCGCCCTGCTGGGGTTCGGTGAAGATTCGGAAGTCCACCTCACCAACGTACCGGGCATCGGATGACCGGTCCGAGGACACCTCACCCCAGGGTGATCGCGTCCAACCGCTCCTTGATGAACTCCCCGGCGATCACATCGGGCCGCCCCGAGACGCGGCCGACCGGCGGAGCCAGCGGAGTCACGACGGCGTCGTGATCGAGCTCGTAGAAGAAGATCAACGACACGAGATCCTCCTCCGGGCTCTCCGGCTGCGGCGGCAGCACACGATGGCGTCCGGCCGGCCAGCGTCCACCCGACCAGTACTCGAGGAGGTCCCCGATGTTGATCGTCAGTGCTGTCGGATCGTACGGGGCGTCGGCCCAACCACTTTCGTCGCTGTACACCTGCAGACCGCCGGCGCCGGGCTCGCGGTCGAGGACGGTGACCGTGCCGAAGTCGGTGTGCGGACCGATCCGGAATTGCCCGGGCTCGGGGTCGCCGACGACCGTCATCGGCGGATAGTGGTTGATGTTCGACGTCCAGGTGGCATTGCCCGCCAGATTGCGGAAGGGGTTGTCCCCATCGGCCTTTCCGAGCGCTTCGGCCATCAGCGCGAGCAGGTCGTCGGAGAGCGCCTTCATCTGAGAAGTCCACGCGGTGAACAACTCCCGCAGTCGGGGCGTCTCGGTGGGCCAGACGTCGGGGGCGAACCAGTAGTCGTCGACCTCAGGAATCCCAACCGGTGTCTGTGCGCCGGAGTTGTAGGTCTCCTTCAGGTCCGGTGGTGTTTCGGTGCCCTCCGCGTAACCGTTGGCCTCCAGACCGGGGCCGATCCATCCGCGACCACCGACGCCAACCGCATACTGTGCCTTGACCTCGGCGGGTAGGGCGAAGAACTCACGGGCCGCGGCACGCAACGCCGCCGGAAGGAACGGATCGATCCCGTGTCCGGTCACCAGCAGGAAACCGGCCTTCTGCAGGGATTCGTCGACGGCGGCGCACACCTGCGCTGCGGCGTCCCCGCCCTGCCGCCACTGCTGCAGATCAACAGTGAGAACGGGGCTGGCGGTGTGGGGGTTCGCGGTCTGGTTCGCGCTGGTCATGCTGTCTCCTCGGCTGGGTCGGACTCGGTGTCGGCGACACCGATGTCCTCGTTCCACAGGTGCGGATTGTTCTCGATGAAGCCGCTCATCATCGCGATGCAGCGGTCGTCGTCGACAATGGTGACCTGCACTCCGAGCTCACGCAGCCAGTCCTGACCACCGGAGAAGTTCGTCGTCTCGCCGATGACCACCGACCCGATCCCGAACTGTCGGATCAGCCCGCTGCAGTACCAGCAGGGGGCGAGGGTGGTGACCATGATCGTCGAGGAGTAGTCCCGTTGCCGGCCGGCGGCACGGAAGGCGTCGGTCTCGCCGTGTACCGACGGATCGTCATGCTGCACGCGCCGATTGCGGCCCTGACCGAGCAGGGTGCCATCGGCGGCGAACAGGGCGGCACCGATGGGGATACCGCCCTCGGCGAGACCGGTCTGCGCCTGGCCGTAGGCGACGTCGAGAAGTGATCGCGGGTCGAGCCCGGTGTCGGCAATGGTGGAGGTCATGCTTCGAGAGTGCCGTCGGGCGCGGCCGTACTCAACCGACAATTCGTCCGGTCGCGAGCGCGCGCCAACGGGCATATCGTCGGCATCGTGTCTCAATCTCCGCTGCCCGCCGCACCGTCGCTCACTCTGCGGCACATGATCGACACGCACCTCGCTCCGGCCGGGCCGCGTGTGTTGACCGCCCACGACCGGCTCGACGCGCCGGTGAGCTGGGTGCATTCCAGCGAGATCTTCGAGATCGGCCCGCTGTTGACAGGTGGCGAACTATTGCTCACCACCGGCCTGGGCTTGGCCGGCCTGGACGCCGGTACCCGTCGCCATTATGTGCGTGACCTGGCCGAACGCGGCGTTGCCGGGTTGGCGTTCGAGGTCGGACGCAGCTTTGACGCGGTGCCCGAGGAGATGATCCGGGAGGGTTCGGCCGCGCATCTGCCGATCATCGAACTGACGCGGATCGTGCCGTTCATCGAGGTGTGCCGGACGGCGACCACCGAGATCGTGTCCGAGGAGGTCGGCGACCTGCGGCTGCGCAGTGGACTCGACGCAACCCTGCACGACGACCTCGCCCGCGGCGCCGCGGCCGCGATGATCGAGCACATCGCCGAGGTGACCGGGACGCCGATCGTCGTGGTGGGTGGTGGCGGCGCCCTGCTGGCGGTCCACGGGGTGGACGACGACCGGGCCGCGTGGCGCGTCGTCGACGGCGCGATCGCGGCGCAACCGATCACGTTGCGCGGCCGCGAGATCGGGCAGGTCTTCGCGGGGCCGAGCGCGTCCTCGATACCCGTCGCACGTGTGCAGGCGCTGCTCGGTGTCGGAGCCGGACCGCTGGCGGCGGTACTGACCCGATCCGGTGGGCGGTCGTCCATCGGCGCGCAACTGGTGGCCGAGCTCGTCGACCGTCGGCCCCTGCGGCGCGCGGATCTACTTGCGCGGCTGTCGACGTCGGGATTACCGGTCGGCGACAAGGCCGTGCTCGTGCCGGTGGCCGGCCACGCACCCGATACCCGGATGGTCGAGACGGCGTTGTCGGCGGCTGCGGATCTCGGCGGACTCGTCCACGCCACCGTCGATGCGACCGTCTACGGCCTCATCGTGACCACCGACGCCGGACTCACCGAGCCGGCCGATCAGGTCCGCGCGGCACTGGCCGACGATCCGCGGCGCCTCGGCCGGCTCACCGTCGTCGTCGGGACCCCATGCCCGCTCGCCGGCACCGGCGCAGGTCCCGGCCTTGCCCTGACGTTGGCCGACGAACTCCGCATTTGTTCGGAAAGGCTGGGTGTGGCAGTCGAATTGCGCTCTGCCGGCGGTACGGCCGCCGACATCAGGACCAGCCGTGAACTCGTCTCCGACGCCGCGGCGCGCGAGTTGTCAGACGGTCTACGCGGCGAGCTGAGCCGGATCATCGCCCCGCTGGTACGCCACGATGCGACGTCGTCCTCGCGGCTCGTTCACACCCTCGAAGTCCATCTGACTCACGGATGCAGCGCCACCCGCTCGGCCGAGGCTCTCCACATCGGGCGTCAGAGTCTGTATCAGCGCCTCGATCGTATTCGCGCCTTACTCGGCTTCGACCCGACCACCCCGGCCATGTACGCATCGATATTGCTGGCCATCAACGTCTTTCACGCCGGGACTGCGGATCAGCGCTGACTTCCCCGCGCGTCCGCTTCTGATGGTCGAGGAGTCCCTCCCCCGATGGTCAAGGACCCCGCTCACCCGAGCGACCCCCCGATGGTCAAGACGCCCCCGATCGACGACCCCCTCCCGATGGTCAAGGCGCCCCCGATCGACGACCCCCTCCCGATGGTCGAGGTGCGAGCCGCGTGCGGCGAGCCTCGAGACCCGGCGAGACAACAAGCCTCCCAACCACATCGAACATCAACAGCGAAAACCCCGCACCCCCTACCACACCCCACCGACAGAAAACTGCCGCCAGCCCACCCCCGAAACCCGTTGTCCACAAGCATCTTTCCCTCTCCAGATTTATAGAACACCCTTGCCCTAATCCATATGTTCGAGTACCATGGAGGCATCACACCGATCAGCCACCGGGGAGGGGCCCATGATCGAATCCACCACAGTCCTTGACGCGGAAACCGTTGACGCCGAAGCAGTCTTCGCCGCCATCGTCACCCAACTCAGCGACCTGCAATGGAATCCGGAGATGACCGGACCCCAAGCGTTCGGCGCGATGAAACAAGTCCTGTTGTTGCGGAACCTGGTTGATCACCACGCCACCACCCTCACCGGCGAGATCGATCGCCTGGGCGTGGCCGATCATAAGACCACCCGACTGCGAGAACTGTTGATCAGCATGGGCTTCGCACCCGCCGTCGCAGGTCGGTATGTGCGGATGGCTGCCGCCACCGATGTGGATCTGTTGTTGGCGCATGCCGCTGACGGGTCCATCTCGTCGGAACACACCGACGCCATCGTCCGCGGGTTGGCGCACATCGACACCCGCTCCCCCGAACCGCTCGATACCGTTCAACGGTGCGAATACCTGCGGAAACTGCTGTCGCACTACTTCGCGGGATTCACTCCCGCCGAGATCAACCTCTACGCGCGGCAGTTGGGCAACGAGCTCGCCGCGGAGACTTCGGGTGGGTTACCGGCCGCCGAGGACAAGAAGATCAACTCCTACACCGACCGCATCACCGACGACGGACGGTTGGAGATCTCGGCGAACCTCGACATCATCGCCGGGGAGAAAACCCGCACTTTGATGGAAACCTTGTCGGCGCCCAAGCCTCAGCCCGATGGGTCGCCGGATCCGCGGACGCCCGAACAGATCTGTGCGGCCGCGTTCGAAACGATTGTGGAGTTGGCGGCACAAGGCTTGGCGGACACCACGTTCTCGGCGAAACCGACCAACGGGTTGTTGTGGACGTGGTCAGCCGACAACCCCGCGCTCGGCGGCGATTTGCAGAACATGGGTGCCATCACCGAAGCCACCGCCAAGTTGTTGTCGTGTGACACCACCATCACCAAGATCATGCTCGATCCCAACGGGGTACCCCTCAGTGTTGGTGAAGAGAAACGCTTCTTCACCCCAGGACAACGGAAAGCCCTGCTCGTGCGAGACCGCGGATGCATCAAATGCGGTGCCCACGCCGGACGCTGCCAAGGACACCACCTCGTTCACTGGAGTCAGGGTGGACCCACCGACCTCGACAACGGCTGCCTGCTCTGCACCAGCTGCCACGACGATGTGCACCACCACGGGTGGGACATCATCATGGGATTCGACCGACACCCCTGGCTGATCCCACCCGCCAGCATCGACCCGAAACGACAACCTGTACCGTCCTACCACCGACGCACCATGCGACTCGACGACGCAGCAGCCTGATTCCCGCACCCGGCCTGGCCGGGACCGCATCTGTTGTTTGAAAAATCCATAGAGAAATCCCCACCCGATGGTCGAGGTGTTCGAGCGTCTGTGGCCCGGAATCCCTTCGGCACAAGGGGTCTCGAGGCTCGTCGCTGGCGCTCCTCGGCACCTCGACCATCGGGATTGGCGTCCTCCCCTGATGGTCGAGGTGCGAGCCGCGTGCGGCGAGCCTCGAGACCGCCTGCGGCAGTGCTGGAACCGAACCACTGTGGACCGGAAGCCTTTCGGCACAAGGGGTCTCGAGGCTCGTCGCTGGCGCTCCTCGGCCCCTCGACCATCGGGATGGGATGGACCGTCGGGTGGGATGGACTGTCGAGTGGGAAGGGGTCGCCGGGTGGGAAGGGCGGAGCATCCTTCCATGGCGAGTAGTCTTCCCCCGCTGGTCGAGGTGCAAGCCGCGTGCGGCGAGCCTCGAGACCGCCGCAAGTAAACGCTGGAACCCTACGCCGACGCGTCAGCCGTACTGCTGCACCGACTTCTCGACCCGGGAGCGGGCCAGGAGGAGGTAGGCGATGAAGGCGATGGCGAAGCCGACGAAGGCGCCGATGTCACCGAGTTCGGGCACCGCCCGAACGATGAAGCCGACAAACCGTTCCTGGTTGCAGAACAACAGGACCGAGGCGACGAGAGCGATGACGAACGCGGCCAGTCCACCCCAGTTGGTGTATTTGCGGTCATAGAGGAGTTCGAGGGACGGCGGCTCGCGTCGCAGCATACGGTCGGCAAAGACCACGCCGAGCCAGGGACCTATCCAGTACGCAACCAGCAGCAGGAACGCCTCGTAGGAGGCGGCGGCGTCGGCCAGCGCCCACCAGGCGACGAGGAACCCGACGACGCCGAAGAACACCGACACCAGTGCCCGCTGTGCGCCAACGGGGAGTTTGAATCCCATCGTCACGAAAGCCATTGCGCCCGAATACACATTGATGGCGTTGGCGGCGATAGCTCCCACCGCGATGGCGAGCAGGGTGAGGTCGGCGATGGCCGACGGGAAGTTGGCGGTGAATGCGTCAGTGGGGTTGTCCGACGTCGGCGCACCGATCGTCATCGACGCGGCGCCGACCACCATCAGCAGTGTGCACGAGAGGAACAGGCCGGCAGAGGCGAAAAGGCCGGTCTGCATCTTCGACACGGTCGGCGGTAGGTAGCGGGTGTAGTCGGCGGCGTAGGGCGTCCAACCCGCCGTGTAGCCGAACGAGGCGCCCACCGCGAGGAGGAAGCCGCCCATCGAGAAGCCGCCCTCGGCCGATCCCGCCGACACGTCGGATTTGCTGAAGATGATGACCGCGCCGATGAGGAAGACGATCGCGAGGATCGGGGCCGCCAGTCGCTCGAAGCGTTGCACCAGATTGTGGCCGAAGAACGCAAATGCCGTCTGCAGCACCACGATCACGATGAGCCCGGCGATCGGGGTGATGCCGAGCAGGGTAGACAACGCGAAGGCGCCGCTGACGCTGTTGGTGGCAAACCACCCCACGCCGCACATCACCGCCATGAACGTCGCCGGCAGGATGTTGCCGTTGTGACCGAAGGCCAAGCGCCCCAACACCATCTGCGGCACACCGTGCAGCGGCCCCTCGGCGGAGAGCAAGAAATGCGCGACCGCGCCGAGCAGGTTGCCGATCACCACGGCGCCGACGGCCTGCCAGAACGACAGACCGAAGTAGGCGACCGAGATGACGCCGACGAAGATCGTCGCGAACTCCAGGTTCGGGGCGGTCCACGTCCAGAACAGCCCTCGGGGTTTGCCGTGGCGGGCCTCGAGGGGAATCGGCTCGTTGCCGCCGGGCTCGACGGCGAGAACCTTGCCGCCGTACTCGACGGCTGCCGCATCGACGGAAATATCGGGTGTAGCTGTCATGGCGATACTGTGCTGCGTCCACTTCCACCCGGCAACCGACGATCTGTCAGTTGATCGCCGCCCACGTCGAGACAATCCGCCCACCCCGGCTTCAGCCGACGATCACCACGTGCAAGGTGCGCGGACCGTGCACGCCCTCGACGCGGTCGAGTTCGATGTCGCTGGTGGCGCTGGGGCCGCTGATCCAGGTTTGCGGGCGGGCGGCCGTACCGTCGGCGATCAGCCGGGCTACGGCCTCGGGGACATCACTGACGATCTGTGCGGCGTCAACGAGGCAGAGGTGGACGTCGGGCACCAGCGACAACGCGCGCCGACCCTGCCCGACGCCGTGGTCCAACACGATGGTGCCGGTGTTGGCGATCCCGACAGCGGCCGTGGTCACCACCGCGCCGACCCGGTCGAGTTGTGTCGGGGAAAGTGTCTCGTCATCGATCCAGTTCCCCTCGATGCCCAGGCGCAAACGCAACGCCGGGTCGGCGAGCACCGGCCCGTCGACCTCGGCCAGTGCCGCGGAGATCCGCTGCGCCAGGTCGTACTCTCCGACGCGTTCGACGACGGCACGGTAGTCGGCCACGCGTTCGGCGAAACGCCCGACGGTGTCGAGATCGCCGGTCGGCACCGCTTGTCCGTAGTCCCAGTCGATCCCACTCGCGCGAGAGGCGTCGTCGACGTCGGAGATCGCAGCTCGGACGCGGCTCAGGATGTCCTCGCGCGCGCTCATCGGTCCTCCTCCCCGGACGCGCGGTACCCGCGTTCTCGTTTCCACCAGTCGCGGAACGATTCCGCGGGCGGCACCGGAACGTCGCGCGCCGAGCTCCACGCCGACAACGGCCACGGCAGGGCGCCGATCGTCGTGCGCTTGCCGAAGAACCGGTGACTGGTGGTGGCCGCCTTCTGCGCCGCCTCGAGCCGCCGATGATCGGCGAACATCCACGCACCGGCCTTCATCGCGGCGGCCTCACCGCTCGGCAACCCTCCGCGCTTCTCGTCGACGACACGGGTTCGTAAGTGCACCAAGATGTCCGGGATGTTGATACGCACGGGACACACATCGAAGCACGCCCCGCACAAACTGGAGGCGAACGGCAGCGACTTGTCGACCGCCGACGACGTACCCCGTAGCTGCGGGGTGAGGATAGCCCCGATCGGCCCGGGATAGACCGAACCGTAGGCGTGTCCGCCGGCACGCTCGTACACCGGACACACATTCAGACACGCCGAACACCGGATGCAGCGCAACGCATCTCGGCCGACCTCGTCGGCGAGCACGTCGGTGCGATGGTTGTCCAGCAAGACGATGTGCACATTCTGGGGTCCGTCACCGGGGGTGACGCCGGTCCAGATCGAGGTGTACGGGTTCTCGCGCTCCCCGGTACTCGACCGCGGCAACACCTGCAGGAAGACCTCGAGGTCGGACCAGGTCGGCAGGATCTTCTCGATGCCCACCACCGAGATCAGCGTTTCCGGCAGGGTCAGGCACATGCGGCCATTGCCCTCGGATTCGACGACGACGAGACTACCGGTGTCGGCGACCGCGAAGTTCGCGCCACTGATGCCGACCTTGGCGCGTAAGAACTTCTCGCGCAGATGAAGTCGGGCGGCCTCGGCGAGCCGCTTGGGATCGTCGGTGAGATCGTCGGGCGCCGGACGGCCGACCTCTTTCATCCGTCGCAGGAAGATCTCGCGGACCTCGCTGCGGTTGCGGTGGATGGCCGGCACGAGGATGTGACTGGGCCAGTCGTCGCCGAGTTGGACGATGAGTTCGGCGAGATCGGTCTCCCAGGCGTCGATCCCCGCATCCTGGAGGGCTTCGTTGAGTTCGATCTCCTGGGTGGCCATCGATTTGACCTTGACCACCTCGTCGGCGCCGGTCTGCCGAACCAGGTCGACGACGATCCGGTTGGCCTCCTGCGCATCCCGGGCCCAGTGCACCACGGCCCCGGCGGCGCTCGCCTTCTCCTCGAACTCGATCAGATAGCGGTCGAGGTTGCGCAGGGTACGGTTCTTGATCTGTTCGGCGGCGACGCGCAACTGCTCCCAGTTGTCGAGTTCGCCGACCACCCCGGCCCGTTTGGTGCGGATGATCCCGGTGGCGTGGGCGAGATTTCGACGTTGGGTGGTGTTGGCCAGTTCGGTCCTGGCGGCCTCGGGGAACTTCGGCATCCCGACGAAGGTCGAGGTGACCCCGACGTGCGGATGGCCGGAGCCCAACGCCAGTGACGGTGCCATCGCGGGCATCTCGTGCACCGTGTCGCGGGAGGTGGTCATGCGGGCTCCTTCTCGGTGGAGGCGAGAATCTCGGCGAGGTGCATCATCCGGACCCCGGCGCGTTCCCGGTTGAGTAGTCCGCCGATGTGGGCGAGGCAGGAATTGTCGCCCGCCACCAGCACTTCGGCGGCGGTCTCCTTGACATGCGCGGACTTGTCGGAGCCCATCGCCACCGAGGTGTCGGCGTTCTTCATCGCGAAGGTGCCGCCGAATCCACAACACTGTTCGGCCGCAGGCAGTTCCACCAGATCGATACCCTTGACGGCCCGCAATAGCTGCAACGGTTTGTCGCCGACGCGCAGCATGCGCAGCGAATGACAGGTGGGGTGATAGGTGACCCGGTGCGGGAAGTACGCGCCGACGTCGGTGACACCGAGGACGTCGACGAGGAATTCGCTGAGCTCGTACACCTTCGGGGTATAGGCAGCCACCGCGTCCTGCAACCCGCGGTCGCCCGAGCGGGCGGCCAGACCCGGATGCTGATGGCGCACAGAGCCGATGCAGGAGGCCGAGGGCGCGACAACCGCGTCGTACTCACCGAAAACCTGGACGAACTGCCGCACGCCGGGGATCGCCTCGTCGGCGTAGCCGGTGTTGGTGAACATCTGACCGCAGCAGGTCTGCTCGACGGGGAACTCGACCTCGACGCCGAGTCGCTCGAGCAGCAGCACGGTCGCTCGGGGCGTGCCGGGCCACATCGTGTCGTTGAAGCAGGTGGCGAACAGGGCAACCCTCATGCCGGGTGTCCCGATCGCGTGATCGATGGCCGGGTTTCACGTTCGGGGATTCGCATGCGGACTCCACGGAGTTGGCTGGGGCTGTGAACTGGAAAGACCTGTGGTCTGACCACATGATTCACGGTAGGGTGATCCCGTCGCGCCTGTCAACAGCGCGACCCGGATCGACGCGGGAACCAGACCCCGCACGGAAGGTGGTTTCCATGACGATCGGCCGGTCATCCGCGACGGAGGCCGCACCCAGCCCGAACTGGCAACCGGTGGCGCGTACCCGCACCTACGAGATGGTGATCGACGCGATCGAGGAGCAGATCCTCTCCGGTGCACTGGGGGTCGGCGATCCACTGCCGCCCGAGCGCGATCTGGCCGCACGCCTGCAGGTCAGCCGGCCCGCGGTGCGCGAGGCGTTGCGCGTCCTCGAGGCTCAGGGCGTGCTCCGATCGGCGGTCGGCAGCGGCGCCGGCGCCGGCACCTTCGTCGCCGCGATGCCCGCCGAAGCACTGACCCACTTTTTGCGCCTGCACATCGCGCTGTCGAACTTCGCGTTCGCCGACGTCGTCGACGCGCGGGTGACGCTGGAGTCCTCGAGCGTCGAATTGGCCGCGCGGGCACACGATCCCGCACGCCTCGCGCCGGTCCACGAGGCGATGGCCGCGATGGAGGCCGCCGTCGACGATCGCGCCGCCTTCAACGACGCCGACATCGCCTTTCACACCGCCATCGCCGAAGCCGGCGGCAATCGGCTCGTCACCGCGATGACCGTCGCCATCCGCAACGCCCAGCGTCGCGCGATCCTTGCCGCCTTCACCGACGTCGAGGACTGGGCCGCTCTGCGCGCGGGATTGATGGCCGAGCACCACGAGATCCTCGACGCCATCACCGCCGGCGACGCGGATCGTGCGTCCCGACTCGCCGCACGGCACATCCGCAACGCCTATGACAGTCTGCCCACCCTGCACCACCACACGATCTGACGAATTCTTGCAATCCGCGCGACAGATCACCACCCGTGATGCATAGTTGACCGAACGATCAACTGATCCGGGGGGGGATTCTCGATGCGCCGAATGACGTTCGACGAGCGCCGTGCGGAACTGATCGACGCCGCGATCCGGGTGATCGCACGCGACGGACTCGCCGCGGCCACCACACGGGCGATCGTCGGTGAGGCCGACATGCCGCAGGGCGCACTGTTCTACATCTTCTCCTCGCGCGAGGCACTGATCAGCGCCGTGATCGAGGAGATCACCAGCGCCGAACGACTCGGCGCGCTGCTCAGCGTGGAACTCACCGACCCCGGTACCGGACTCACCGAGGTGCTGACCGCGGCGATGGACGCCTACCTGCGCCTCCTGGAAAGCGATCCGAGGCGAGAGATCGCGCTGCTGGAGGTTGCCACCCACGCGATGCGCCACGATCCCGAAGCCGGGCGTCGCCAATGGGAGGTCTATCGGTCGGCTGTCGCCGACGCGCTGCGCTTCATCGCCGAGACGATGTCACTGCGGTGGACGATGCCGACCGACGAACTCGCCCACATGGTCACCTCATCGCTCGACGGACTGACGCTGTCGTGGCTCACCGACCGTGACAGCGACGCCGCGCGGCGCCACATCGCCGTGTTGGCCACCACTTTTGCCGCGATGGCCACGCCCGCCGACGATGCGGGCAAGGCCGGTTCGGAGGGACGACAACGATGACGGACACCGAGAGAGCAGCCGGGGTCAGCCGGCGAGGGCTACTGGCCGGAGCGGCGGTCGGCGCCACGGCACTCGGCGTGGCCGGTGTCGCCGCCCCGTCCGGCTCGGCACAGGCGGCACCATCGGGCGGCTATCTCGTCGGCGCCGGACGCGGTGACATCACCGGAGCCATTGCCGGACAAGGCATGATGGGATACTCCGATCTCTCGCAGGTGGCCACCGGACTCCTGCAACGCGTGTGGGCGCGCGCCTACATCATCGCCGACGCCGCCACCGGCACCCGGATCGTCTTCGTCAACGCCGATCTCGCGTGCATCTTCGAATCCCACCGGGTCGGCGTGATGAAGGCGCTGGCACAACGCTTCGGCAACGTCTACACCAACGAGAACGTCAACATCAACGCCACGCACAATCACAACTCGTGCGGCGGTACCGCCTGGGACTACGCGTACGTCCTTGCCGCACTGGGGCATCGGGAGAACTCGTATCGCGCCGAGGTCGACGGAATCGTCGAGGCCATCGTCGCCGCACACAACAGTCTCGCTCCGGGAACGCTCGAGCTCGGCCACAGCGAGTTGCACGACGCCAGCGCCAACCGTTCGCTGCAGGCGTTCGTCCGCAATCCCGCAGCCGACCAGAAGCACTTCCCCGAACACATCGACCCACAGGTCACCGCGCTGCGACTGCGTCAGGGCGGCACCGTGATCGGCGAGATCACCTGGTTCGCCACGCACGGCACCTCGCTCACCGACGCCAACACCCTGATCTCCAGTGACAACAAGGGCTACGCGTCCTATCTGGCCGAGAGCGCGAATCCCGGTGTGGTGGCCGCATTTCCGCAGACCAATGCCGGCGACATGACACCGAACCTGTGGCTGCGCAAGATGCACCCCGGCGGGCCCACCGCCGACCACCGCACCAACCGGGTGATGATCGGCGACCGCCAGCACCGCGCCGCACAACGTGCTTTCGCCGCAGCTCGGCCGTTGACCGGTGCCATCAGCTACGCCTATCGCTTCCTCGATCTCTCCGACATCCGGATCGACGGCCACTACACCCCGGACGGAAAGCCCACTCGCACCACCCCGGCGATCATGGGTGCTGCCGCCGCGGCCACCAGCACCGAGGACAACACGCGGAGCCAGCTGAGTTTTCTCCAGGAAGGTGTGACGCTGCCGTTCGCGCAGGCCCTCGGCGTCGACACCAGCGCGACGCCGCCGGAGTGGGCGGTCGCGATCCAGGCACCGAAGTTCGACCTGTTCCCGCTCGGCTACCTTCCCCCACGACCCTGGATAGAGCAGGTGCTGCCGATCCAGCTGATCCGGATCGGCGACCTCGTCCTCGCTTGCGGGCCTGCCGAATTCACCATCGTCGCCGGGTTGCGCATCCGGCGTATCGTCGCCGACACACTGCGCGTGCCACTGGAGAACGTGCTGATGCAGGGCTATGCCAACGGCTACAGCCAGTACGTGACGACGCCGGAGGAGTTCCTGTCGCAACAGTACGAGGGCGGCGAGACACTCTTCGGGCGCTACACGTTGTGCGCCTACATGCAGGAGTTCGACCGCTTGGCCCGCACGATGGCCGCGGGCAGGCGCGGCGATCTCGGACCGACACCCGCCGACACCAGTGGGCTGCAACCGAACCTCCTCGCACCGGTCCCCGCCGACAACCCGATCCGCGGCACCACCTTCGGTGCGGTCGTCTCCGCACCGAGATCCACCTACGTTGCCGGACAATCGGTCTCGGTGTCGTTCTCCGGAGCACATCCGAGCAATCGTGTGCGACGTGTGCCCGCCGACGGGTCCCGGCCCACCGACGGCTATTACGTGATCGAGCGTTTCGACGGGGGACGCTGGATCACCACGGAGGACGACACCGGGGCGGCAAGCGAACTCGACTGGAAGCGCCCCGACGGTCAGGATTCGGCATCGATCGTGACCATCACGTGGCGAATCCCGCAGGGCGCACACGGTCGTCATCGCATCCGGTATTTCGGTGACGTCAAGTCGGCGACCGGTCGTCTACGCCCAATCGTCGGCGTCAGCCCGGCATTCGAGGTGACCTGAGCACCGCTCAGGTGTCGTCGGAGGCCGATACCCCGCGTTCGGAGGCGTAGCGGCGCATCGCTTCTCGCTCCTTGGCCGCCTTCGGATAGCACACGGCCACCAGCAGGGCCCCGCATCCGACGATGACGATCGCCGCCGCGTTCGCCCGGGCGTCACCGTGCACGAAGGCCTCGCGTGCGGCGGTGATGATCTCGTGCGAGTACTGCGGATAGCGTTGTGCCAGATCCGCGGCGCTGGCAAAGGATTTGGTGAGCACCGCCTGGGTCTCGCTACTGACATGGTCGGCGTCGGGTGAGGCGGAGATCGCCGCCGTCAACGTCTTGGCGTACCCGGCGGTGAGGATCGCCCCGAGCACCGACTGCATGATCGCGCCACCGAGATCGCGCTGCAGATCCGAGGTGCTCGATGCCATTCCGGCGCGTGAGACCGGCACCGAGCCGGTCAACGAATGCGACGCCGGGGTGCCGGCGAATCCGACGCCCGCGCCGATCAGGATGTAGGTACCGATCACCGACCAGATGGGCGCGGTGTCGTGCCACATGATCAGCGCCAGTGCCAGGCCGAGAATGATGAACAGGTACCCGATGAGCAGGGTGTAGCGAGATCCGATGGACTCCACGAGTTTCGCCGACTGCGGTGCGACCACCACCATCGCCGCGGCGGCGGGCAGGGCCATCGCACCCGAGGCGAGAGTGGAGTAGCCGAGCACGTTCTGCAGATACTGCTGACCGACGAACATCGCGCCCATCAGGGTGCCGAAGATGACGATGCCGCCCACGGCCGCCACCCAGAACGTCGGCCGGGCGGCGATCCGGAAGTCGTAGAGCGGCACCCTGATCCGAAGCTGGCGCCACACGAACACGACGATCGAGACCACCGCGATCGCCGCGAGCACCCACACCGCGGTCCGCATGGTGCTCAGCGGGGCGAAGTTGATCGCCAGCACGGTGGCACCCACCAGCACGATCGACAGGACGCCGCCGAGGTTGTCGACGGCGACGGCGGTGTCACCGCGGTCGGCGGGCACCAGGAACCACGCGCCGGCCAGCGCGAGCACGGCGAGCGGCAACGTCACCAAAAAGACCGATTGCCACGCGAATTGCTCCAGCAACGCCCCCGACACGACAGGGCCGGTCGCCGAGATCGCCGCGCCGATCGCCGACCACGCCGCGATCGCGCCGGTGCGGCGGGCACCGGTCCACAGGGCCGTGATGATCGCCAGGGTCGTCGGGTAGGCCAGACCGGCCGAGATCCCGCCGAGGACGCGTGCGGCGAACAAGACGTTCGGGCCCACCGCGAAACCGGCGATCAGCGACGCCGGCAACGTCAACAACATGCCGGAGATGAGCAACCGTCGTCGGCCGAAACGGTCGCCCAGCACACCGAAGTACAGCACCGACGCCGCCAGTCCCAGCGAGTAACCGACGGCGATCAGATTCAGCTGCGTCGAGCTGGCGTCGAGGGCCTTGCCGATATCGGGCAGTGCGACATTGGCCACGGACAGATTGATGTTGGCGACACCGGCCACGAGAATCAGCGCCCCGAGTACCAGGGCCGCCCGTGGCGGACTCGTCCCCTTGTCGCTGTCGATGGCATCGGTCGTCGTCACGCGTCGAGCCTACGACGGAGGTGCCCGTTTCACGGCGTATCGCCGCACTCGTCACCCCGGTCGGGTGACCCGACGGGTCACCGGTGGGTGAACCGCGGCTCCCGCTTCTCGACGAACGCGGCCATCCCCTCGGTCTGGTCATCGGTGGCGAATGTCGAATAGAACAGCGCGCGTTCGGCGCGAACACCTTCGGTGAGGCTCGATTCGAAGGCGCGGTTCACCGCGTCCTTGGCCAGCGCGGTCGCGATCGCCGACTTCGACGCAATGGTCGCCGCGACGTCGAGTGCGGTGTCGAGCGCTTCCTCGGTGGGAACCACCCGCGACACCAGACCCATGCGTTCGGCCTCGTCGACCTTCATCTGCCGGCCCGTCAGCACCATGTCCATCGCCTTGGCCTTGCCCACCGCACGGGTCAGGCGCTGCGATCCGCCGATGCCGGGGATGACGCCGAGGTTGATCTCGGGCTGCCCGAAGACGGCGTTCTCGCCGGCGATGATCGTGTCGCACAGCATGGCCAGCTCACACCCACCGCCCAGCGCGTACCCGGTCACGGCGGCGATGATGGGGGTTCGGCTGCGCGACAGCTCATCCCACGCACCGAAGAACGACTCGTTGACCAGCTCGGCGTAGGTCTTCGACGACATCTCCTTGATGTCGGCGCCGGCGGCGAACGCCTTCTGCGATCCGGTCAGCACGATCGCCCCGATACCCGCGTCGGCGTCGAACTCCTTGACCGCGGCGACCACCTCGGTCATCAGTTCGGTGTTGAGCGCGTTGAGTGCCTTGGGACGGTTGAGGGTGATGATGCCGACGCGATCGCGGCGCTCGATCAGGATCATCTGCGGTTCGGTGGTGCTCATGGTGACTCCTTCGTCAATGGCTTCTTCGTCAATGGCTTCGGTTCGTCAATGGCTTCGGCGACGCCTCTCGTGCCGGGAAAGGTCAGGCGCCGGTGCGGGATTCGACCTCGAAGGTCAGTTCGACGTCGTCGGGCAGCGGCGCGAAGAACGCGTCGATCACGGAGTCGTCGATCGTGTCGGCGGGCCGCCAGACGGGGTTGCGGTCCTTGTCGATGACCTGCGCCCGGATGCCCTCGGCGAGGTCGGGAAACAGCAACGAGCGCAACGACACCCGGTATTCACGGCGCAACGAGTCGGCCAGTGTCGCGTCGTGCTTCGCCTCCCGCAGCGAACGCAGCGCTACCCGCAGGGCCAGTGGGCTTTTCACGGCGATCCGTTCGGCGGTCTTCGTTGCGAAGTCCGAGCCGACGGCGCGGCATCGCGCGATGATCTCATCGACGCCGTCGGCGGCGAAGGCCTCGGCGATCCAGGATCGCTGCTCGAGCAGCCCCGCGGCGGGCGGTTCGATCGAGAACCGGGCGAGCACCTCGCCGGCCGGCCGGTCGGCGAGCGCTGCGACGAGTTCGTCGAGTTTCTCGGCGGGCACATAATGGTCGGCGAGTCCGAGGGCGATCGCCTCGGCGCCGTCGATCGGTGCGGCCGTCAGCGCGAGGTAGGTGCCGAACTGGTCGGGGACCTGCGCGAGCAGATGGGTGCCGCCGACGTCGGGCACGAAGCCGATGCCGACCTCGGGCATCGCGAGTTTGGTGCGGTCGGTGACGACGCGGGTGTTGCCGTGGGCGGAGATCCCGACGCCGCCGCCCATGACGATGCCGTCCATGATCGCGACGTAGGGCTTGGGGTAGTTCGCGATGTACTCGTTGAGGAGGTATTCGTCGTGCCAGAAGCGTCCGGACGGGCTCGACGCGGCGTCGTGGTCGTCGTGGGCGCCGCCCTCGGCGTCGACGCCGCTGAGTGCGACGCCGTCGCGATGGATGGCGACGATGTCGCCGCCGGCGCAGAGGCCTCGCTCACCGGCCCCGGAGATCACCACGGTCTCGATCGCGTCGTCCGTCGCCCACGCATGTAGCGCGTTGTCCATGGTCAGCGCCATCTCGTGGTCGAGCGCGTTGATCGACTTCGGGCGATTGAGCACCAGGTGGGCCACCCGCCCCCGGCGTTCCGTGCGGATCGACGCATCGTCGGCCATCGGTTTCCTTCCCTCACGCTGTCACATGCTCGGCGGCGCTCGCCTGTCTGCAATAGTTGCATATCCTAGTTTCTCCACGCGCACAAGGTCCAGGCGCACAGGTCGGCCTACCATGGGGAACAGGCGTCGGTGGCGCTCCGGGTACGCCGAGGGCTGTGTTACACGAATCCGGCGATCCCTTATTCCGCCGGTAACCACCACGCAATACTCGAGGTCTGAAATTGGTGGCAGGTGACCGACCGGCCCACGCCGACTCCGATCCCCGTTCACATCCCGGGCAACGTCGCCCACCCCCTCATTCGCCGCGCACATCCACGCGCCGTCTCCACAGGAGAAGCCATGCCCGCATTCGACGAGACCATCACCGAGAACATCGCCGCCTCCCTCGCCGAGATCCCCCATCCGTCACTTCCCAAGGGCTCCAACATCTATGGCGGAACCAAGATCTTCCCCGATTACCAGGCGGAGAACGGCGAATCGTACTTCACCCTCGTCCACGGCATCGCCCACGAGTCATCGGTCTCGTTCGTCGCCGTCCTGCAGGCCACCCGGGCACTGCGCAAGGGATTCGAGTCGGCGATCTACTTCTACGGACCCGGCGCCATCAATTGCCTTGCCACACGCGGCTTCCCGACAACCGGAGATTCGGGCTTCCCCGGCGAACAGAACATCAACGACTCCTTGGCAACCTTCATCTCCGAGGGCGGAACGGTCTTCTGCTGCCGATTCGGGCTCGCCCTGCACGGCGGCCGCGAAGAGGACCTGATCGAGGGCGTGATCCCGGCACATCCGCTCGACGTGCAAGACGCTCTCATCCACTACGCCCGCAAGGGCGCGATCATCAACTCCACCTACATGGTGTGAGCCGAGTTCCCATGCCCACCAACAGGATCAGCTCATGACGACACTTGCCGCCGTCGCGGCCAACTTCACCCGCGACCTCGAGGACAACTACCGGGTGATCGCCGACCACGTCGAACGGGCCCGAGCAGCGGGAGTCGATTTCCTCGTCTTCCCCGAGGCCGCCATCGGCGGCTACCTCTCCTCACTGGGCAATCACGGCGACACCGTCGCGACCACCAGCCGCTCACTGCCACCGGCGATTTCGCTTGACGGGCCGGAGATCGCGCGCGTTCAGGCGATCGCGGGCGACATGCTCATCGCGATCGGCTTCTGTGAACTCGCCGAGGACGGGGTCACGCGGTACAACGCCGCAGCCGTTCTCGATGGGGATCGGATCTACGGCAGCTACCGCAAGGTGCATCAACCGTTGGGCGAGAACATGTCCTATTCCGCGGGCACCGAGTACGGGGTCTTCGATACTCCGGTCGGGCGTGTCGGCCTGCAGATCTGTTACGACAAGGCCTTTCCCGAAGCCGCACGCATCATGGCGCTGCAGGGAGCCGAGATCATCGCGAGCCTCTCGGCGTGGCCGGCCGCCCGCACCGCAACGGCGGAGAACCTGCAGGAAGACCGCTGGACCTACCGCTTCAATCTCTTCGATACCGCACGCGCACTGGATAATCAGGTCTTCTGGATCGCCGCCAACCAGTCCGGAACCTTCGGTTCGCTGCGGTACGTCGGCAACGCCAAGATCGTCGATCCCGGCGGCAACGTCCTGGATTCGACGCTCCTCGGCAGCGGGATGGCCGTCGCCGAGGTCGATATCGACGCCACCTTCACCGCCATGCGCGCCGGCATGTTCCATCTGCGCGACCGACGGCCCGATGCCTACGGACTCATCACCGACACCGAGGCAGCGGCGTGGCGGGAACCCGCTCATGCCTGAGATGACCTTCGCGGTGCGCTGGCCGGACGGGCGTGTGCAGGAATGCTATTCGCCGTCGCTGGTCGTCCACGATCATCTGAGCAGCGGCCATCACTACACGGTCGCCGAGTTCCGCGCCCGCAGCCTCGTCGCACTCGGTGAGGCAGCCGAGCGCGTCCGCGCGAAGTTCGGTTTCGCCTGCACCTCGGCGGCGGTGACAGCCGAAGCGATCACCGTCACCGCAACCGATTTCGCCGACGACGCCGTCGTCGAAGTCCTGAGCATGCACCCGCCCCTCCCCCCCCCCTGAATCCCCACATCGTTCGGAGCTCCCATGAGCACTTCCGCCCATCCCCCGCACATCCCCGTCGTCATCGTCGGCGGCGGCCAGGCCGGCCTGTCGGTCAGTTGGTATCTCGGCAAGGCGCACATCGATCACGTGGTCATCGAGAGCGACACACCCATGCACGCCTGGGCCGACACCCGTTGGGACAACTTCACCCTCGTCACCCCCAACTGGCATTGCCGGCTGCCCGGCTGCTCCTACGACGGCGCCGATCCCGACGGGTTCATGACCCGCGACGAGGTGGTCACCTGGCTCGCGGGCTGGCTGGAGACCTTCGAGCCGCCGCTGCGCACCCACACCACCGTGACGCGCCTGTCCCGAATCGCCGACGACCGATTCGAGCTGACCGTGAGCGGCGACGCCGGCGAGGAAGTACTCACCTGCGATCAGGTGGTCATCGCCACCGGCGGCTACCCACTGCCCGTCGTCCCAGCATTCGCCTCCTCGCTCGATCCCGCTGTCACACAGATCCATTCCGAGCAGTACCGCAACGCCGACCAACTGCCCGAGGGGGCGGTGCTCGTCGTCGGGTCCGGTCAGTCGGGGGCGCAGATCGCCGAGGATCTCCATCTCGCCGGCCGCGAGGTACATCTCGCGATCGGCAACGCTCCCCGCGTCGCGCGCACCTACCGTGGACGCGACTGCATGACGTGGCTGGCCGAGATGGGCCTCTACGACACCCCGGCGCAGGAGTATCCCGGCGGAAAGGCCGCCCGAGAGAAGACCAACCACTATGTCACCGGGCGTGACGGCGGCCGTGACATCGACCTGCGGCGTTTCGCGCTCGAGGGGATGCGGTTGTACGGCACCCTCATCGACGGGAAAGACAGCGGCCTACGATTCGCGCCGACGCTGACCGCGGCCCTCGACAACGCCGATACGGTGTACAACTCCATCTGCGCCGACATCGACCGCCACATCGAGGCCAACGGCATCGACGCACCTCCACCGACCCGATACACCCCGGTGTGGCAACCCGATTCGCAACCCGAGTCCCTCGATCTGGCCGACGCCGGCATCACCTCCATCGTCTGGGCGATCGGCTACCGACCCGACTACCGGTGGATCGAGGCCAGCGCCTTCGACGGGTCGGGCCGTCCGATGCAGACCCGCGGCATCACCGAGGTACCCGGTCTGAGTTTTGTCGGTCTGCCGTGGATGCACACCTGGGGCTCCGGACGATTCCTCGGCATCGACCGCGACGCTCGCCACATCGCGGAAACGATCTGCGAGGGCACCACCCGCTCACCGTTACGCCTCGCCGCGAGTCAATAACCCTGCTCCCTCACCCCACCGATCGGAGGACGATCATGAGCGTCTCCACCCGCGTCGACCTCGCACTGCTGGGCATCCGGGGCACGCCACCGGTCCATCGCACCGGCGGTGCCGGTCCGAGCGATGACGGTCACCTCGTCATCGACGGACTGCACGCCGCAATCCCCCGGAACGACAACAGCCCCTTCATCTTCGACGGTGATCGCGTCCTCCTCGACGGAGAGGACGTCGGCGTGCAGATCAGCCCGATCGGCCGGCCGAGATTCTACGATCTCGCCACCACCGACGGAGTTCCGTACGAGCAGATCGCGAGGCTGCACGGTCAGAACGTCTTGGCCACCACCGTCGTTCAGACCTGCATCCGCTACGCCGAGGATCAACGCTGCCGGTTCTGCTCCATCGAGGAGTCGCTGCGAGCCGGTTCCACGACCGCGGTCAAGCGACCCCACGAACTCGCCGAGGTCGCGCGTGCCGCCGTCGACCTCGACGGTGTGACCCAGATGGTGATGACGACCGGGACGTCGGCCGGACATGACCGGGGCGCACGGCATCTCGCACGATGCGTCCGCGCGGTGAAGGACGCCGCCCCCGACCTCCCCATCCAGGTGCAGTGCGAGCCGCCCGCCGATCTCTCGGTCCTGGGCGACCTGCGCGACGCCGGTGCCGATGCGATCGGCATCCACGTCGAATCCCTCGACGACGAGGTCCGACGCCGGTGGATGCCGGGGAAGTCGACGGTACCGCTCGCCGAATACCGGGCGGCCTGGGCCGAGGCCGTCCGCGTGTTCGGCCGCAACCAGGTCTCCACCTACCTCCTCGTCGGATTGGGCGAGGATGCCGACGAGATGATCTCCGGCGCCAAGGAACTCGCCGACATGGGGGTCTACCCGTTCATCGTGCCGTTCCGCCCGCAACAGGGCACCCTGGCTGTCGATGTGGATGGCGCCACCGGCCCCGACGCGGCGACGGTGGAGAAGATCAGCCGCGAGGTCGCGTCACACCTGCAGCTCATCGACATGGCCGGCAGCGACCAACGCGCCGGATGCGCCGCGTGCGGGGCGTGCAGCGTGCTGGCGAATGTCGTTGGGTGAGAACATGCTCGACCACCGGACCCTCCCCCACGCCGCACCACCCGCTCCCGCTCGGGGTGACCTCTCGATCCTCGCGGGCACCCCGCATCGTCGACAGCCCGGCAACGACACCACCCACCTGATCCGCATCGCCGACTCCCCCGCCGAGATGGAAGCGTATCGGGCTCTGCGGCGCGCCGAGTTCGTGGTCCGGCAGGGACTTTTCGACGGAAGCGATGCCGACGACGTCGACGACGATCCACGCATGGTGGCGTTGATCGCGGTCACCGATGACGGTGCCGTGGTCGGCGGGGTGCGGGTGGCTCCCTGTCTGGACCCCGACATCGGATATTGGGCGGGCAGCCGACTCGTCGTCGACCCCGACCGTCCGATCCGCGGTGTGGGCGCGGCATTGATCCGGGCCGCGTGCGCCTACGTGGAGACCGCGGGCGCACTACGGTTCGACGCATGCGTCCAGGACCGTTTCGCCGGGTTGTTCACCGGACTCGGCTGGGAGGACTGCGGCGCCGACGTCACCGTGCGCGGCCGGGCTCATCGCCGGATGCGGTGGCCGATCGGTCGCATCCAGCGAGCCGCCGACGCCACCAAAGCACCTCTGGCGCAGGTTCTCACGCCGTTCCAGTCCCAACCGATGGGGTTGGGTCCGGCGGGATTTCGCGGTGACGACGGCGCGCCGGTCCCGGGTACCGATCTGATCGCGGCGTGCGACGCGATCGTTCCGTCCATGGTCGAGCGGGATCCCGAGTGGGCCGGGTGGTGCTCGGTACTGGTCAACCTCAACGACCTTGCCGCGATGGGCGCGACGCCGGTCGGTCTGCTCGACGCGGTCGGCGGCCCGACCCGAGCACACGTCGAACGCGTGGTCCGCGGTATCGCCGAGGCCGCCAATGCCTGGGGCACAGCGGTTCTCGGTGGCCACACGCAGTTCGGGGCGCCGTCGGCGCTGTCGGTGACCGCGCTGGGCCGCACCGACCATCCGATCGCCGCGGGCGCCGGGCGCGTCGGCGACGTCGTGTCCCTGCTCGCCGACACCACCGGCGGATGGCGACCCGGATATCACGGAAGGCAATGGGACAGCACCAGTTCCCGCCGGCCCGACGAGCTGCGACGGATGACGGGGTTGCCTGCGCGGTTGCGCCCGCGCGCCGCGAAAGATGTCAGCATGGCCGGGGTGGTCGGCACGTTGGGAATGCTCGCGGAAGCGTCGGGGACCGGCGCCGAACTCGATGTCGCCGCGGTGCCGCGACCTGCCGAGGCCGCGATGGGTGACTGGCTCACCTGTTTTCCGGGGTACGGCATGCTCCTCGCCGACACCCGACCCGCCGATCCCGGGCCGGCCGCACCCGTGACCTCGGCAGCATGTGGACGTCTGGTGGCGGGCGCCGGGGTGCGGCTGCGCTGGCCGGACGGGGTCAGTACCGTCGCCGTGGCCTGCGGTGTGACCGGACTCGGGGCGGCATGAGTTACCCCTCGAACGACCAGCTCGCTCGGTAGGCTGGGCGTCCATGACAACCGTGACACTCGGAGCTCTCGCCGCGCACTTCGGCCGCGACGTCGAGCGCGCAGTGTCCAAGGCGCTGGGCATCATCGAGGCCGCCGCACGCGAGGGTGTGGACCTGCTGGTGTTTCCCGACGCGGCACTCGGCGGGTACATCGGCGATCTTCGCGCGCCCGACGTCGACGACCTGCCACCCACCCTCGACCGTGACGGACCCGAATTGGCTGCCATCGCCACCGCCGCGGGAAAGATGGTGGTGTGCATCGGTTATGCCGAGGCAGCCGATGGGGTTCGGTACAACTCGGCGGTCTGTGTCAACGGTGACGGTGTGCTCGGAACACATCGCAAGGTGCACCAGCCCGCCGGCGAGTCCCTCGCGTACACGGCCGGTGATCGGTTCGAGGCGTTCGACACCCCGATCGGCCGGCTCGGCATGCTGATCGACTACGACAAGACCTTTCCGGAGTCGGCGCGCACTCTGGCTCTCGACGGGGCGACGACCATCGCCGCGCTCTCGGCCTGGCCGGCCAGCGTCACCGACCGTGCTGCACGGCTACCCGCCGACCGCCAGTCGCGCCTGTTCGACCTCTACGACAGTGCCCGCGCCGCGGAAAACCAGGTGTTCGTGGTGTCGTCGAATCTGACCGGCATCACCGGGTCGCTGCGATTCCTGGGTCAGGCCAAGGTCGTCGGCCCCGGCGGTGACATCCTGACGACCACCCGTTCCAAGGGTGGGCTGGCCAAGGTCACCGTCGACGTCGAGCACGAGATCGGCCGGGCCCGTAGGGTTCTGGACCACCTGGCCGAGTTGCGCACCGACGCCTACCGGTTGCCGAGCGATACCGAGATCAGGAGATGACGAACTCCATGCGCATTGCACTCCTGACGTATTCGACCAAACCGCGTGGCGGGGTGGTCCACACCCTCAATCTCGCCGAGGCACTGGCCGATCAGGGCGCCGAGGTGACGGTGTGGTCGTTGGCGCGAGGAGGCGACGAGGGATTCTTCCGAACCGTGAATCCATCGGTCGCGGTGCGCCTCATCCCGTTTCCCGATCGTGAGAACGAGTCCATCACCGACCGGATCATGCGGTCGATCACCACGATGCGTGAACAGTTCGACGCCACCGCCACCGACATCGTGCACGCCCAGGACTGCATCAGTGCCAACGCCGTCGGACGTTGCATCCGCACGATCCACCATCTCGACCAATTCACCACCCCGATCCTCGTCGATTGCCACGAGAAGGCCGTCGTCAACCCGTATGCGCGGATCTGCGTGTCACGATCGGTCGCCGAGGAGGTTCGAGCCGGATGGGGACTGCACCCCACGGTGATTCCCAACGGGGTCGACCACACTCGATTCTCGGTCGCGGCGGGCCCGGAGCCTTCGGCCGCCACCGATCGACAGCAATGGCAGAATCGGTTGGGCCCCTTCGTGTTGGCGGTCGGTGGTATCGAACCCCGCAAGGGCAGTATCGATCTCGTCGAGGCCTTCGCGTTGCTGCGGGCTCGCATCCCGGACCTGTCACTCGTCTTCGCCGGCGGTGAGACCCTCTTCGACTACCGCGACTATCGCGCGGAATTCGACCGGCGCGCCCACGATCTCGGGGTCGAGCCCGTTGTGCTCGGGGCGGTCGCCGACGAGGTACTGCCGTCGCTGGTCGCCGCGTGTGACGTCTTCGCCTTCCCGTCGACCAAGGAGGGATTCGGCCTGGCCGCCATGGAGGCACTGGCCGCCGGCCGCCCCGTCGTCGCCCGCGATCTGCCGATCCTCCGTGAGGTGTTCGGTGAGACCGTGCGGTACGCCACCGATCCTGCCGACCTCGCCGACCACCTTGCCGCCGCCCTCGCCGATCCGGATTCGCGAGTCGACGCCGGTCACGCCCTGACCCGATCCCTCACCTGGGAATCCGCCGCGAGGGCGCACCTGGATTTCTATCGCGAGCATCCGACCTGGTAGTGCGCGTGGGCTGGAACCAGCACCGTGGCAAGCGGTCTCGAGGCTCGGCGCACGCGCCTCACACCTCGACCATCGGTGGGGAAAGCCGCGATGCTCCCCGACAACGGTCGCCGTTCCCCGATGGTCGAGGTGCCGAGGAAGCGCCAGCGACGAGGCCTCGAGACCCCCATATCCACCAAACGCGGTCAAAACCCCTGCCGGACTTGACCGTTACGGGAGCATCCGGCCACGAGTGTGTTACAGAAGTGACGGATGAGGTGTCAACCGAGGCGTACAGACCTATCCTGGGGCGCATGATGCGCCGTCGTCTTGTCATGTCCGCCACCGTCGCGACGGTGGTGGGTGTCGCCGGCTCGCTGACCGTTACGCCGGCTGCCGCGGCCCCGTCGGTCGGGCCGGATGTGTCGAGTTACCAGCATCCGAACGTGTCGCTGATCAACTGGTTCGCGGTGCGCGCCGCCGGCCAGCAGATCGCCATGGTGAAGGCGACCGAATCCCTCACCTATGTGAATCCGTACTTCGTTCCCGACAGCCTCACCATGCGTGCCGCCGGCCTCATCCGCGGCACCTATCACTACGCCGACCCCTCGCAATCAGCTGCCGCGCAAGCACTTTTCTACGCCGGGGTCGTGCTCGGGCAGAACGGAATGCTCGATCTCCCACCGGTTCTCGATCTGGAGAACTCCGGCGGGCTCAATCCGACGGACCTCGCCGCGTGGGTGCGGGAGTTCTTTGCCACCCTGGAGTCGCTGACCGGCCGCAAGACGATCCTGTACACCTATCCGAAGTTCTGGGACACCGCGATGGGCGGCACCACCGAATTTGCCGACCACCCGCTATGGATCGCGTCCTACAACGGCCAGGCCGCACCGGAGATGCCCCACGGAGGCTGGAGCACGTGGACGTTCTGGCAGTACACGGATTCCGGACAGCTCCCCGGCATTCCGACGCCGGTCGATCTCAACCGATTCAACGGCACCACACCGCAATTGCAGACAATGGGCAACGCCACCGGAACGGGTACGACCGGCATCCCCGGCAGCTGAGCAGGGCGAGTAGTTCAGCGGGCGACGGCGTCGGCAACCCGACGTAGGCCATCGACGACTGCCGCGATCGCCGCACGCGGATGGGGCCGGGTGAACGCCTCGTACACCCGCGCAGCGCGAACTCCCTTGAGCTCCAACGCGACCACGTCGGGATGCCGGGCCGCATGACGCGGCATCAGGGCGATCCCGTGATCGGCGGCGACGAGCGCCTCGATCGTCGTGAAGTCCAGCATTCGCTGGATCACCCGGGGTGCCACTCCGGTGAGCGCCGAGATCGATTGCAGCACATCGTCGACCGGGAACCCTCCCTCCACGCTGATCCAGTCGCGGTCGGCGAGTTCGGAGCCCGCGACCCGCCGATGATCCGCGAGGTCCGAGGTGCGCGCGACGATCACGTCCAGCGGTTCGCGCATCAGCTCGGTGACGGTGACCCGCGGATCGGTCAGCGTGGGCATCCGCTCGTCGCGGTGGGTGACGACGATGTCGAAATCGGTCAACGCCGGTGCGGCCTCGGGGTATCCGACGTCGAGGTGGAAGGCGTGCACGTCGATCCCCGCTTCAGCGGCCCGCGTCAGCACATCGGGCAGCAGCAGCGTCGCCCCCGACGGGAACATCGCCAGACGGACCGAGGCGTGACCGGATCGGTACGACGCCATCTCTTCCTGCGCCCGCTCCACCGCGGCGATGACGTCGTCGGCGCGCAGCACCAGCGCGTGGCCCGCACCGGTCAGACGGATGCGTCGACCGTCCGGTTCGAGCAGCGCCACACCGGCCTCTTCGGCGAGCACCTTGAGTTGTTGCGACACCGCCGACGGCGTCATGTGCAGCGCGTCGGCGACCGCGCCGATCGAGCCGCGGTCGGCGAACTCGCGCAGCAACCGCAGTCGACGAACCTCCATGGCGCGATCCTATGACCTCCACCCACCACGCATGTCGGACCCGGCACGCATGATGGATGAATGCGTAGTCGCCACGTGAGTCACGTCATCGCCGCCGCGCCGGAGCACGTCTACGAGTTCGCGTCGGACCCGGGCAACCTGGCGCTCTGGGCGTCGGGGCTGGCGCAGGCACCGGTCACGCGCCGTGGCGACGACCTCGTCGTCGAATCCCCGATGGGCACCGTCACCGTTCGCTTTGTCCCGCACAACGAGTTCGGCGTCATCGACCACGACGTGACCCTTCCGTCGGGGTCGACGGTCACCAATCCGGTGCGGGTGCTGGCCCACCCCGACGGCTCGGAAGTGGTCTTCATCCTGCGCCAACTCGACCTCACCGACGAGGAGTTCGACCGTGACGCGGCGACGGTCGCGGCCGATCTTGCCCGCCTCGCCGACCTGGTGGAACAAAGCGGACCCAAGTCCGGTTAACTGGTGTCATGAGCAAGAAGATTGGCTTCCTCTCCTTCGGACACTGGTCCCCGTCGGCCGGCTCGCAGACCCGCTCGGCCGCGGACACTCTGCTGCAATCCATCGACCTCGCGGTCGCGGCCGAAGACCTCGGCGCGGACGGCGCCTACTTCCGCGTGCACCACTTCGCGCGGCAGCTCGGTTCGCCGTTTCCGCTGCTCGCCGCGATCGGCGCGAAGACCGAGACCATCGAGATCGGCACCGGCGTCATCGACATGCGGTACGAGAATCCGATGTACATGGCCGAGGACGCCGGCGCGGCCGATCTGATCTCCGGCGGACGACTCCAGCTCGGCATCAGCCGGGGGTCCCCCGAGCAGGTGATCGAGGGTTACAAGTACTTCGGCTATGTTCCCGCAGACGGCGAGACCGACGCCGACATGGCGCGCTCGCACACCGACGTGTTCCTCCAGGTCATCGAGGGTGCGCGCTTCGCCGAGCCGAATCCGTCGCCGATGTTCCCCAACCCGCCGGGACCGCTGGGCATCGAACCCCAGTCACCGGGCCTGCGTGATCGCATCTGGTGGGGTGCGGGGACTCGCGCGACAGCCGAGTGGACCGCGGAGAAGGGCATGAACCTGATGTCGTCGACGCTGCTCACCGAGGACACCGGTGTGCCGTTCCACCAACTCCAAGCCGAACAGATCCAGCGGTTCCGCGACGCCTGGAAGCTCGCCGGACACGAGCGTGAGCCACGAGTATCGGTGAGCCGCAGTATCTTCCCGTTGGTCAACGACATGGACCGGGCCTACTTCGGCCGGGACCGGCACAGCTCCGACCAGGTCGGTCACATCGACGGCGGTATCGCACGGTTCGGCAAGTCCTACGCCGAAGAACCCGACAAGCTCATCGAGCAGCTCCGGGATGACGAGGCCATCGCCGCCGCCGACACCCTGCTGCTGACCGTGCCCAACCAGCTCGGCGTCGACTACAACGCGCACGTCATCGAGGCGATCCTGAAGGACGTGGCACCTGCGCTCGGGTGGCGGTAGCGCTCGGCAAGCAAAGATGAAGCAATAACGAACGGTTACTGCAAAAGAATTCGATTGTTCTTCATCGACGCCGGGTCGACGATGGACTCATGACCACCCGCGATCGCCTGCTCGGCCTCACCGTCGTCGTCCTCTGGGGCCTCAACTTCATCGCGATCCGCGTTGGTCTCGACCACTTCCCGCCGTTCTTCTTCGCGGCTCTGCGGTTCGCGGTGATGGCCGTCCCGGTGGTGCTGTTCGTGAAGTTCCCTCGCGTGCAGATGCGATGGTTCCTGCTGTACGCAGTGGGCTTCGGGTTCGGGCAGTTCGCATTCCTGTTCCTCGCCATGAACCTCGGGATGCCCACCGGGCTGGCCTCGTTGGTCCTGCAGACCTCGGCGCCGTTCACCGTGCTGCTGGGCGTGTTCTTCCTTCGCGAGCGGTTGGTGCCCGCGCAGATCCTCGGCATCGCGATCGCCGTCGCCGGGATCGTGGTCATCGGCGTCGACCGCGCCGGGCATTCGTCGATCGGTGTGGGCATCATCGTCCCTATGGTGCTGACCGTGCTGGCCGGCCTGTCCTGGGCGTTCGGCAACATCGGCAGCCGCCTGGCCCAACCCGACGACGCCCTGCGGATGACGCTGTGGATGTCGGTGGTACCGCCGATCCCGTTCCTGGCGTTGAGCTTTGCCACCGAAGGCCCTCGCGCCGACCTGACATCGTTGACAACGTTGGGTTCGTCGTCCGGGCTGATCGCGCTGGTCGGCCTGGCCTACGTGGTGCTGCTGGGCACGATCGCCGGGTCCGGACTCTGGACGATGCTGATGAAGCGGTACGAGGCCAGCCGGGTGGCGCCGCTGTCGTTGCTGGTACCCGTGGTCGGGATCAGCGCGGCCTGGCTACTGCTCGGCGAGGTGCCGAGCGGTATCGAGATCGCCGGTGCCGCTCTGGTCATCGCCGGATGCGCCGCCGGGGTGCTGGCCGCGCCACGGTCGAGGGTGCGGGCCGGTGCGGGTGAAACCTCTGTCAGAGCACGCCGCGCACCACGTCGTGCATCCCCGAGACCGCTTGTCGGGCAGCGGGACTGAAGCCGAGCATGTTGACGAAGCCGTGGATCATGCCCGATTCGCGTTGCAGCGAGGTGCGTACGCCGGCACCGGAGAGGGCGTCGGCGTAGGCGATGCCCTCGTCGCGCAACGGATCGAAGCCGGCGACCACCACGTGGGCGGGCGGCAGTCCGGTGAGGTCGTCGGCGAGCAGCGGGGAGATCCGCGGATCACTGCGCGGCACGCCGGCCGGGATGTAGCGCTCGGTGAACCACTCGATGCGCTCGGCGGTGAGGAAGTAGCCGGTGGCGAACTCCTGCCGCGAACCGCCGGATCGCGTCATGTCGGTGACCGGATACAGCAGCAGCTGCAGACGCGGAGTCACCTCCTCGCCGCGCACGAGTTGGGACAGCACCGCGGCGAGATTCCCGCCTGCGCTGTCGCCGGCGACGATGAGGCGATCGGTGTCGACACCCCAGCGCGGGGCCGCACTCACCGCGAAGCGCCACGCGGCCAGGGCGTCGTCGACGGCCGCCGGGAACGGATGCTCGGGGGCGAGCCGGTACTCGACGGACAGGACGTCGGCACCGGTGTCGAGGGCCAGCCGCCGACAGTAGGCGTCGTGGGTGGCCCGACTGCCCAGCGAGAACCCGCCACCGTGGAAGAACAGCACCAGCCCCGTCGAGGAGACCTCGGCGCGGTATCGGGTGGCCGGCAGGTCGCCGCCCGGCCCGTCGATCAGCAGATCCTCGACGACCGCCAGGGGCGGGGTCCGCTCGGCGGAGATCGCCGAGTTCACCTCGAGGTTGTGGCGGGCGCGCTCGACGGTCGCGCCGCTCATGTCGCCACCGGGCATGAGTCGCGTGGCGACGCCGGCGACCAACATCTCCGGGGCGATGTGCTCGCCGTCGGAGTTCACCGGGCAGATCCGGGAGACGACGCCCAGCGCACCCGGCGGCAGGTGTCCGCCGAGACGCATCACCGAACGGACGGCGCGGAACGGAAGCGGAATCGTCAGCGTTGTGGCCCTACTCACGGCCGCGAGGGTACCCCGCCGAGGTCCGGCGGCACCGTCGGCGCCCCTGTGCCAGACTCGTCCCCATGTCCGACCGAGTTCCGCTGCGCACCTCGCTGGCCCTGGCCGCCGCCGCGTCCGCCCGCTGGGCCTCCCGTACCGCCGGACGCGGGAAGGGCTCGATGATCGGCGGGCTGGTCGCCGAGAAGATCGACCCGCAGATCATGGCCCGCCTCGCGGCCGGCAAGCGTACGGCGCTGATCACCGGCACCAACGGCAAGTCGACGACGACGCGGATGACCGCGGCGGCGCTCGCCGAACTCGGCGAGGTCGCCACCCAGGCCGACGGCGCCAACATGGACGCCGGCATCATCGCCACGCTCAGCCTGCAACGTTCGGCGCCGATCTGCGCACTCGAGGTCGACGAATTACACGTCCCGCACGTCGCCGACGCCACCGATCCCGAGGTGGTGGTGATGCTGAATCTCTCGCGCGATCAACTCGACCGGGTGGGCGAGATCAACATGATCGAACGCGCCCTGCGCGCCGGCGTCGGCCGCCACCCCGACACGATCGTCGTCGCCAACTGCGACGACGTCCTGGTCACCTCCGCTGCCTTCGATGCGCCGAAGGTGGTGTGGGTGGCGGCCGGGTCGAGCTGGGTCGGGGATTCGGTGAGCTGTCCGCGCACCGGCGAACCCATCGCGCGTGCGACCGCCGACTCCGGCAGCGGACCGTCGATACCACCCGGCGGTATCGACTGGTATTCGACCGGTGACGAGAACTTCCGGCGCCCCAGCCCGGACTGGTGGGTCGACGACGACAACATCTACGGCCCCGATGGCTTCGTCGCGCCGATGGCTCTCGCCGTGCCGGGCCGCGCCAACCGCGGCAATGCTGCGCAGGCCGTGGCCGCGGCCGTCGCGATGGGCGCCGACCCGGCCAAGGCGGTGGCGGCGGTGCAGACCGTCGGCGAGGTTGCCGGACGCTACGGCATCCATCAGGTCGGCAACCACTCGGTGCGCACACTGCTGGCCAAGAATCCGGCCGGCTGGCAGGAAGCGTTGTCGATGATCGACCACGATGCCGACGGACTGGTCATCGCCGTTAACGGGCAGGTCCCCGACGGTGAGGATCTCTCCTGGCTGTGGGACGTGCGGTTCGAGGCGTTCGAGACGATGGCGGTGGTCGCCGCAGGCGAACGCGCCGCCGACCTGTCGGTGCGGTTGCTCTACGCGGGCGCCGAACACACCACCATCCCCGACCCGATGAAGGCCATCGCATCATGTCCGCCGGGACGCGTCGAGGTCCTGGCGAACTACACCGCCTTCCGCGATCTCGGCACCGCGATGGAACGCGTACGGGAGGAACGCAAATGAGCGACTCGACGCTGCGTATAGGGCTGGTGCTCCCCGACGTGATGGGCACCTACGGTGACGGCGGGAACGCCCTGGTGCTGCGGCAGCGGGCCCGGATGCGGGGCATCGACGCCGAGATCATCTCGATCACCCTCGACGACGAGGTCCCCGACTCACTCGACGTCTACACCCTCGGTGGCGCCGAGGATTACGCGCAGCGGCTGGCCACCCGGCACCTCACCCGCTATCCGGGGCTGCAGCGTGCGGCGGCCGCGGGCCGTCCGGTGCTGGCGATCTGCGCGGCCATCCAGGTCCTCGGCCACTGGTACGAGACGTCGGCGGGCGAACGCGTGGACGGCATCTCGCTGTTCAACCTCACCACCGCACCGCAACAGACCCGCAGCATCGGCGAGCTCGTCACCGACCCGGTGCTGCCCGGACTCACCCAGCCGTTGTCGGGATTCGAAAACCATAGGGGCGGAAGTACTCTCGGGGACGATGCCACCCCGCTCGGGCGGGTGCGTCACGGCGTCGGCAACGGCGTGGGCGACGGCACCGAGGGTGTGGTCGCCGGCTCGGTGATCGGCACCTACCTGCACGGCCCGGCGCTGGCCCGCAACCCGGAGCTAGCCGATTTTCTCCTCGCCCGGGCGATCGGGACCGATTCGCTTGCGCCGCTGGACCTCCCAGAGGTTGACCGGCTGCGCTCCGAGCGACTCGCCGCCGCCCGACGCTGAGCCGTCGGCCGCACCCGGCCCGCCCCGATGCCAGAAGCGGGACCGGCGGTACCGCGAGCAGCCCGACGCCCCGCACAGGGCACAGTCGGTGCCCGCACGCAGATGGGCGTGCGCCGACCGCGGATGGCCGCACCGGCACACCTGATCACCACGCTGGGACATGGCCTCACCTTACGCCGCACGACGACGTCGGCTGTCGGGAATCCGCAGCCCGACGTACTGTGTCGCCATGACCACGATCTCGCCCTGCAGCGCCGACGATCACGACGACTGGCTGCCGCTCTGGGACGGTTATCTGCGCTTCTACGAGACCGACCTCGATCCCGAGATCACCGCAATCACGTTCCGGCGCATCGTCTCCGGTGACGGTATCCACGGTGCGATCGCACGCAACGACCAGCGGCGCGCCATCGGTCTGGTCCACTGGCTCGCCCATCCGTCGACCTGGAGCCGCACCGGCTACTGCTATCTCGAGGATCTGTTCGTCGCCCCCGACAGTCGCGGGTCCGGCGTCGGGCGTGCCCTGATCGACCACGTCTGCGAGGCGGCACGCGACGCCGGACTCACCAAGGTCTACTGGCTGACCCAACAGCAGAATGCCACTGCGCGAAGACTTTACGACGCCGTCGCCACCGACACCGGATTCGTGCACTACGAGATCGATCTCGACACCCACTGATCGACAGCCCACGTGATCGACGGCTCAGCCGACGGCCGGCTCACCCGAGAGTGCGGTCGCGCGCGGGTAATCCGGCGTGCCGGGCGGCCTCGACGATCACCGCCCGCAGCATCGCCGGGGTGAGCCGCCCGGTGAAGGTGTTGTGCTGGCTGACGTGATAGCTGGCGAAGACCGTCAGCTCGGCGCCGTCGTCACGTCGGATGACCGTACGCGCGCCGTGACCGAATTTCGGTCGGGGACGGTCGATCTGCCAGCCGAGTTCCTCGAACGTCCGCAAACCCACCTGCCATCCGAAGCCGCCGAGCACCATCACCGAGCGCACCGTGGGCGCCAGGAGGTCCAGCTCGGCGCGTAACCAGTGGGCGCACCGGTCGCGCTCGGTGGTGGTCGGCTTGTTCTGCGGCGGAGCGCAATGCACCGGGGCAGTCATGCGCACCCCGAACAACTCCATCCCGTCATCGGCGGAGACGACGGTCGGTTGCGAGGCGAGTCCGATGTCGTAGAGCGCGCGGAACAGCACGTCACCACTCTGGTCGCCGGTGAACATGCGGCCGGTGCGATTGGCGCCGTGCGCGGCCGGCGCGAGCCCGAGGATGAGCATGCGGGAGTCGACGGGCCCGAACCCCGGGACGGGCCGTCCCCAATAGTCCCAGTCGGCGAAGGCGGCACGTTTCTCCCGCGCCACCTTCTCGCGCCACGCCACCAGACGAGGGCAGGCGCGGCAGTCGATCAGCGCGGCATCGAGATCGGCGAGATCACGGTATCGGGATCGTCGTCGGGCCATGCGGTGCTCACCGAGCCGAGCTCAGTCGAGGACCTTGCATCGTTCGCGGGTGCGATCGACGGCAAACCAGCCGCGCTCGAACTGCTGCCATCGTTGCAGCAGGGGGCGCGAGGATTCACCGTCGCGGGCGACGGCGCGTTCGAGCCGCGCGTCGGCGTCACCGCCGTCGAGCCACAGCGCGTGGCTGAGCCGGTCGGCGATACGACGCCGCGCCGACGACACCCCCTCGATCACCAGTAGCGGCTCCCACCGCACCCACACCCGGCCACCGAGCTGCGGCACACCGTCGACCCACTCCCGTGGCCGATAGCGGTAATCGTGCCGACGCACAAAGGCATGCAGCACATCGGTTTCCAGCTCCGGCCACCACGCGACCGGGTTGTCCCACGTGGCGAAGTCGTCGGTGCGGACGAGTACCACCCCGGTGCCGCGGGCCCGTAAGCGGGCGACGAGGGCGTCGGCGACGGTCGACTTGCCCGCGCCGGACGGGCCGTCGATGGCGACGATCCCGGAGATCATCTCCGCGGCAAGGTCGTCGAGCCGGGCGTCGAGATCGGTGGACAGGGTGGGCGCCGTCATCGTCATGCCAAGATGCGGCGGCCCGACAGCGCACGGCCGAGGGTGAGTTCGTCGGCGAACTCCAGGTCGCCGCCCATCGGCAGCCCCGACGCCAGACGCGTCACCGACAGCCCCGGGAAGTCCTTGAGCATCCGCAGCAGGTACGTCGCGGTGGCCTCGCCCTCGGTGTTGGGGTCGGTGGCCACGATGATCTCGGTGACCTCGGTGCCGTCGTCGGTGGTGGCCAGCCGTCGCAGCAACTCGCGGATACGCAACTGGTCGGGGCCGATCCCCGACAGCGGGTCGAGCGCGCCGCCGAGCACGTGGTAGCGGCCGTGGAACTCCTTGGTGCGCTCGATCGCGTGGACGTCTTTGGGCTCCTCGACGACGCAGATCTTGGTCGCGTCACGTCGGGCATCCGAGCAGATCCGGCAGAGATTGTTGGCCGAGACGTTGCCGCACTCGGCGCAGAAGGTGACGTTGTCGCGGACCTGGATGAGGGCCGCGACAAGTCGATCGATCTCCTTCTTCTCGCCGGCCAGCAGCGCGAACGCGATGCGCTGGGCACCCTTCGGGCCGAGCCCGGGTTGTTTGGCGAGCTCGTCGATCAGATCCTGGATGGGGCCCTCGTACATCGGTGCGTCGTACCTCAGCCCAGGCCGGGTAGTCCGCCGCCGAGGCCTCCGGCGAGCGGTCCCATCTTCTCGCCGGCGAGTTCCTCGCGCTTGTTCGAGAGGTCGGCGAGTGCGCCGAGCAGCAGATCCTGCAGGGTCTCGACGTCGTCGGGGTCGACGACCTTGGGGTCGATGGTGACCGCGGTGATCTCACCGGTCCCGTTGCCGGTCACGGTCACCAGACCGTTGCCCGCGGTGCCGGTGACCTCGGTCGCCGCGATCTCGTTCTGTGCTTCGAGCAGCTTGGCCTGCATCTGCTGGGCCTGCTGCAGCAACCCGGCCATCGGGTTGTCGCCGCCGGCTCCGCCGCCGAAGAGTGCGCTGGGATCGAAAGGTTGATTCACGGGCCCCAGGGTAGTCGGCGGTGCCGACGGGGCGCGCGTGCCGGGCCGGACCGGATCAGCGCAACAGGCGCTCGACGTGGGCCGCGATGTCGTCGACGGTGTCGTCGCCGACCGGGGTGATCTCGAAGGACAGCTCCTCGTCGCCGAAGAGCCGGCTCGCGCGAGGGGTGAGGGCGAACTCGAGGCGATTGTGCTCGACGCGACGCCATTGCCGGATCGCATCGTAGATCGGGGCGCTGGCACCGGTGGAGATGCAGTACCGGTCGGCCGCACGGTCTCCGCCGACGAGTTCGCGTTGGATCTGAAAGCACGCCATCGATTCGTCGTCGATGAACACCACGGCCTCGCAACCCAGGTCGGGGTGGCGTTCGTAGGAGGCGAGGATGGTCACGGGGACAGCGTAACCAGTTCCCGCGGTGGTCAGTGGTGACCGTCGCTGAGGGTGTGCCGGGTGTCGAATCGACGGTGCTGCCCGGTCAACGGATCGACGAACGACAGGCTGTGCGCGACGAGTCGCAGTGGCTCGGAGAAGTCCCCGTGCTCGGGGCGCCCGGCCACGTCGGGCCGGACCTCGGGGTAGAGCGGGTCGCCGACGATCGGCACGTCGAGCAGCGCCATGTGCAGGCGCAGTTGATGGGTGCGGCCGGTATGCGGGACCAGCCGATATACCGACCCGCTCGCGGTCTGCTCGATCTCGGTGATCTCACTGATCGCGTTCACCGGGCCGTCGACGACGCGTGCCCGCAGGTCACCGGCAGTTTTCTCGATCCGATTGCGGACCACCCGCGTGTCGGCGACCCCCGCTGCCGGGGCGAGCGCCCGATACTCCTTTTCCGCCCTGCGCTGCGCGAACAGATTCTGGTAGGCCGAACGCACCTCGGGTCGCAGCGTGAACAGCAGCACCCCTGCGGTGAGGCGGTCGAGCCGATGCGCGGGGGCGACGAGGTCGGTGCCGAGCGCGCGGCGCAACCGCACCAGCGCGGTCTGGGTGACGTGCTGTCCGCGCGGCATCGTCGCGAGGAAGTGCGGTTTGTCGACGACGACGATGTTCTCGTCGCGGTACAGGATCGGCAGATCGAAGGGAATCGTGATCTCGTCGGGCAGGTCGCGGTAGAGGTAGACCGACGTGTTGACACACGCGGGCTGCTCGAGCGTCAGCGGCCGACCGTCGGCGTCGACGATCTCTCCCCGCTGCGCGCGATCGGCGAGGTCGGCGTCGGTCAGCTCCTGCAACGACGGCGTGGCCCGCAGACACTCCCCGACGGTCGACTCCGGCCCCGACCGCAACACGACCCGGGTGGCGTCGACACCGTCGCGCGGCGGCAGCGGTGACGGCCGTGCGCGACCGCGCTGTTTCCCGGTCCGGCGACCCACCGCGGTGGGCTACTTCTCCAGCCGCGTCTTGAGATTCGCGAGCAGGGCGGCCTGGATGCGGGCGAGTCCCTTGGGCGCGAAGGTCTTCTCGAAGAAGCCGCCGATGCCGCTGGCGTTGCTGTTCCAGGTGGTCGTGGTGGTGACCTTGCTGCCCGAGCCGGACGGCGAGACCTGATAAGTGGTCACCATCGACGAGTTCTCGTCTTTCTCGGTGATCGTGGCTGCGGCGTTCGGCCCGCTCGCTGCGCTCCCGGCGCCGGGTGTCACGGAGACGGTGGCCTTGACGTCACGCTGACGCTTGGAGGTCGCCTGCAGAATCCAGTGCACGACGGTGCCGTCGCCGTTGCCACCGCTGATCACCTGGTAGTCGCGGTACTGCTCGGGCAGGATCGCCGGGCGGGTGTCGGCGTAGTCGGCGAGCGCGCCGATCACGGCATCCGGGGACGCGGCCACCTCTGTCGTTTGACTGGCGGAAATCTGACCCACTGACCCAACTCCTTCACGATGTGCTGATTGGCGGGCGTGCTGCTCACGTCCTAGGCTAGCCAAGTGAGCTCGGCACAGATGGAGATGGGGGCAGCGGCATTCGACGAGGGTGTGGCCACCCTCCTGGCCAGCTACCGCGCCATCGGGCCGCAGGCCACGGTCCGTCTGGCGAAGAAGACCTCCAACCTCTTCCGGGCCCGGGCCAAGAACCCGCACCCCGGCCTCGACGTCTCCGGCCTCGACCGGGTGATCTCGGTCGACGCAGCCGCCAGGACCGCAGATGTCGCGGGGATGTGTACCTACGAGAACCTCGTCGCCGCGACGCTGCCGTACGGGCTGGCTCCCAAGGTCGTTCCGCAGCTCAAGACGATCACCCTCGGCGGCGCCGTGACCGGCCTGGGTATCGAGAGCACCTCGTTCCGCAACGGTCTGCCCCACGAGTCGGTCCTCGAGATCGACATCCTCACCGGCGACGGCGAGATCATCACCGCGACCCCGACCAACGACTATGCGGATCTGTTCTACGGATTCCCCAATTCGTATGGGACGCTCGGCTATTCGGTGCGGCTGCGAATCGAGTTGGAAGAGGTCGCCCCGTACGTCGCGCTGCGGCATGTGCGGTTCACCGATCTGTCGGAGTTGCAGGCGACGATGGATGCGATCGTCACCGACAGGTCCTACGACGGCGAGCCGGTCGACTATCTCGACGGAACCGTGTTCAGCGTCGACGAGGCCTATCTGACGCTGGGGCGGCAGACCGATGAAGCCGGACCGGTCAGCGATTACACCGGGATGGACATCTATTACCGGTCCATTCAGCACGATTCGACGCGCACACCCCAGCGTGATCGGTTGACCATCCACGACTATCTGTGGCGGTGGGACACCGACTGGTTCTGGTGTTCACGGGCGTTCGGCGCGCAGGAGCCCCGCATCCGCCGCCTGTGGCCGAAACGTTTGCTGCGCAGCAGTTTCTATTGGAAGCTGATCGGCTACGACCAGCGCTTCGACATCGCCGATCGCCTCAACAAGCGCAAGGGCCTACCTGCCAACGAGCGTGTCGTGCAGGACATCGAGGTGCCGATCGAGCACACCACCGACTATCTCGACTGGTTCTTGACCAGCGTGCCGATCGAGCCGATCTGGTTGTGCCCGTTGCGCCTTCGTGAAAAGGTCGGCGGCAGCGCACCCGATGCGAACCCGCTGCGCCCCTGGCCGCTGTACCCGCTGCAACCCGACCGCACCTATGTCAACGTCGGGTTCTGGTCGGCGGTTCCGGTGACGCCCGGCGATCCGGGGCACACCAACAAATTGATCGAACGCAAGGTGGCCGAGCTCGATGGCCACAAGTCTCTGTATTCGGAATCCTTCTACAGCCCTGAGGAATTCGATGAACTCTACGGAGGCGAGCACTACCGACTGCTCAAGAAGCGGTACGACCCACGTGGCCGACTGCTCGATCTCTATGCGAAAGCGGTGAAACGGCAATGACGACCTACAAGGACAGCGCACCGTCGAAAAACGATGCGCAGCATGCCAAGATGACCCTGGCCCAGGTGTTCGAGTCCATCGTGGGCGGCAATCTCAACATCCGCGTCACCGCCTACGACGGCAGTTCTGCCGGTCCCGAGGACGCCGAGTTCGGCCTGAACCTGGTGACGCCGCGCGGCACCACCTACCTGGTGACCGCCCCTGGTGATCTCGGCCTGGCCCGCGCGTACGTGTCCGGCGATCTGGAGCTGATCGGCGCCCACCCCGGCGACCCGTACGGCGCCCTGCAGGCCCTGGCCGCCGACCTCGAGTTCAAACGCCCCTCACCGCTGGTGCTGGCGCAGGTCGCGCGGTCGCTCGGTATCGAACACTTCAAGCCGATCGCACCGCCCCCTCAGGAGGCGCTGCCGCGCTGGCGTCGGTTCGCCGAGGGGTTGCGGCACAGCAAGGCCCGTGACGCCGAGGTCATCCACCACCACTACGACGTGTCGAACACCTTCTACGAGTGGGTACTCGGACCGTCGATGACCTACACGTGCGCGGTGTACCCCGACCTCGACGCATCGCTGGAAGCCGCCCAGGAGAACAAGTACCGGCTGATCTTCGACAAGCTGCGGCTCAAGGCCGGCGACCGGCTCCTCGACATCGGTTGCGGCTGGGGCGGAATGGTCCGCTACGCCGCCCGACGCGGGGTCCATGTACTCGGCGTGACCCTCTCGGCCGAGCAGGCACAGTGGGCGCAGCAGGCCATCATCGACGAGGGGCTGTCCGAGTTCGCCGAGGTCCGCCACAGCGACTACCGCGACGTCACCGAGTCGGGATTCGATGCGGTGTCCTCGATCGGTTTGACCGAGCACATCGGCGTCCACAACTACCCGTCGTACTTCTCTTTCATGCGCGACAAGCTGCGCGACGGCGGAATGTTGTTGAACCACTGCATCACCCGTCCCGATAACGCCAAGAGTTCGCGGGCCGGGTCGTTCATCGACCGCTACGTCTTCCCCGACGGCGAGCTGACCGGGTCGGGCAAGATCATCTCCAAACTGCAGGACATCGGCGGCGTCGAGGTGCTGCACGAGGAGGACTTCCGTTACCACTATGCGATGACGCTGCGTGACTGGAATCGCAATCTTGTCGAGCACTGGGACGAGGCCGTCGAGGAGGTCGGTGAGGGCACCGCGCGCCTGTGGGGCCTCTACATGGCCGGCTGCCGCATCGGCTTCGAACGCAACATCGTTCAGCTACATCACGTTCTGGGCGTCAAGCTCGACGACAAGGGTCGTCACGAGCTGCCGCTGCGACCGTGGTGGGACGCGTAGGGCGAGTACACCTGCAGCGCACCGGGTCTCGAGGCTCCTCGCCTTGCGGCTCGTCGCACCTCGACCATCGGCTGTAAGGCCCGCCGGCCGACCACCTTGACCACCGGCCGCCCTCCACCCCGCTGGTCGAGGTGCGCAGGCGCGCCAGCGCGGAGCATCGAGACCCCTTGCGCCACAGCTGGATCGCTACTCGAGCGGCCGTGCCCCCAACTCGGTCTGCAGTAGATCCAGGGCGAGTTTGTCGGGGTCGATCCGCGCGTCGGGGGTGGCGTTGTGCGCGTCGGCGACCATCTCCGCACGCTCGTCGTCACTGATCTCCTCGTCGGAGCGTGGCGGTTCGGGTTCCTCGGGTTCCGGATCGGGTTCGGGCGCGGGAGAACTTCCCTCCGCCGAGTCCGCGCGCGTCCGACTCGGCCGCGAGAACGTCTGCCGTTTGGGTGCGGCAGCAGCCTGCGGCCGCGCGGCCACAGGCCCCGGCGTCGAGGTGTCTCGGTGGACGGTGCGAACGTCGAGATCGGTGCCGAACACCTCCTGTAACGCCTCACGAATGATCGAGACCGCATGCGGTGCAGACAATCTGCCCACCAACACGTCGATCGGGTGAGCGAGGACGACGGTGGTGCCGTCGAGATCGTCGACGACCGCCGCCGACAGCATCGGTTCGAGGCTCTTCGAGCGTGTGCGAACAGCGGTGCGCACTTCCTGGAACCGTTTGCGCAGCGTATCGGGGTCGAGACCCGTCTGCGGCTCCGGTGTGGGTTCGGGTTCCGGTGCGCTGCGGGGCGCCGCCGGGACCGGTTCGTCCGGTGGTGCTTCGTACTCGTCGAACGGCTCGTCGGGAAGCGGGATCTCGTCGTCGAAGCCGGCGACCTCCGCGATCGGCTCGGGTTCGGGTTCCGGCTCGGGTTCCGGCCGGGTCCGTGACGGCGGTTGGGGGGCAGTCGGATCCGCGACCGGCGCCTGGGCCGCCACCTTGTCGGCCACTGCCCTTTCTGCGGCCTCCTTTTCTGCAGCAGCCTTCTCCGCTGCCGCCTTCTCCGCTGCCGCGCGCTCGGCTGCGGCCTTCGCGGCAGCAGCCTGCTCGGCCTCACGATCTGCCGCAGCCCTTTCCGCCGCAGCCTTCTCCGCTACCGCCTTCTCTGCCGCCGCGCGCTCGGCTGCCGCCTTCTCGGCCGCCGCACGCTCCGTCTCATCCGTGGCATCAGCCGATGGCGACGTGTCCTGTTGTCCCACATGATCTTCGGTGGCCTTGCGCTGGGAAGGGCGCACATACTTCGGTGGTGGCCCGTCCGCGGGGGGCGCCGGAGCCGCCGGGGCAGACGCTGTCGATGCCGCCGGGGCCGGGGTTGCCGACGCCGCGGGTGCGGCCACGACCACCCCGGACTCGATCCGCTCGAGGCGTTGCAGGAGTGCCGCGTCGTCGGCTGAGGTGGTGGGCAACAGCATTCGCGCGCACATCACCTCCAGCAGTAGCCGTGGTGAGGTGGTGCCGCGCATCTCGCCGAGCGCGTTGTGGACGATCTCGGCGAAACGCGTCAGCCCGCCGGGGCCGAGGCGATCGATCTGACTGCGCATCCGCGCCAGCTGATCACCCGGCGCCTCCACCAGACCGCGGTCGGCGGCATCCGGAACCGCTTGCAGCAGAATCAGATCCCGAAGGCGCTCGAGTAGATCGACGGCAAAGCGGCGAGGATCGTGGCCGGCGTCGACGACCTGCTCCACCACGGTGAACAACGCGGCCCCGTCGGCGACGGCGAGAGCGTCCACGGCGGAGTCGATCAGGGCGATGTCGGTGACGCCGAGCAGGGCGAGCGCCCGCTCGTAGGTGACCCCCTCCTCGCCGGCCCCGGCGAGGAGCTGGTCGAGGATCGACAGCGAGTCGCGCGGCGAACCGCCACCGGCGCGGATCACCAGCGGGTAGACGTCGGCAGCCACCTGCACGTGCTCCTTGGCGCAGATGTCCTCGAGGAGCCCGCGCATCACCGGCGGGGCGAGCAGCCGGAACGGATAGTGATGGGTGCGCGAGCGGATCGTCGGCAGCACCTTCTCCGGCTCGGTGGTCGCGAACACGAAGATCAGATGCTCCGGCGGCTCCTCGACGATCTTCAACAGGGCGTTGAACCCGGCGTTGGTGACCATGTGCGCCTCGTCGACGATGAACACGCGATAGCGCGACTCGGACGGGGCGTAGAACGCGCGATCCCGGAGCTCACGGGTGTCGTCGACACCACCGTGGCTGGCCGCGTCGAGTTCGATGACGTCGAGGTTGCCCGGCCCGCCCGGCGCGAGCGCCACACACGACGAGCACTCCCCGCACGGCGTCGACGTGGGGCCCTGCACACAGTTGAGCGAACGGGCGAGGATGCGCGCGGACGACGTCTTGCCGCAGCCGCGCGGACCGGAGAACAAGTAGGCGTGATTGATCCGTCCGCTGTCGAGTGCGCGGCTCAAGGGGTCGGTGACGTGCTCCTGGCCCACGACTTGGGCGAACGTCGCCGGACGGTAGGTGCGATACAGGGCCACGCGTCGAGAGTACCGGCGAACCCCGACAGTCCGACCCGCTCCCCCACAGGTCGGACCGGTCGATCACGCCTGGGGGACAGGAGTGGAGAACTGCTCACGAAGCTGGTACTTGAGCACCTTGCCCGAGGGGTTGCGTGGCAGGGCGTCGACGAACTCCAGACGCAACGGCAGCTTGTAGCGGGCGAGTTGGTCCTTGGCGAAGTCACGCAGCTCCTCGAGGGTGACCTCGTGGCCGGGGGCGGTGGCGATGACGGCGGTGACCGCCTCTCCCCACTTCACGTCGGGCAGCCCGAGGATCGCGATCTCGGCGACCGCGGGATGGCTGTAGAGGACGCTCTCGACCTCGGCCGGGTACACGTTCTCGCCGCCGGTGATCACCATGTCCTTGACGCGGTCGACGACGTAGATGTAGCCGTCGTCGTCCTCGCGGCCGATGTCGCCGGTGTGGAACCAGCCCTCGTCGTCGATGACGGCGTCCGTGGCCGCCTGGTTGCGCCAGTACCCGACCATCACCTGTGGGCCGCGGACACACACCTCACCCGGGGTGCCCACCGGAACAGGCGAATTGGTGGCATCGACGAGTCGCACATCCGACAGCGGCACCACCTTGTTGCCTGCGGCGCCGATCTTGGCCGCCGACTCGTCGAGTCCCATCACGAGCGCGAGCGGGGCGGTTTCGGTGAGTCCGTAACCCTGGGCGAAGGCCAGCCCGCGCTCGGCGTAGCGACGCATCAACGGTTCGGGCACCGGCGCGCCACCGCAGATGAGGTAGCGCAAGCTGGACAGGTCCGCGGTCTCGAACGGCGGCACCTGGGTCATGAACAGGAACATCGCCGGCACACCGAACATCGTTGTCACACGATGCTTTTCAATGGAGGCGAGCGCCGCGGCCGGATCGAACGACGGCGCCAGCACGATGTGCCCACCCTTCTGCAGGGTGACCAGTGTCGTGACGTTGAGTCCCCCGATGTGGAACAGCGGTGCGGCGCAGTAGCTGATGTCGGAGGTCTCGACGTCCAGACACAGCAGCGAGTTCATGTTGTTCCAGAACAGGTTTCCGTGGGTGAGCATCGCCCCCTTGGGGCGGCCGGTGGTTCCCGAGGTGTACATGATGACCGCGATGGCGTCCGGCGACGGACGGGCCGGGTCGGCGATCGGCTCGGCGTCGGCGATGACGGCTTCGGCGGATTCCCAGCCGGCGTGCTCACCGACGGCGATGCGCCGCTGTAGCGTGAGTTGATCGGCCACCTCGTCGACGACGGCCGCGAGCGCGGGGTCGGCGATCAGGGTGTGCGCGCCGGCGTCGTTGATGATGTAGGCGAGCTCGGCTCCGGTGAGCCGAAAGTTCAACGGCACGAACGTCGCTCCGGCACGCGCCGAGGCGAACAAGGCGACCAGGAACATCGGATGGTTCAGGCCGAGATAGGCGACGCGGTCACCGACGCCGACGCCTCCGGCGCGCAGAGCTGCGGCCAACCGGTCGATGCGGTCGGAGAACTCCCGGAAGTTCATCGTCGTGTCGTCGAAGGTGATGGCCGGGCGGTTGGGGCCGATGGCGGCCCGGCGCGCGATCCACGATCCGAGGTCCATCGATTCCGGGGTACTGATACTGGGCATGGCAGTTCTCCTCATACGCGGGCCGACTGATCCAGCGGTGGTCGGCGACGATGGCGTCAGCGTAGATCGCGGCACACGACGCCATGTCCGATTCGGTGAATTTCGACTAACCGGGAACCAGCCGGGTAGCCCCGAAATCAGCTGGGCAGCGCAGCGGTGTCCGTCGGGTCCGTGTTCTCCTCGGTCGGGCGCGCGGGGCGGTCGAGCAGTCCGAGCACGACGAGGGTCCCGATCGTCGTACCGAGGAAGATCGCGTTGTACGGATAGACCAGGAAAGCCTGTGCCCACGCCGGTCCCGTCTGCGCCTTGAAGAACAACCCGGTGAAGTACGCGTCGGGCACGGTGCGGTTCACGAACCACATCGGATAGGCGAAGTGCGTGCGCCAGGCGAATGCCGTCAGGATCAGCGCAACGAGTCCGATCCCGGCGGACACGCGGCGCATCGCCGACAAATCGGTGCGCAGCAACAGGTTCACGCAGATCACGACGATCGGCACGAACCACACCCAGTGATGCCCCCAGGCCATCGGCGACACCGCACACGAGGTCATACCGACGATCGAGATCGCGAGCAACTCATGGCCGCGCCGATGGGCGAGGACCGCCGAGCCCATCCCCAGGCCCAGCGCGATGAGCACGAGGACCATCCACACCGCGGTGTTGGGGGCGTCGGTGTGCATCAGATTGGCGATGAGCCCGCGCAACGACTGATTACCGAGAGTCTGCGGCGCGCCCACGCGATTGGAGTCGAAGATCTTGTCGGTCCAGTACGACCAGGATTCCTTGGGCAACAAAACGAATCCGACGACGACGGTCAGTAGGAATCCGCCGAGTACCCCGGCCGTCGCACGCCAGCGCCGTAGCAGCGCGAAGTAGAGGACGAAGATCAGCGGCGTCAATTTGATGCCCGCGGCGATGCCGGTGCCGACGCCCTTGAGCCGTGAGCCGTCGGGTCGGACGAGGTCGGCGAGGATGATCAACAGGAGGAACACGTTGATCTGGCCGTACCAGATGGTGGTGCGCACCGGTTCCAGGAGCATCGAGACGGCGACAAGGGCGATCGCCAGACATCGCAACGGCCAGTTCACTTCTCTTCCGAGGGCCCGGAAGCACAGGACGATCACCAGATAGAGCGCGATGAGGATACCGACGCTCCACACGATCCGGGCGGCCTCGAACGACATCCAGGCGAACGGCATCAACACGATGACCGACACCGGCGCGTAGGTGTAGTCCATCTGGCCGAGCAGTTTTGCGTCGTAGAGGCTGCCGCCGTCCCACACCGTCAGTGCGCCGGCGCGGTAGACGTCGAGGTCGAGTTGATAGTCGAACAAACCCCAGAACGGGGTGGAAAACGGCAGGATCAGGTGCTGGCACCACAGGGCGAGTGCGGCGATCGCGAGCGCAGCCACACACAAGGCGAATCGGCGCCCGCGGCCACCTGTCACGATCGGTCACCCGGCACGCCCACCGAAGATCGGCGCCTTTCAGGAACCGTGCGCGGAGAGCAGCGTCTCCGTCGCGGCGAGCAGCACGCAGGTGGCGACACCGTCCATCGCGACCTGCAGGTCGTCGATGCTCGGGAAGGTCGGCGCCAACCGGATGTTGCGGTCGTGCGGGTCGTTCTTGTACGGGAACGTCGAACCCGCCGGTGTCAGCGCGATACCCGCGTCCTTGGCCAACGCGATGGTCCGGCTCGCCGCGCCGTCGGGCACGTCGAGATTGATGAAATAGCCGCCCTCGGGCTCGGACCACGACGCGACCTTCGACTCCGCGAGCCGATCCTCGAGGATGCCGAGCACGGTCGCGAACTTGGGGGCGAGGATGTCGCGATGGCGGGCCATGTGGGCACGCACCCCGGCGGCGTCACCGAAGAACCGCGCGTGGCGCAGCTGGTTCACCTTGTCGGGACCGATGGTCGCGAAGCCGATGTTCTCGACGAACCAGTCGACGTTGGCCTTCGACGATCCGAAGAACGAGACCCCGGCACCGGCGAAAGTGATTTTCGATGTCGAGCCGAGCACGTAGACGCGATTGGGATTGCCTGCGGCAGCGGCCATCTCGATCACCGGCAGCGGCGTCGGCGCCTCGTCGACGAGGGTGTGCACCGCGTAGGCGTTGTCCCAGTAGATACGGAAGTCGTCGGCGGCCGGCATCGACAGCAGGCCCTCGGTGACCTCCGCGGAGAAGGTGACGCCGGTCGGGTTGGAGTAGGTGGGTACCGCCCACATGCCCTTGATCGACGGGTCGGCGGCAGTCAGTGCCGCGCACGCGTCGACGTCGGGGCCGTCGGGGTTCATCGGCACCGGCACCATCTCGATGCCGTACTGCTCGGTGATCGCGAAGTGGCGGTCGTATCCGGGAACCGGGCACAGGAATTTCACCGGACCCGACGACCATGGTTGCGCCGAATCCACGGTGCCACGCAGCAACCCGAACGTCGTCAGGTGATGCATGATCTCGAGACTCGCGTTGCCGTAGGCGATCAGATTCGCGGGATCGACCGCGAAGATCTCGCTGAAGATCTCCCGCAGCTCCGGCAAACCACGCAGGCCGCCGTAGTTGCGGGTGTCGGTGCCGTCCGCGGCACGGAAATCGGCGCCGGGCAGTGACAGCAACTCGTTGGACAGATCAAGTTGCTCGGGCGCGGGCTTGCCGCGGGTGAGATCGAGGGTCAGCCCTGCCGCGCACAGCGCGTCGTAGAGCTTTCGGAGGTCCTCCTGGGTGGCGCGAAGCTCGTCGGCACTCTTGGAGTGATAGTTCAACGGGGGACCTCATGTATCGGACTGAGATGTGCATCGGCGTGAGATGTATGGGGACCCCGCGCACCCGAGAGAGCCCGTTGACCCTTGCTGCCTTCCGGCCCTGGGGGAGTTCACAGGATGCACGCCGCGCGGGATCCGTCGTCAAGTGTAGCGAGTGGGTCGGCGCGTTCTGCAATCGGTCCGTGCGACGGTCCCCACCAGCGGCGATCCGCGATGGCAGCTACTCGAAGGCTCCTTCGAATCGGACAAAGTTCGCATTCGCTGCGAGTCAGCCGCACCCGCCGTAGATTCGGTCACCGCGCCCCCACAAGGGGCTGAATTCTGTGTGAACTCTCACCACCGTAGGAGACGCAACCCATGACCTCTGTCGACAGACAATCCTCCGAATCGACCGCCGCGGCCGGGCACGGTTCACTCGGGTCGAGCCTCAAGCCCCGACACATCACCATGATCTCCATCGCCGGCGTCATCGGTGCCGGTCTGTTCGTCGGTTCGGCGAACGCCATCGAGAAGGCCGGACCGGCGGTATTGATCTCCTACGCAATGGCAGGCGCTCTGGTCGTGCTGGTGATGCGCATGCTCGGCGAGATGGCGACCGCCAACCCCGACACCGGCTCGTTCTCGGTGTACGCTGACCGCGCCCTCGGCCGCTGGGCCGGCTTCTCCGTCGGCTGGCTGTACTGGTGGTTCTGGGTGCTCGTGATCCCCGTCGAGGCGACGGCCGCGGCGTCGATCCTCACCGATCTCATCGGTGGCGCGCAATGGATCTGGGCGCTGGCGGTCACGATGCTGTTGACCGTCACCAACCTGATCAGCGTCGGCAACTACGGCGAGTTCGAGTTCTGGTTCGCGTTGATCAAGGTCGTCGCGATCGTGTTGTTCATCATCGTCGGTGTCGCGGCGATGCTCGGCTGGATTCCGAGTTCGGAGGTCAGCGGCATCCATCATCTGTGGCAGCCGGACGGCTTCATGCCCAACGGTTTCGGCGCGGTCATCGCCGGCATGCTCATCACGATGTTCTCGTTCATGGGCACCGAGATCGTTACCATCGCCGCAGCCGAATCACCCAACCCGGAGAAGGGCATCACCAAGGCGGTCAACTCGGTGATCTGGCGGATCTCGCTGTTCTATCTCGGCTCGATCTTCGTCGTCGTGTCCCTGCTGCCCTACAACAAGCTGCCCGACGGCTCCTACCAGTCGGTGCTCGAGGCGATCGGCATCCCGCACGCCGCGCTGATCATGGACATCGTCATCCTGACCGCCGTCGCCTCGTGCCTGAACTCCGCGCTCTACACCGCCTCCCGCATGCTGTTCTCGCTCGGCACCCGGCACGACGCACCGTGGGCCGTGCGACGGCTGACCCGCAACGGCGTGCCGTGGGTGTCGGTGCTGTTGTCGATGGTCATCGGATTCCTGGCGGTGATCGGCAACTATGTGTTGCCGGACAAGATCTTTGCGTGGCTGCTGGCCACGAGCGGCGCAATCGCGCTGTTCGTCTATCTGACCATCGCCGCCAGCCAGCTGAAACTCGGCCGCACGCTGCGTCAAGAAGGGCATCGGCCCGCGGTGACGATGTGGTTGTTCCCCTACCTGACCGGTGCGGTGATGGTGTTCATCGTCGCGGTACTGGTGCTCATGGTGTTCGACGCAGGACAGCGGCAGGCGATCATCTTCTCCGCGATCTCCGCGCTGATCATCGTCGCGGCCGGGGTGATCGTCCAGAAGCGCAGCACCGATCCGCATCCGGTCACCCCCGCGCAGCAGTAGCACTTTCGTCGGAACTGTCGCATTTCCCGCCGCGGTGGCGATAGAGCAGCTGAGGAGGTCACTCATGACGATTCACACTCTGATCCGCTCTTTCGCCGCCGCAGGCGTGGCCCTGGGGGCACTCGTTCTCGCACAACCCGCCGACGCGTCGGCGTCGGTCACGGCCATCGGGTTCCAGATCAATCCCGCGCCGTACGGGATGCCGACCGGCAGCCTCGACTCCACACCCGCCCGGTGTTTCGCCGAGGTCGGCCGCCACCGCGGCGAGGTCACCATCACCGCCGAGAAGTGGGCGCGGTGGTTCTGCCCACCGAACTCCGAGGTGCGGTGGATCAACCTGTCGACCGGCGCCACCGGCGCTGCCCGACTCAGCAACGGACTCAACGACATACCGGCGCACGCCGATCTGCGCACCGGTCCGGGACAGGTCGCACTGACCTTGCTTCCCGGCGGTGTGTACACGCCGGGGTTCGCCACGGTCGCGGTGCCCTGACGCCGGCCGACGAAGGTCACCCGCCCTCAGGCGACCTCACGGATCCATTCCGCGATCATCGCCGCGCCGATCTGATTGGGGTGACCGGAGACCGCGATCTCGCGCGGGACGGCTCCCTCGAACCATGGCTGAGCCGAGCACGGGTCATGTCCGGCCGAGCGTGCTCCGACGTCGACGAACGCTGCGCCGTATCGTGCCGCGATCCGCGCCTGAGTCGCATTGAACTGTGCGAGAAAGTCATTCATCCAGGCGGCGTCGCCATCGGATGCGGGGACGAACGGCCAGCATCCCCGTCTGCCGACCTGACCACCGTGGCCGACGAGCACGATGCGGGCGTTGGGTGCGGCCTTCTCGCGCACCGCGCGCATCACGCCGTCGACCTGGCCTTCCATGTAGGCGAGCATGCGATGCGCCGCAGCGATGTGCCCGACGTTGAATCGACAGCGCGCGTCGTTGCCGGATAGTGGGACTTGGCACCGCTCGGCGATGGCTCCCCAGTTGAGGTCGTTTCCGCCGATGGAGATGGTGACGAGGTTGGTGGTCTTGCTGACGCCTCGGATCTGGGGTGGGATCGGCCCGAACGGCCCGTTCTCCGGCAGATGGGTCACGTTGGCCGCCCACGCACCCGCGCACGAACGGTCGACGAAGCTGCGCACGTGCGCGATCCGAGCGAGCACACTGGGATACGACGTGGAACTCCGCCAACAACCGTCGGACGGTTGCAGACCAGGCATGTTGCCGGAGGCGCGGGAGTCGCCGAGCGCGACATAGTTCAAGCCCGACGGCAAAGCGTGAGCCGAGGGGCTCTCGACGACCGCGCCGAGTATCGAGGCGAGGAGAGCGACGATCACGATCACGATTCGCCGCAGCGTTGCGGCACCGGGCATATCTGGCATGAGAAGCAAGGTGCCGCATGGCGGCATCAGTGGCAAGTTGACACGGGAGACCGTTCGACCCTGACGTCAATCGAAGGACGAGCCACGGATTTCTGCCCGGCGGCCTACTCCTCTCGACGAGCAGACACCGTGGACCGCTCCACCACACGTTGCCTCATCCAGCGGCTCCCGTATGCAAGCCCACCGAAGAAGACGAACGACACCGGCTGCCACCACAGCACGGCACCAATGGCGACCAGTGCGAAGACAAATGCCAGGCCGAAGAGCAGCGCCAAGACTGCTGAAACGTATTGAACAATGATAAGAAACGCTCGGGTCACACTATCGCCCTTTCGCCGCTAGCTGAGATCTTCCGACCACATCGCCACCAGCAGTTGATCATCCCACCTGGAATTCCACGACTCGTATCCATCGTGGTTGGGATCGATAGAGAAGGAGAATCCGCTATCGAGTAGGACGGTTAGGTCATACTCCTTCGTGTATATCGCCGAGGTTATCGGGCTCTCTTTCAGAGGCGTAAGCAGGTCGACACGCGGAGTCCCGTTCCGGGGATCCACAACAAACCTCTCTCCCGAATTCGTGACGCACACCTGACGGGGCTCATCGAAAGTGCTCAGTGTTGCTCGTTGAATCTGCTCACTTGTGAGCGGTTTCTACTGTAGCGGTCGGCGGGTGTTGGTGGCGGTGCGTTGGTTTTGGGATCGGGCGTGGTGGTCGCGTAGGCGGTAGGAGTCGCCGTCGAGTTTGATCACGACGGAGCGGTGTAGGAGCCGGTCGAGCATGGCGGCGGCGACGGTGGTGTCGCCGAGGACGTCGCCCCATTCGGCGACGGACCGGTTGGTGGTGATCACGATCGATGTTTTCAAATATCGTTGTGCCACAACCTGAAACAGGGCTGAGGCTGCTTCTGCGGGTAGCGGGAGGTAGCCGAGTTCGTCGATCACGAGCAGGGTGGGGCCGGCGAAGAATCGCATGGTGGTCGACCAGCGGCCCTCGATCGCGGCTTTGTGGCAGCGGGCGGCGAGATCGGCGGCGGTGGTGACGTAGGTGCGGTAGCCGGCGTGGACCGCGGCGTGGGCCAATCCGACCGCGAGGTGAGTTTTGCCGGTACCGGGCGGCCCGACGAGCAGCACGTTGGTCGCCGATTCCAGGTAGGCGCAGGTGCCGAGTTCGCGGATCAGGGCCGCATCCACGCCGGGGGCGGCGTCGTAGTCGAAGGAGTCCAGTGTCGCTGGGGTGGGCAGGCACGCGAATCGCAGTCGGCCGGCCAGGCGGCGGGCGTCGGTGGCGTCGACCTCGATCGCCAGCAGGTGCTCGAGGGTGTGGGTGAGCGTCCACGCTTCGTCGGTGGCGGTGTGCAGCACCCCAGGAAGTGCTTGGGCGGCCGCGTCGAGTTTGAGGGTGGCCAGATGTCCGCGCAGCTTCTGATACAGCGAGACCGCCGCCTGCGACTGCGGCTCGTTGTTGGCGGTCGGGTGGGTATTGGTGGTGGTCATGACAAGGTGTTCCTATTCTGTGCGGCGCGTTCGTAGACGGTGAGGTCGGTCACCGATGCTGCAGCATCGGTGGCTATGTTGTGTTCAGAGGTGTTGTCCCGCAATGCTTGTGCGGCGGCACGAGCGGCGGGGCTGGGTGGGATGCGTTCTTTGCGGCGGTGTGGGCGCCCGCCCGTGGAGGCGTGGCCTTTCACCAGGGTTTCCAGCGCGACGACGTGGCCGTGGTCGCGGATCTGGGCGCCGGAGCCCGGGCTGGCCAGCTGGTGGCGGGCGATCACGATGCCTGCGGTGGTGGCGATGTCGATATGGCCGTCGCCGAGTTTCTCGGTGACGGTGACCTCGCTCATCGCGACTTCCGGTGGCACCGAGTACTGGTTGCCTTTCCACGACACCAACGCTTGCCGGGAGACCTGGCGCGATTCGGTGAGCATCGCGGGATAGGGTGCCGCTGGTGGCCGGCGTAGCGGTTCACGTTTGGCGATGGTGATCACCGAGGCCCGCCCGTCGCGGGTGGGGCGTAGCCGAATATCGGAGCGGGTGCGGCAGAACGTGTCCACGCTTGTTTGGGCTTGCTCGGCGGTCGTGTCATCGGGCACGGTACGCCACCAGCGTTGCGCAGCTGTGTGATTGGACTTTTCGACCACACCTTTTCGATTGCCGCGCCGTGGCGGGCACACTGCTACCGAGACGCCGTAGTACTTGGCTACCGCGGCGAACTCGGCAGTCACGTCCCCGGTGGCGGGATGACACACCGTGGCCATGCGATCGAATCGCCACGTCTTGCTCACCCCACCCAACTGACGGGTGATCCGGTCAATGCCCGCGATCACCTGTGGACGGGTCATATCCGGGGCCAGATAGCCGCGCCATTTCCCCGAATGCGCCAGCGACCCGACAAGCAGGTATGCGGTTTTGCCCCAACCCCATTCGGCGGGCGGATCAGGCAACTCGACCCAATCCCATTGAGTTTCCTCACCCGGCAGGTGAGGGATCACCGCGTTGGGCCGGTCGGTGGCCGTTGCGCACTGCATACACACCGGCCGCAACCCCCGCACCCGGATCTGGCGAGTCAACGTCTGATACGACTGGGTGTAGCCGAGGTCTTCGAGTTCATCGCACAACGTGCGCGCCCACAGATGCGGGTCGTCGGCCAGTCTGGTGGCCACGTAGTCGACGAACCGGTCGAACGGATCCACCTCGCGCTTCTTACGCTGGCCCGGTGTGGTCGTCTCGTTGAGATAGTTGCGGATCGTGCGGCGGTTGCGGCCCAAATGCCGGGCAATCGCCGAGATCGTCCACCCCTGCTTTCGCAGGGCATGTGCTTCCACGGATTCTCCTTGTGTGAGCATGAACGAGCGGGCCTCCCTCGAAGGCAGATGAGTGGTCAGAGACCATCAGCATCGAGGAAGGCCCGCCCTATTGGCGGTGCCACACAAGTGAGCAGTTTCAGTTAGCCAGACTGGGCAGTTTCAATGAGCGCCGTCACACCATCGGATCCTCAAGGGTGAGGAAATTTCCGTTGTCCGTTTTGAGGATAATGGTGTAGCCGCTCGCAATATCGACGACGATGTCGCCGGCCAGCGGCAGTGATTGAACTTCACTCACAGCTCTCATCCCTTCACACCGCACGACCCGGCAAAACAATCCCCAAAAACGGGGACACACAGAACCGTATGTCAACGATGTCGCGACTCATGACTTGGCGGAGCTACCGGGACAGCTGTCGAACTTTCCCGCCGAGGCTGACAAGCTGATCGTCTGGTGGCGCATCTACGCGAGGTGACACCTCGAAAGACCAGCGAGCGACTGAGGCCGCAAGTCGACATCGGCGTCAATCGCTGCGGCTATCTGGTTTGCGTCGTCGACACCGAGTGCGGACAACCCATCGACGTACTCAATAAGCAGCCCTGCGCCCGATGGAGTCGCGCTGAACTTTCCCGGGTCTAGTGTCGCATCGTCGATATGGTGGAGAACGCGCGGTCCCAGGTACGTAAGCCACCCAGGAATACCTATGATCAGCGCACCATCGCCAGCAGGATCGAGCCCGAAGCCATTACATGCACGAAGTGCTGCGCCACCGGACACCGAGGCTACGTCGGGGCGAAGTCCGTCGACGACACCGTTGAACACGGCCCTCAACGGTGTCTCGTCAGGCGACCCCTGACTACTGACAGCGCCATGCAACATCTCAGGTCGTTCGATATTGATGGTCACTGCGACACTGTCCAGTGATTGGCCGTCCCCGGTCGCGATATGGATGACCAGCTCTACCGCGGCACCGGGCACCGCGGTGGTATCCGCATTGACCACACGGATTTCGTGCTGGGGAACCCACGCATCCAGCGCCATCGATGGCGTTAACCACGCGTCGATAGTCCGGACGTCCTCCGACGTACGAAGAGGCATCTCTGGCACATGGTCAGCACTGACGGGTACCCATCGTGCCGACGCCCAGAACCCCGCCGTGCTCTCGAGCGCTTCGAACATGCTGCCCAGAAGGTCGAATGGGTCGGCTGTAGGGTCGGCTGCAGACGCGGCGTTCACCGCGAACAGCCCACCTCGCTCCACCGGCAGTTCACGCTCGAAGGCGTGAAAAAAGCCGCGCTCACGGTTCCACCGGTCTCCTTCGAGTAACCCCGCGGATGGAGGAGCTGGTTCGTTTCCCGACAGATAACCTGACAAGTACCCGCGCGCGTACTCCGACTGCACGATGATGTCGCGAGGATGTGCAGATTGCCCCACACGGTCACGGAGGCTGAAGACGCTCACCAGCCCTCGGAAAGTGTGTGGGTTACCGCTGATCACGAAGGGCTCGTCACCGTATCCGGCAACTCGCACCACCAGCCGAGAATCGGCCCAACCGGGTAGATCAAACCCTGAATCACGGCTCCGACTATCAGATGCCATCGTGTGTGCCCGTTCCTGAATACATAAACATTCTTACCAGTCTTAGGGTCTGCGAAATCCCAGTGTCCACCACCGCCCAGATTTGCCCCAAGCCCATAGCCAACCTTTCTTGTCGCCCCCTTTGTGACATCATGAGGACCGGAGCCAGGAGTAGAATTCGGGGTAATCGACCGGAAAGTACTCCCACTCCCATTCCGCGCCCATGAACTTGTCTCTATGAATCGCCCCCGGCGCCCCCACACTGGACACTTCAGGGCCGTTTAATCCTACGCCAAAGAACAGCTCAGGCAGAATAATCCCTTCGGTCGGGAAGGTCGACCTATGACGAGTTCTGTAGTCGAAGAGTACCGCACGCCGTGGATCGTCTGGGTCCTTTGTGTCAGGGAGCAATTCCCACTCCGGGAGGGAGTCCCAAGCACGCCAGAAGCTCTCCGCAAGCGACTCGCCTTGACACTGAACAAACGGCGCTCCATCACCGATGATGTAATACTCATTTTCCAAGAACCAGTCGCGCAGCTTGTCGTAATCCCAAACTCCACGGAGCAGTGTTGTTATGTCACTACCAGCAGCATCTATCAAATAGATGCAACCCTCGTACTCCTCTCCGCCTACGGCCTCCGGTTCCGGACGTTTCATCCTAAGTCTCACACGTATCAATCTCCCTGATGTGGCAGCCCTTCATCGTCTTACCATGAATACGAGTCACAAATAGCGTGGTGTGCCGTACACGTTGATCGTGTCGAGTTTGAGGTGACCGGCATCGGTACAAAGCTTGGCCACCAGTACGGCAGGCCAGTGGGGCAGGTATCTCCCGCCGGCCCCGGATAAGTATCATATTGATTGAAACAATAGAAGAGGATTACCCATAAGGTTGCGAAGGACACTACGAGCATTACCGCTAAATAGGCCTTCCGGCCAGCCTTAACCAGGCACACGGAAACAATGAACAGGACCACCAGACCAAATCCGAATGTTAGAAGTATGTACTTCATGATAATGAACTGTGCGACGATAGCCGGCTGATTTACGTCGCAAGATGCCCACTGATTAAAGACCGCGCACACACTCACCAACATCAGTACCGAAGCGCCTAGAACGGGAGTGGCAATCGTCCGCAAGGCGGGAAATTTCCAACTCACTTCGGCCGAATCCGAGGAACATTCTCTCCCCGCGCCAGCGCTGCTGCCATGTTGTTCACTAGCTGAATCACCGCGCCGTAGAACTCGGGGTAGGTGAGGTCCGCGCCGTACGTATCCCATAAATCCATACCCAACTTCATCGACATGTCATCACCAGCATCACTAACCCCAGTCGCCTTCTCGTTCAGATTCGCTCCGGCGTACAATCGGTCGCGCGTAAGTCCTGCCGCCCCGCCAACGTATCCACAGTAAATGTTCGAAACGCCACAAAGCTAAAGCAGCGGATGTATTGACGCGACCTTTACCGAGATGATTCCTAATACACTGGACTGTTTCCGAATTTACATTTCCTTTCATCTGCTTGAAGATGTACGTCATAGCGTAGTCAAATCTGTTACTTACTTCAGTGCTGCCACGGTATAGTTCGACGGCTCCTAACCCGAAGTAATTTGGATACTTCGATTCATAGCCGATGTTCTTCACGGCTTCCTCGACATACGAAGTCGACGCACTCGTATTGCCACCCGCACGTCCACGAAGAGGCCCGCACGCATGGATTCGCCGCCGCACCCGCCACGCACCTGCTCATGGGACTTGATCGCCGACTCGACCCACCCGTCACCCGTGCGTTTGGTGGCCTACCGATCAGCAAACGAACTCGGTGCAGCACCAGATGCACCCGCCCCGATCACCGACGCGGTCACCGCCAGCGCCGCGCACACCACTGTCAGCCCTGATCGTCTCCGCACCCGACTGTCATCGCTCACCATGACGCCACCCCCACCACTCAGTGCATCACAACAAAATTGTGATGCCAGATTCTGAACTGCCCTCGGATACTCAAGCACGGCACCCGGGATTCGGCAACCTAAAGATCGGCATCGGCTTCTTTGATTCGGCAAGTGTGCTGGTCGCAGCGATAAGCGAGAATTCCGGACCGGAAACAATCCCCAAGAATGGGGACAGATGACCCAGCGGCTAACGCAGCCAGCCAGTCTCCGATCATCTAGACAGCCACCCATCCACCTCGACGCAGAAAAGCAATGAGCCGCGACACCGTATGTCTACGATGTCGCGGCTCATGACTTGGCGGAGGATAGGAGATTCGAACTCCTGAGGGCTGTTAACCCAACCCGCGTTCCAGGCGAGCGCCATAGGCCACTAGGCGAATCCTCCAACGACGGTCGATCATAGCCGGGAGCGGGCGTCCAACCCAAACTGCACCGTCATCACCGACCTCCGAACCCGCCCGACCGGGCCTCTCCTAGCGCAGGTTTGCGGGCAGCAGCGAGACCGGCGCGATGAGGGTGTCGGTGTCGGAGCTACCGGCCGACAGGATGCCGATGACGTTGCCTTGTGCATCCCGGATGCCCGATCCGCTGTCGCCTTCGGCCGAGCGCAAGAGCGCGCGGACGCTGGTCGTCGTGTTCTGCAGCAGGAAGGGCGGGGCGAAGGAGTATCCGTATGCGGTGCGCATGGTCGGCTTGGGGTCGGTGATGGTGCCGGCACTGAACCGCGTGGTCACGCCGTTCTTGGTGACCCGTTCGCCCTTGACGATCGGAGCGCTCCAGGCGATCGAGTCGACCTGCGCGTGGGTGTTGCGCCCGAGGCTGATGACCGCGATGTCCAGACCCTTGGTGATCCGGTTGGCGGTGATGCGGCCGATCGTGTCGCCGTGCTCGTCATACACCTCCTGGCCGATGTGTCCGCAGTGACCGGCGGTGAGGGCTTTGGTCGGGGAGACGACGGCACCGAGTGTGCAGGAGGTGGCCGTGATGATCGTCTCGTCGACGTTGATCTCCATACCCGACCGCACCGTCGGGACAGCCGCCTGAGCGGAGGCCATCGGGGCTGCGACGAGTCCCGCAGCGCTGAGCACGAACGCGGCGGCCATCAATTTGATACGCATGTGTTCCGTCTTTCGTCTGGTTGGCGAACTGAGGGCAATCTATCAGGCATATTCGAGATAGCAAATCATCGATTGCCGGTTTGTCCCCATTTAAGTGGAACGTCCGTAGACTCGTGGCGCCGTCGTCGAAGGGAACCCACATGTCCACTGCTTCCACTCCCACCGGTCCGATCGCGGTCCTCGGCGCCACCGGAGGTCAGGGCGGCGCCGTTGTCGATGCACTCCTCGACGTCGGACGAAGCGTTCGGGCCGTCGTCCGGTCGCCGGAGTCCTCGCGCGCGCAGGCACTTGCCGACCGCGGTGTCGAGCTGGCCGTCGCCGACCTGATGGGTGGCGACGGCCTGGCCGAGGCGTTTGCCGGAGTCGCCGGAGCGTTCGCGCTCACCACGCCGTTCGAGTCGGGTGTCGACGCCGAGCTCACCCAGGGGGATGCGATCATCGCCGCGGCGCGTGCATCAGCGCTGCCATATCTCGTGTTCTCCTCGGTCGCCAGCGCCGACCTGAATACCGGGGTCCCTCACTTCGATTCGAAGTACCAAGTCGAGCAGCGCCTCGCGGCGACCGACATCGCCCACACCGTCGTCGGACCGACGTACTTCTACGACAACATCTTCGGCGATCGTGATGCACTCGCGGCCGGGTTACTCCTGATGGCGATGCCGACCGAGATGCCGCTGCAGCAACTCTCGCGTGCGGACCTGGGATCATTCGTCGCGAACCTCTTCGCCGATCCCTCTGCCCATGCCGGTGAGCGCATCGACATCGCCTCCGATTCGGTGACACCGGGCCAGATGGCCGCCGTCCTGTCGTCGGTCACCGGCAACGATGTTCACGCGGAATCCTATGATCCCGAACGTATCTCATCACCGGACATGCGTGCGATGTTCGGTTTCCTCTCGACAACGGGCTACAGCGTCAACATCACCCAACTGCATCAGCAGTACCCCCAGGTCGGGTGGCAGTCGTTCGCCGAATGGGCGGCCGGCGCGTTCGGCCAGGGCGTCGACACGCCCTAGGAAGACCGGGTTACTCCACCCGGTTGCCGTGTTCATCCCAGTGTGCGGCAACCTTTTTGCTCGGTTGGACACGTGGCGGCTCGCCGGGCATCTTGGGGTAGCTCGGCGGGTACGGCATGTCGTGCAGCCCGTTGGCGTCGTCGCGCTGCACCATCTCCAACAGCGGTTCGAGGCCGACGCGGTGCTCGGCGATGTCGGCCATCGGATCCCGGCGTCGGGCAACCAGGTCGGGGACGGTGGCCATGGTCGCGTCGTCGGGATGTATCTCGGCGAGTTCGGCCCACGTCACCGGCGTCGATACCCGGGCGTTGGCGCTGCGGCGCACCGAGTACGGCGAGGCCATCGTGCGGTCCCGCGCATTCTGGTTGAAGTCGATGAAGATCCGTTCTCCGCGTTCCTCTTTCCACCAGGAGGTGGTCACCGTGTCGGGATCACGACGCTCCATCTCGCGCGCGATCGCGATCACCGCACGGCGGGTGGCGATGAAGTCCCACTGCGGCTCGATCGGCACGAACACATGAATACCGCGCCCGCCCGAGGTCTTGGGGAATCCGGTGTATCCGAGTTCGTCGAGCAATGGGGCGAGCACATCGATCGCCACCCGACGCACATCGTCGAAATCGGTACCCGGCTGTGGATCGAGATCGATGCGCAACTGGTCGGGATGATCGTTGTCACCATCATGGGTGGGCCAACTGTGAAAGGTGACGGTACCGAGATTCGCCCCCCACACGATGTCGGCAGGTGCTTTGGGGCACAACGCATCTCCGGTACGTCCGGAGGGGAATGTGATCCGGGTGGACGGAACGTGCTCGGGACGTTTCTTGGCGATGTGCTTCTGGTAGATCTCGTCGCCCTCGATACCGTCGGGGAAGCGCTGCAGGAAGGTGGGCCGATCGCGCAGCGCTGTCATGATCGGGCCGTCGCCGCCGTCGTCGAGCAGGGCCATCTGCCGGTAGTAGCCGACGAGATCGCGTTTGCGGCCACCATTTTCACCGAGTTCGGGGAAGTAGATCTTGTCGGGGTTGCTCATGCGTACGGCGATACCACCGACGTCGAGTTCTTCGGCGGGCGAGCGAGAAGCCATGTCAGTCCTGCCCTTCCAGCACATCGTGCAGGTCGTAGGTCAGCGGCACGTCGAGCTGCTCGTATCCACAGCTGTCGGGCTCGCGGTCGGGACGCCATCGTAGGAACTTGACGGTGTGCCGGAAGCGGCCGTTCTCCATCTGGTCATAGGCAACCTCGGCGACGAGTTCGGGCCGGATCGGAATCCACTCCCCCGACTTCTCCGAACGCCACCGCGTCGGTTCCCCGGCAGAGGGTTTGTCCGGGTCGAGACGCATCGGCTCGAACATCTGCTGCAGCTCGACGCGCTTGGCATCGGTGAAAGCACCTGCCCCACCGACCATTCGCAGCTCGCCGTCGTAGAACAGCCCCAGCAGCATCGACCCCAGACCGGTACCGCTCTTGTGCACGCGGTAGCCGATCACCACACAGTCGGCAGTTCGCTTGTGCTTGACCTTGATCATCTCGCGCTTGTTCTCCAGGTAGTGACCGGCAAGGCGTTTGGCGACGACGCCGTCGAGTCCGGCGCCCTCGAACGCCGAGAACCAGTCCTCGGCGACGGCCGGATCGGCGGTCACCCGACTGACATGGAATCGGCGATCACGCCCGCCCGGACCGATGGCCTCCACGAGCGCCTCGCGCCTGGTAACGAAAGACTCGTCGATGACACCGACGTTCCCGAGCGCGAGGGCGTCGAAGCCGATGAAGATCGCCGGTGTGGTCTCGGCGAGCATCGCGACCCGCGAGGCCGCCGGATGGATGCGCTGGGCCAGCGAGTCCCAGTCGAGTCGATGGGTGTCGCCGATGAGCGAGGGCACACCGATCTCCCCGTCGAGCACCACTTTCAGGGGCAACTCCGCGCGGGCGGCGGCAACGATCTCGGGAAAGTAACGTGCGAGGTCCTTGCCACCGCGAGAGCCGATGACGACCTCGTCGCCGTCACGAAAGATCAACGCGCGGAATCCGTCCCACTTCGGTTCGTAGGACCATTCCGGATTGTCGGCGGGTTGGGCCGGAACCGCGCTCGCCGCTTTGGCGAGCATCGGCGCGACCGGAGGAGTGACGGGGAGATCCACCTCACCATCGTCACCCACTTGTAGCCTCTAGGGCAATGACCGCACACCCTGGCGTTTCCGCGGCCGGCCCGGCGGGACGGTTCGCCCCGTCGCCCTCCGGAGACCTCCATGTGGGCAACCTGCGTACCGCCGTGTTGGCGTGGCTGTTCGCCAACACGACGGACCGGAGGTTCTTGCTGCGCATGGAGAATCTGGACCGCACAGCCGTCGGCTCGGACGCCCGACAGATCGCCGACCTGCACGCACTCGGCCTCTCCTGGGAGGAGCCGGTGCGCTACCAAACCGATCGGCTGCCGCGCTACCGGCAGGTCATCGACGACCTCACCGCGACCGGACGGACCTTCGAGTGCTTTTGCACACGTCGCGAGATCCTCGAGGCACCCAGCGCACCGCACACACCGCCGGGCGCGTACCCGGGAACCTGCCGCACCCTGACCGCCGCGCAACGCGAGGCCAAGCGTGCGGCCGGCCGGCCACCGGCGATCCGGATCATCGCCGACCGCAGCACGTTCACCGTCGACGACGTACTCCACGGCCGCTACACCGGTGCGGTCGACGATTTCGTCATCCAACGCGGTGACGGCACCCCGGCCTACAACCTGGCCGTGGTCGTCGACGACGCGGAGCAGGGCATCGACCAGGTCTGCCGCGGCGACGACCTGTTGTCGTCGGCGCCGCGACAAGCGTATCTGGCCACGCTGCTGGGATATTCGCCGCCGACCTACGCCCATGTCCCCATGGTGCTCAACACCGACGGCGTCCGGCTCAGCAAGCGCGACGGCGCAGTCACCCTCGCCGACCTCGCGGCCACCGGCATCGATGCCGGCATCGTCCTCGATCACATCGCCGTGTCACTGGGTCTCGCCGCGGCGGGCGAGCGCATCGACATCGCCACGCTGGCAGCGAGATTCGATCCCGCTGTGCTGCCGCACTCGCCGTGGATCGTCTCCGATCTCGAGTGGCGCTGACCGCTCTTGGCGCAACCGGCCGCGGCTGCGCTCAGCTCGCGGTGGCGAGCAGTCGGGTCAGGACGTCGTCGATGGACAGCACCCCGATGACCCGCCCGCCGTCGACGACGACCGCGATGTGATTGCGGTACTGCCGCATTCGGCTCAGGGCGTCGTAGACCGGAAGTGCAGGCGTCATTTCCAGCACCGGCCGCATGAGGTCTGCGGCGCTCGCGTCGGGGGCGGCCTCGAGACAGTCCCGGACGTGGACGACACCGCTGACCCGCGGCCCGTCGCGGACCACGAGACGCAGATGCCCGCTGTCCCTGGCCCGTGCCTCGATGACGGCCGCCCTCGCATCGTGATCGACCCCATCGGGATCGACCACCGTCGCCACGTCCGCCACCGTCAGTGACGCGAGATCCAGTGCGCTCGAGAGGTGTTCGTGATAGCGGGCCTCGAGCGTACCGACGGTCGCCGAATGCTCGACGAGCTGGCGCAACGTCTCCGGATCCTGCCCGGAAGCGACCTGGTCGACGGCCTCCACACCGACCATCCGCAACACCCGGTTGGCCAGCCTGTTGAGTTGGACGATCACCGGGCGGGTGAACCACATGAACACCCGCATCGGGATGGCCAACAACACCGCCGACCGTTCCGGGTGGGCGATCGCCCACGACTTCGGCGCCATCTCACCGACCACCAGGTGCAGGAACGTCACGATGATCAGCGCCAGGACGAATCCGGCGATGTCGGCCAACCACAGTGGCGCGCCGATGTTCTCGAACGCCGGCGTCAGCCAGTGATGGACGGCCGGCTTGGTGACCGCACCGAGCGCCAACGTGCACACGGTGATCCCCAACTGCGAACCGGCGAGCAGTACGGACAGCTCCGACGCGCTGCGCAGGGCGGCACGCGCGGAACGGCTGGTCGCCGCGGCGTCTTCGAGGCGGTGCCTGCGCGCGGCGATCAGCGCGAACTCCACGGCGACGAAGAAGGCGCTGGCCGCGATCAACGCGACCGTCACGGCGAGAACGACCCAGGGGTTGCTCATCGCTGACTCTCCTTCGGTGATTCGTCGGCGGCCGGGACGGTCTCGCGCGTCACGTGCACCATGGCGGGTACTCGGTGGGCGATCTCGACGACAGTGGCGATCAGTCGCGGCGGGAGCGCCGGTTCGTCGTCGACGAGGCCCGCCGGGTCGGGTTCGATCGGCAACACCACGCTGTCGCCGACCTCGGGCAGTTCCCCCGCGGTGGCGATGACCAGACCGCTCAGCGTTTCGTAATCCCCTTCGGGGAGTCCGTATCCCAGCGTGCGGGACACCTCGTCGAGGTGTGCGTCACCGCGGATCGCCCAGCCGTCGGCGAGCACCGCGATGGGTCCGGTGTCGGCGGGATCGTGCTCGTCGTCGATCTCACCAACGAGTTCCTCGGCCATGTCCTCGGTGGTGACGATGCCGGCAAATCCGCCGTATTCATCGATGACGACCGCCATCTCGTCACCGGCGGCGGTGACGTCGTCGAGTACCTGCGGCAGCGGCAGCGTCGTCGGGACGATCACCGCGGGGCGTGCGAGGTCGCGGGCGGTCCTTGCAGTCGGTGCCGGGGTCGCCGACCATTCCAGGATGTCGGCGAGGTGGACCACCCCGACGACGTCGTCGGTGCCCGCATCGATCACGGGATAGCGTGTGTGGCCGGTCGCCATGCGGCTACGGACCGCGGCGAGATCGAGGTCGGCGGGCACGGTGTCCACGCGCGGACGCGGGATCATCGCGTGATCGGCGGCGCGAGTGGGGAATTCGAGAACGCGATCGAGAAGCTGGGAGAGTTCCGCGGGAATCTCCCCGGCCTGCGCCGACTCCGCGACGATGTGTTCGAGGTCGCGGGGCGTCGCCGAATGCTCGACGTCGTGCACCGGTTCGATGCGCAGCGCCTTGAGCAGCAGGTTGGACGCCGCGTCGAACACCGTGATCAACGGACCGAAGATCTTGAGGTAGGTGCGGGTCGACAACGCGAGTCGACGCGCAACCGGTTCGGGCCGGGCGATGGCGAGGTTCTTGGGGAACAGCTCGCCGAAGACCATCTGGATCACCGTCGAGAACAGCACCGCGAGGATCGTGCCGATGGCCACGCCGACCGACACCGGGACCCCGACGTCGCCGAGCAGGTCACCGAAGCCGCTGCCGATGAGCGGTTCGGCGACGTAGCCGACGAGCAGACCGGTGACGGTGATGCCGAGCTGAGCGCCGGACAGCATGAATGACGTGCGTCGGGTCACCGCGAGCGCACGGGTTGCGGCGGTGTCACCTGCCTCGGCACGTGCCTTGAGGCGGGACCGGTCGACGGCCATGTAGGCGAATTCCTGGGCGACGAAGTAGCCGGTCAGCGCCGTGATCGCAAAGACCACCAGGATGCCGATGAGGATCCCGAGCAATGTCAGCAGCATGATGCCCCGCTCTCGGGGGACATGACCGCGGCTCGGTCAGAAAACGGTGCCCCCGGATGGGGGCCGGATCGTCGGGGTTTCTTGCGTTTGCGCTTCGCGCGGGTCATCGGAGCTTTCGGTCTCGGGTCGGGGGTGATTCACAGGATACGCAAAGCCAACGGGTCGGGCGCTCTCGGAGTTCCCGAGGGCGCTGTCGGCGTCAGGAAGGGCGCTGTCGGCGTCAGGATAGAGCGCCGTCAGCGCGCGGCGCGACCGGCGTAGTAGCGGCCGAGGAAGTCGTCGCGGTACGCCTCGTAGTCGCCGTTCTCGATGGCACGGCGGGCCCCGTCGACCATGTCGATGACGAAGGAGACGTTGTGCAGGGTTGCCAGCGTCGCCGCGAGCCCTTCCTTGGCCTTGAACAGGTGATGCAGGTAGGCGCGGGTGTATTGCGAGGTGTAATTGGCGATCTCGGGGTCGATCGGCCCGAAGTCCTTGCGGTAGCGCGCGTTGGTGATGTTGACCCGGCCATCGCGGGTGTAGACGGCACCGTTGCGCGCGACCCGCGTCGGCGAGACGCAGTCGAAGGTGTCCGCGCCGTTCTCGATGGCGGTGAAGATGTCGTCGGGCTCACTGATGCCGAGGAGATGTTTGGGTGCGTTCTCCGGGAGTTCGGTGTTGACCCAGCCGACGATGGTGCCGAGGTTGTCCTTCTCCAACGCACCGCCGATCCCGTAGCCGCCGAAGCCTTTTCCGCCGTTCTCGCGGTCGATGCGGGACAGTTCGGTCAGATCCCGCGCGGCCTTGCGTCGTAGATCCTCGTACTGCGCGCCCTGCAACACGCCCCACAGCGCCTGCTGCGGGCGGTGGCTGCGTTCGACCGAGAGCCGATTGTGTTCGGCGAGACAACGAATCGCCCAGAGCCGGGTCCGCTCGAGCGAATTCTCCTGATAGCCACGGGTGTTCATCAGGGTGGTGAGCTCGTCGAAGGCGAAGATGATGTCGGCGCCGAGCTGATGCTGGATCTGCATCGACACCTCGGGGGTGAAGCGGTGAAACGAGCCGTCGAGGTGCGACTTGAAGGTGACGCCGTCGTCGTCGACGTGGGAAAGTCGTTCGCGCCCTTCGGCGATCTTGTGATCGTCCTGCTCGCCGGTCACGTCCATCGAGATGACCTTCTTGAACCCGGCGCCCAGCGACATCACCTGGAAGCCGCCGCTGTCGGTGTAGGTGGGGCCCCGCCAGTTCATGAACGCACCCAGCCCGCCGGCCGCGTCGATGATCTCCGGCCCCGGCTGCAGATACAGGTGATAGGCGTTGGCCAGCACCGCTTGTGCCCCGAGCGCGGCCACCGACTCCGGCAGCACGGTCTTGACCGTCGCCTTGGTCCCGACCGGCACGAACGCAGGCGTGGCGATCTCCCCATGCGGCGTCGTGATGACACCGGTGCGCCCCAATGTGCCGGGGAGTCGGGTGCCGATCCGGAAGGTGTCGTGCGAACTCACCGGAGCATCTTCGCAGGCCATGAGCGTGCAGCTCAAACCGACGGTTGTCGTCTGTTCGTTCTCCGGGGCGGGTTCGCTACGGTGAAGACCATGTCGCATCCCACTTTGACCCGCTGGTCGGCCCGGTCGTTGGCGGTCGGCGGTATGGCCGCGCTGGCCACGGTGTCGCTGGCCGCATGCGGTGACGAACAGCAGTCCGGTGCGCAGGACTCCTCCGCCGCCCCCTCGGTCACCACACCGAGCACCAGCGTGCCGGTCGTCGCGGGCCCGAGCCCGCAGTCGCGCACCACCGAGGCGACCTCGGGCGCCGAGTCGGCCTCGACCTCGTCGACGAGCAAGACCTGCGGCAGCGTGGCCGGCCCCGACGGCGCATTGCGCGTGCTCGTGCTCGCCGGCGACGTCGACTGCGAGACCGCGAAGAAAATCGGCACCGAGTACAGCCCGAAGATCGCGACCGGCCAACAGCAGAAGGTCTCCGGTTGGACGTGCGGCCCGTCGGAGGTCCGCGGCATCCTCGCCGCCTGCCAATCGGGTGACAAGGTCCTTGGCTTCACGCCCTGACCAACCGCGTCCCGAGCCCACCGGCGCGACTTGACCCTCACGTGACGTCAGACCCGAAGGTGTGGGGAGTGAGCGAAGGACATCCCGAAGTGCTGACGGTCGGCGCCACGGCGCGGCTCGTCGGCGTCAGCGTGCGAACGTTGCACCACTATGACGAGATCGGCCTGGTGACGCCGTCGGCGCGCACCCATGCCGGCTACCGCGTCTACGACGACGCCGACGTCGAACGGCTCCATCAGGTACTGACCTACCGGGAGCTGGGATTTCCTCTCGAACAGATAGCGACCCTGCTCGACGATCCGTCGGCCGACGCGCTGGAACACCTCTCCACCCAGCGTGATCTGCTGCACGACCGTATCGCTCGCCTCACCCGAATGGTCGCGGCTGTGGAGGACATGATGACTGCGAAGAAGACCGGTATCGCGCTGACGGCGGCCGAGCAGGCCGAGATCTTCGGCGACGACTGGCTCGGCGACGAGTACGCCGACGAGGCACAGGAACGTTGGGGTGACACCGCTGCGTGGCAGCAGAGCCAACAGCGCACCGCCGGATACTCGAAGGACGATTGGCGGCGGATCAAGAAGGAGACCGACGCCTTCGAGGCAGGCGTGGCCGATGCGATGGGCCGCGGTGTGAGCCCCGGGTCGGCGGAGGCCGACGCCCTGGCCGAACAGCATCGGGCCGCGATCGAGAAGTTCTACGACTGCGGCTACGAGATGCAGGTGTGCCTGGCCGACATGTACGTCGCCGACCCGCGATTCACCGAGCATTACGACGGTGTCGCGACGGGCCTGGCGACCTACCTGCGCGAGATCATCCGGGCCAACGCCGCGAAGAAGCAGACGACGTAGCTGTTTCTCGCAGCGGTATCACCCCAGCGCGTCGGCGACCCGCTCGAGCGCGGCCACCCGACTGCCCTTGACCAGCACCACATCACCCTCGGTGAGGTCGTCGAGGGCGGCGACGGCGGCCTCGACGTCGCCGACGTGCCGGGCCACCGTTCCGTAGGACGGTTCGCCGACGGCGATCACCTCGACGCCGAGTGACTGCGCCTGCTGCGCGATCTGCTCGTGCGCGGCCGGTGCGTCTGCCCCGAGTTCGGCCATCGTGCCGAGCACCGCGATCCGACGGCGACCGTCGAGCGCGGCCAGCGACCGCAGCGCCGCGGCCATCGACGTCGGGTTGGCGTTGTAGGCGTCGTTGAGGATCGTGACACCGGCGTCGGTGGTGTGCAGTTCCATCCGCAACCCCGACAGCGCCGCACCGAGCAGGCCGTCGGCCATGACCTCGACGGGCACCCCCAGCCCGCCGGCGGCCGCGGCCGCGGCCAGCGCGTTGGACACCTGGTGTTCGCCGCGCGCACCCAGACTGACCTGCGTCGACCCCCACGGCGTGTGCAGCCGGAACGACGCACGCAGGGCCGCGTCGACGGTGATGTCGGTGGCGCTGACGTCGGCCGACGGGGTCAGCCCGTAGCTCAGCACCTGCGCCGAGGTGCGCTCGGCCATCGCGATCACGCGCTCGTGGTCGGCGTTGAGGACGGCGATGCCGTCGGCGGGCAGCGACTCGACGAGTTCGCCCTTTGCCCGGCCGACGGCGTCGATGTCGCCGAACAATTCCAGGTGGACGCCCTCGACGCGGGTGACGATCCCGACGGTCGGGCGGGCGATGGAGCACAACTCGGCGATGTGTCCGACGCCGCGCGCGCCCATCTCGACGACCACGGCCTCGGTGTCGTCGGGGGCGTTCGCCAGCGTCAGTGGCAGGCCCAGTTCGTTGTTGAACGATTTCTCGCTGGCGGCAGTGACGAAGGTCGTCGCGAGCACCCCGGCGAGCAGGTCCTTGGTGGAGGTCTTGCCGACCGACCCCGTCACCCCGACGACCCGTTCGGGCAGCCGGCGACGCACCAGTCGTCCGACGTCGGCGAGCGCGGCCGCGGTGTCGGCGCAGGTGATCGCGGCGGCGGCGACGTCGGTGCGCGGGGGCTGCGAGGTGAGGTACGCCGTGGCGCCCGCGGCGACGGCCGAACCGATGAAATCGTGTCCGTCGCGGGCGGCGACGATCGGGACGAACAGTTGCCCGGCGGCGACGGCACGCGAATCGATGGTCGCACCGTCGACCGTCACGTCCTCGCCGTTGGTCAGCTCTCCGCCGACGGCGTCGGCGATCTCACTTACCTGGATGTGCACGCCCTAACGCTATCGTGACCCCATGGCCTCTCCCCTGCTGCGTCTGATCGTGCTCTACGGCGGTGTGTCCGCCGAGCACGATGTCTCCCGGGTCACCGCGGCGCACGTGATCGCCGCCGCCGACCCCGCGAAGTATGAGGTGAGGCCGATCGGCATCGCCAAGGACGGCACCTGGGTGCGCAACGACAAGGTGATCGCCGCGCTCGCCGAGGGCACCGAGCTGCCCGGTGAACTCGAGATCGCCGGTACGGCCGTTGATCCGCTCGCCGAGTTGCGCCGGCAGTCCGACGACGCCATCGGCGTGGTGTTGCCGCTGCTGCACGGACCGCACGGTGAGGACGGCACGATCCAGGGCATGTTGGAGCTGTTCGGGCTGCCCTATGTCGGCGCCGGGGTGCTCGGCTCCGCGGTGTGCATGGACAAGGCGATGGCCAAGGTGGTTGCCGCGCAAGCCGGTATTCCGCAGTGCCGGTGGCTGGAGTTCCGCGATGGCGTCGACGATCCGCGCACCATCGCCTTCCGGGCGATCGAGGAGATGGGGCTTCCGCTGTTCGTCAAGCCCGCGAACATGGGCTCGTCGGTGGGGATCACCAAGGCCCACGACGCCGCCGAACTCGACGCCGCGATCAATCTCGCGCTGCGCTACGACGACGTCGTCGTCATCGAGGAAATGGTCGACGGACGTGAGATCGAGGTGGCCGTGCTCGGCAATGCGCTACCGGAGACCTCGGTGCCCGGGGAGATCATGCCGGGCAGTGAATTCTACGACTACGAGGACAAATACATCACCGGCGCCGCGAAACTGGTGATCCCGGCACCGTTGTCGAAGGAGGCCACCGCCGACGTCCGCGAACTCGCGGCGAAGGTGTTCACGGCGATGCGTTGCGCCGGCATGGCGCGCGTGGACTTCTTCTACGAGGAGTTCGGCCGCGGCTGGCTCCTCAACGAGGTCAACACCATTCCCGGTTTCACCCCGGGCTCGATGTATCCGAAACTCTGGGATGCCACCGGACTGCCCTACCCCGACCTCATCGACCGCCTGGTCACGCTCGCCCTCGAATCGCATCGTCGTCGTACCGGGTTCTCCACCGAACACTGACGTAGCATCAATCCCGTGAGCGGCACCGACGACGTGACCAGCACCGATGATGCTTTGCCCCAGCGACCTTCGGTGTTGCGGGTGTTGGTGTACTCCGACGACGCCGACACCCGTCGCCAGGTCATCGGCGCGCTGGGCACCCGGCCCGTGCCCGATCTGCCGGAGTTGAGCTTCTTGGAAGTGGCGACCGGACCGATGGTCTTCACCCAACTCGATGCCGGCAACGTCGACGTCGCCATCCTCGACGGTGAGGCCTCGCCCGAGGGTGGGCTGGGCATCGCCAAGCAGATGAGCGACGAATACGATCCGCGTCCGCCGACGCTCGTGCTGATCGGTCGCGCCGCCGACCGGTGGCTGGCCGACTGGTCGCGGGCCGACGCCGCCGCGACGCTTCCGGTCGATCCGATCGAATTGCCGGCAGCCCTGGGCGACATGTTGCGCGGAAAGCTCTCGCAGCAACGGTCCTGAACAGGCATTTCGACTCCTGGTCGGGACGACCGTCCGAAAACTCTCCCAAATGTCTCGACACGACGTCGTGCGCTTGTAAGGTTGTGTTGTAGCTCACATCAGCCCCGCTACTACCCAGCAGCTCACACCCATTGAGCGAGCGCACGGAGGGAGTCGATCGGCGATGAACGCCTATGTTCCGATCCTCGTTCTCGGCGCGATCGCGCTCGGCTTCGCGGTGTTCTCGGTCGTCATCGCCTCGGCGGTGGGGCCGCGCCGGGCCAACCGCGCCAAACTCGATGCCTATGAGTGCGGTATCGAGCCCATCGGCGGCGGAGCGGGGACGTCCACCCTCTCGGACGTGAGACAGACTGTGGTGCAGAGAATTCCGGTCAAGTACTACCTGACCGCGATGCTGTTCATCATCTTCGACATCGAGATCGTCTTCCTCTACCCATGGGCGGTGGCCTTCGACGGGCTCGGCTGGTTCGGTCTGGCGGCGATGGCCCTGTTCATCGTGAACGTGTCCGTCGCCTACGCCTACGAATGGCGCCGCGGCGGCTTGGGGTGGGACTGACGTGACTGATCGGGCACGAGTCGAGCACAAGGGAGCGCACCGATAGCGAGTTCGGCACACATGTGCCCGTGACCCGTCCGGCGCGGCGAGGAGGTAGGCGATGGGCCTCGAAGAGAGACTGCCCAGTGGATTCCTGCTGAGCACTGTGGAGGACCTGGCGGGATTCATGCGCAAGGGCTCGCTGTGGCCCGCGACCTTCGGCCTCGCGTGTTGCGCCATCGAGATGATGGCGAGCACCTCCGGTCGCTACGATCTGGCGCGGTTCGGGATGGAAGCGTTTCGCGCCTCGCCACGCCAGGCCGACCTGATGATCGTCGCCGGACGGGTCAGTCAGAAGATGGCCCCAGTGCTGCGCCAGATCTACGACCAGATGACCGAGCCCAAATGGGTTCTGGCGATGGGTGTTTGCGCCAGCTCGGGCGGCATGTTCAACAACTACGCCATCGTGCAGGGCGTCGACCACGTGGTGCCCGTCGACATTTATCTCCCCGGCTGTCCGCCACGTCCGGAGATGTTGCTCAACGCCATCCTCGCCCTGCACCGCAAGATCGGCGAGATGCCACTGGGCGTCAATCGCGAGGAGGCCATCTGGGCCGCCGAACAGGCGGCCCTGCAGGCCACTCCGACGATCGAGCTGAAGGGCCTGCTGCGATGACCGACGACGAGACGACCGCACCCGACGAGGTGATCGCGGTGCGCCACGGCCTGTTCGGGGTGCACGGCAGCGGCGACACGTCCGGATACGGCGGGCTGGTCCAGACGGTCACCTTGCCCGCGGCGACCCGGCCCTACGGCGGATACTTCGACCACATCGCCGACACGCTCTCCGCCGCACTCGACGCGGGCGGGGGGCCGGGTTTCGACGAGGCCATCGAGAAGGTGGAGATCCACGCCGGGGAAATGACGATGTACGTCGTCGCCCGACATCTGGCCGTCGTCGCGCTGACGCTGCGCAACCACGAGGCACTGCGATTCGAATTGTGCCTGGGCGTCAACGGGGTTCACTATCCCGACGACACCGGCCGCGAACTCCACGCGGTGTATCCGCTGGCGTCGATCACCCACAATCGGCGGCTGCGACTGGAGGTGGCGGTCCCCGACGCCGACCCGCGCATCCCGAGCCTGTGCGAGATCTACCCGACCAACGACTGGCACGAACGCGAGACCTTCGACTTCTTCGGCATCGTCTTCGACGGCCACCGCGCGCTCACCCGTATCTCGATGCCCGACGACTGGGTGGGTCATCCCCAGCGCAAGGACTACCCGCTGGGCGGGGTTCCGGTGGAGTACAAGGGAACCCAGGTTGCACCACCCGATCGCCGGAGGTCGTACTCATGACCGATCTCGACCCGCGGCCAAGTCACGCCGCACGCCCCGAACACACCTACACCGTCTCCGGCCAGGATTGGGACGAGATCGTCTCCGAGGTGTCGGCGCGCGCCGCCGCGAACTCCGGTGAGGAACGGATCGTGGTGAACATGGGTCCGCAGCACCCGTCCACGCACGGGGTTCTGCGGTTGATCCTGGAGATCGAGGGCGAGACGGTCACCGAGGCACGGTGCGGAATCGGCTACCTGCACACCGGGATCGAGAAGAACCTGGAGTACCGCAACTGGATTCAGGGCGTCACCTTCGTCACCCGCATGGACTATCTCTCGCCGTTCTTCAACGAAACGGCGTACTGCCTGGCGGTGGAGAAGCTCCTGGGTATCACCGAGATGATCCCGGAGCGCGCCTCGGTCATCCGGGTGATGCTCATGGAGCTCAATCGGATCACCTCCCACCTGGTCGCCCTGGCCACCGGTGGTATGGAACTCGGTGCGGTGACCGCGATGTTCTCCGGTTTCGGTATCCGCGAACAGATCCTCGACATCTTCGAGCTCGTCACCGGCCTGCGGATGAACCACGCCTTCATCCGGCCGGGCGGAGTGGCCACCGACCTCCCCGACGGCGCCGTGGAGCAGATCGCCGCGATCGTCGCCGCCCTGCCCGAGCAACTGGCCAAACTCTCGGACCTGTTGACCGACAACTACATCTGGAAGGCACGCACCTGTGACGTCGGCTTCCTCGACCTCACCGGGTGCATGGCGCTGGGCATCACTGGCCCCGTCCTGCGATCCACCGGCCTGCCGCACGACGTGCGCAAGACCGAACCCTACTGTGGGTACGAGGACTACGAGTTCGAGGTGATCACCGAGACCACCTGCGACTCCTACGGGCGCTACATGATTCGCGTACGTGAGATGAGTGAATCGGTGCGGATCGTCGAACAGTGCTTGGCACGGCTGCGCCCCGGACCGGTGATGGTGACCGACGCCAACATCGCCTGGCCCGCCGATCTCGCGCTCGGACCCGACGGACTCGGCAACTCCCCGGCCCACATCGCCGAGATCATGGGCGAATCCATGGAGTCGTTGATCCACCACTTCAAACTCGTCACCGAGGGTATGCGGGTGCCACCGGGCCAGTGCTATGTCGCGATCGAATCGCCGCGCGGTGAGCTCGGTGTCCACATGGTCTCCGACGGCGGAACCCGGCCCTACCGAGTGCATTTCCGCGATCCGTCGTTCACCAACCTGCAGGCCGTGGCGGCGATGTGCGAGGGCGGCATGGTCGCCGACGTGATCACCGCGGTGGCCAGCATCGACCCGGTGATGGGAGGCGTGGACCGATGAGCGAACCGGTGTACCTCGAGCTGGGAATCGACGGACCGCCACCCGAACCCACCCCGACCAGTAGTGCGCAGGCCGAACCCGCAGCGTGCGTCGCACGCCCGCACGGACCGATCGAGTTCGACGGCCCGGCAACCTATCCCGACGGCGTCGCCGATCGTCTGCGACAGGCGGCTGCCCCGATCGTCGCGCGCTACCCGCAATCCCGATCGGCGCTGCTACCCCTGCTGCACCTGATGCAGTCCCAGGACGGACACCTCACCCGCGCCGGTATCGCACTGTGCGCCGAGATCCTCGACCTCACCGACGCCCAGGTCGCCGCGGTGGCCACCTTCTACTCGATGTTCCGCCGCACGCCCACCGGCGAGTATCTGATCGGTGTGTGCACCAACACCCTCTGTGGGGTTCTCGGTGGTGACGAGATCCTGCGCACGGTGTGTGAACACCTCGGTGTCGCACCCGGTGAGACCACCGAGGATCACCGGATCACCGTCGAGCACCTCGAATGCAACGCGGCCTGCGATCTCGCCCCGGTGGTGATGGTCAACTGGGAGTTCTTCGACCAGCAGACCCCGGAGTCGGTGGTCGAACTCGTCGAGGACCTGCGGGCCGGGGTCGAGGTCACGCCCAGTCGCAGTGACCGGGCGGTGGCCGGATTCCGGGACACCGCAGCCGTATTGGCCGGAGTCGGAGAGGTCGCGTCGCCCACCGCAGGTGATACTGCAGCAGGTGATGCCGGGCCCACCGAGTATCCGATCGAAGCCGAGCCGGCAGCGCCGCCGGTCCTGTCGCGGCATTGGGCCGAGCCGGAGTCGTGGACCCTGGACAACTATCGGCGCCACAACGGGTACCGGGGCCTGCGCGCCGCGCTGGACATGGCTCCCGACGCCGTCATCGAGGCGGTCAAGTCGGCGGGATTGCGCGGGCGCGGCGGGGCGGGTTTCCCGGTGGGACTGAAGTGGTCGTTCATCCCGCAGGACAAGGGGGACGCCCCGAATCCGGATGCGCCACCGCACTATCTGGTGGTCAACGCCGACGAGTCCGAGCCGGGCACCTGCAAGGACATGCCGCTGATGCTCGCATCTCCGCACTCCCTCGTGGAGGGGGCGATCATCGCGGCCTACGCGATCCGGGCGCGCCACGCCTTCATCTACCTGCGCGGTGAGGTCGTCGGGGTGCTGCGTCGCCTGCGTCAGGCCGTCGACGAGGCCTACGCCGCAGGCTATCTGGGGCGTGACATCCTCGGATCGGGGATCGACGTCGACCTCGTGGTACACGCCGGCGCGGGCGCGTACATCTGCGGTGAGGAAACGGCCTTGCTCGACTCGCTCGAGGGTCGTCGCGGCCAGCCCCGACTGCGGCCGCCGTTCCCCGCGGTCGCCGGTCTCTACGCGAGTCCGACGGTGGTCAACAACGTCGAATCGATCGCCAGCGTCCCGGCGATCCTGCGCAACGGCATCGACTGGTTTCGGGCGATGGGCACCGAGAAGTCGCCGGGATTCACCCTGTACTCGCTGTCGGGACACGTCAACCATCCCGGCCAGTACGAGGCTCCCCTCGGTATCACGTTGCGGCAGTTGCTCGACCGGGCCGGGGGCGTCCGCGACGGGCACCACCTCAAGTTCTGGACGCCGGGCGGATCGTCGACGCCGATGCTCACCGCCGATCATCTCGACGTCCCGCTCGACTACGAGGGCGTCGCCGAGGCCGGATCGATGTTGGGTACCAAGGCCTTACAGATCTTCGACGAGACCACCTGCGTGGTGCGGGCGGTGCTGCGCTGGACCGAGTTCTACGCACACGAGTCGTGCGGTAAGTGCACACCGTGCCGGGAGGGCACCTACTGGCTGGTGCAGCAGTTGCGTGCCATCGAGTCCGGCGACCTCGACGCCGACGAGATGTCCGCGGCACTCGAGGTCCTCTCCGACGTCACCAACAGCATCGTCGGGAAGTCGTTCTGCGCACTCGGTGACGGCGCCGGAAGCCCGATCGTGTCGGCGCTCAAGTACTTCCGGGACGAGTTCCTCGCCCACACCCGTACCGGGTCGGGTCCGGAGGCGCGCGGGCGCTGCCCGTTCGATCCCGCCGCGTCGACCGTCTTCACCGACCACCGCACGCCGTACGTCCCGGGAGCGAGCCGATGACCGCACTGTCCGATCGGCCCTCGTCCGCCGAACCCGTCGAACTCGTCACCGCGACCATCGACGGCACCGAGGTGCGGGTACCGCCCGGCACCTTGGTGATCCGGGCTGCCGAACGTGCCGGCATCCAGATCCCCCGGTTCTGCGATCACCCGCTGCTCGCCCCGGTCGGTGCGTGCCGGCAGTGTCTCGTCGAGGTCGAGGGGCAACGCAAACCGCTCGCCTCGTGCACCACGACGGTCACCGAGGGCATGGAGGTCCGCACCCAACTCGGCTCGGAGATCGCCGAGAAGGCCCAGCGCGGGGTGATGGAACTGCTCCTCATCAACCATCCGCTGGACTGCCCGATCTGCGACAAGGGCGGTGAATGCCCGCTGCAGAACCAGGCGATGACCGCGGGGCGGCCACACTCGCGGTTCACCGGACCCAAACGCACCTACACCAAACCGGTTCCGCTGTCCTCGGCGGTGCTGCTCGACCGGGAGCGGTGCGTGCTGTGCGCCCGCTGCACCCGCTTCGCCGACCAGATCGCCGGCGACCCACTGATCGACCTCGCCGATCGCGGTGCGCTGCAACAGGTCAGCACCGCTGACGGGACCCCGTTCGACTCGTACTTCTCCGGTAATACCGTGCAGATCTGTCCCGTCGGTGCGTTGACCGGCACCGCCTACCGATTCCGCGCGCGGCCTTTCGATCTGGTATCCACCCCGAGCACCTGCGAACATTGTGCGAGCGGCTGCGCCCAGCGCACCGACCATCGGCGGGGAAAGGTGTTGCGGCGCCTGGCCGCCGACGACCCCGCCGTCAACGAGGAGTGGAACTGCGACAAGGGACGCTGGGCGTTCGCCTACACCGCCAACGCCGATCGACTCACCACACCGCTGGTCCGGGACCGTCACGGACAGCTGCGGGAGGTGTCGTGGGCGCAGGCGTTGCGCGCCGCCGCCGACGGATTGCAGGCCGCCCAGGGTCGTGCCGGAGTCCTGACCGGTGGCCGGATCACCGCCGAGGACGCCTACGCCTACGTCCGGTTCGCGCGAACCGTTCTCGACACCAACGACATCGACTTCCGCTCCCGGCCACACAGCGCCGAGGAGACCGCATTCCTCACTCGGCACGTCGCCGCCCGCGCCGACGACCTCACCTACGACGCCCTGGTCGCGGCGCCGAACGTGCTGCTCGCCGGATTCGAGCCGGAGGAGGAGTCGCCGATCGTCTTCCTGCGACTGCGTCGCGCGGTGCGCACCACGGGCACGCGGGTCCACACCATCGCACCGTGGCGCAGCCCAGGCATCGAAAAGCTCAGCGGCACAGTACTGCCCGTTGTTCCGGGCGCCGAGGCCGCGGTACTCGATGACGACTCCACCGCGGCGTTGCTCGGGGACTCGGGATCGGTGATCATCGTCGGCGAACGCCTCGCGAGCGCACCGGGCGCCCTCTCGGCGGCGGTACGGCTCGCCGAAAAGACCGGCGCACGGCTGGTGTGGATTCCGCGTCGGGCCGGCGATCGCGGAGCGGTGGAGGTCGGCGCGCTGCCGACCCTGCTGCCCGGCGGCCGGCCGGTCACCGATACCACCGCACGACTCCAGGTCGCCGGACTCTGGCAGGCGCGCGATCTCCCGTCCATCCCTGGGCGCGACAGCGGTGAGATCCTCTCCGCCGCAACGACCGGACGCCTCGACGCGCTGCTCGTAGGCGGTGTCGATCCGGCCGATCTCCCCGACCCCGCCGCGGCGATCGCCGCCCTCGACGCGGTGGGATTCCTGGTGAGCCTGGAGATCCAGACATCAGCGGTGACCGAACGCGCCGACGTGGTGCTGCCGGTCGCGGCGGCCACGGAGAAGGCGGGGATGTTCCTCGACTGGGAAGGCCGGGCACGCCCGTTCCCCGCCGCCCTCGCCGACACCGGGCGGCTGTCGGATCATCGGGTCCTCGACGCGCTGGCGCAGGCGGCGGGTGTCTCGCTGGACTGCCGCGAGATCACCGATATTCGAGCACAATTGGGCCGCCTCGGCCCGTGGACGGGCTCTCGACCGGAGATACCGGTACCCCCGGAGTCGGCTGCCCGCACACCCGGCCCCGGCGAGTCGGTTCTGTCGACCTGGCATCTGCTGCTCGACGACGGCCGACTCCAAGACGGCGAGCCGTATCTCGCTGGCACCGCGCACCCGTCGGTCGCGCGATGCTCGGCGGCCACGGCGAACGCCGCCGGACTCACCGACGGAGACGACGTCGAGCTGGGTACCGACTCGGGCACACTGCGGCTTCCGCTGCTGATCACCGACATGGTCGACGGCGTGGTGTGGGTGCCCACCAATTCGGCGTCCTCGCATGTCCGTTCGCAGCTCCATGCAGAATCCGGCGACGTCGTCGCCATCCGTCCGGCGGAAGGGCAGTCGTGAACCTGGCAGCCACCGACTATCCCGATCTCGGCGACTTCGGCCACGATCCGTGGTGGCTCGTGCTCATCAAGGCGGTGGCGGTCTTCGCCTTTCTGGTGGCCAATCCGCTCGTCGCGATCCTCGCCGAACGAAAGATCATGGCCCGCATGCAAGCCCGACTCGGGCCCAACCGGGTCGGGCCGCACGGGATGCTGCAGAGCATGGCCGACGGCGTGAAACTCGCACTGAAAGAGGGCATCACACCGTTCGGTGTCGACAAGGTCCTCTACCTGATCGCGCCCGTCATCGCCGTGGTCCCGGCCATCATGGCGTTCGCGGTGATCCCGTTCGGCCCGATGGTGTCGGTGTTCGGCCACCACACCCCGCTGCAACTGACCGACCTGCCCGTCGGGGTGCTGTTCATCCTGGCGATGGCGTCGATCGGGGTCTACGGAATCGTGTTGGCCGGGTGGTCTTCCGGGTCCACCTATCCCCTGCTCGGCGGTCTGCGGTCGACCGCACAGGTCATCTCCTACGAGATCGCGATGGGCCTGACCTTCGCCGCGGTATTCCTCGACTCGGGCACCATGTCGACCTCGGAGATCGTTGCCGGGCAACACAACTACTGGTACGGCCTCGTGTTGCTCCCGTCCTTCGTCATCTACGCGGTGTCGATGGTCGGCGAAACCAACCGCGCGCCCTTCGATCTCCCCGAGGCCGAGGGCGAACTCGTCGGCGGCTTCCACACCGAGTACTCCTCACTGAAGTTCGCGATGTTCATGCTCGCCGAATACATCAACATGGTGACCGTGTCGGCACTGGCCACCACCCTGTTCCTCGGCGGCTGGCAGGCGCCGTGGCCGCTGAGTCTGTGGGACGGAGCCAATTCCGGCTGGTGGCCGATCCTGTGGTTCACCCTCAAGGTCTGGGTGTTCATGTTCGTCTTCATCTGGTTGCGCACCAGCCTGCCGCGTCTGCGCTACGACCAGTTCATGAACCTCGGCTGGAAGGTCCTCATCCCGGTGTCGTTGACCTGGGTGATGATCGTCGCGCTAATCCGCGCCGCGTTCGGTTCCGCGAGCGACACGGTGCCACGGGCATTGGTGTCGGCGGCCGTCGGGCTGGTGGTGACCCTACTGTTGCTCTGGCTCGTTCGTCGCGTCGTCCGCCCCGCGCCACCGCACGTCCCGGTACCCGACACCCCCGCGTCCCGAGGCGAGATCCCGTTCGACCCGATGGCCGGCGGCTTCCCGGTGCCGCCCCTACCCGGCCAACTCCCCGCGAAGGAGACCACCGATGCCTGACTTCCTCAAGCCCCCCAAACCCTTGAGCGGCATGGGGGTGACGTTCTCGTCGATGTTCGCGCCGACGGTCACCGAGCAGTACCCCGAGGAGAAGAAACCCACCGCGCCGCGCTATCACGGTCGGCACCAACTCAATCGGCACCCCGACGGTCTCGAGAAGTGCGTGGGCTGCGAACTCTGCGCATGGGCCTGCCCGGCCGACGCCATCTTCGTCGAGGGCGCCGACAACACCGACGAGCAGCGCTATTCGCCGGGTGAACGCTACGGCCGTGTCTACCAGATCAACTACCTCCGGTGCATCGGCTGCGGCCTGTGCATCGAAGCCTGCCCCACCCGGGCATTGACGATGACCAACGACTACGAGCTCGCCGACGACAACCGCGCCGACCTCATCTACGAGAAGCAGCAGTTGCTCGCGCCGCTACCGGCGGGCACCGAGCCGACACCGCACGATGTCAGCGCTGCGGCCGCAGCCGGGACCGCACCACGAGAGGCCGACTACTACCTGGGACGCGTGGGCGCCGACGGCACCGTGACCGGCCGGTCCGCCGGTGCCGAGACCACCGCCGCCGAGACCACCGCCGCCGGGACCACCAGCACCGTGACCACCAGCGCCGGGGTCGGGCCGTGAGTGCCTCGACGATCCTGGCGCACTCGGGTGCGGCACTGACCGATGCGGTGCTCGCCGATGCCGCCCGCACCTCCACCGGTGAGGCGGTGCAGTTCTGGATTCTCGGCGTCGTGGCCGTCGCCGGCGCGTTGGGGGTGGTCTTCGCCACCAAGGCCGTGTATTCGGCGATGTTCCTGGCCACCACGATGATCGTGCTCGCCGTCTTCTACGTCGCGCAGGGCGCCCTGTTCCTCGGAGTCGTGCAGGTGGTGGTCTACACCGGCGCGGTGATGATGTTGTTCTTGTTCGTGCTCATGCTGATCGGCGTGGACTCCTCGGATTCACTGGTCGAAACCCTACGCGGACAACGGGTTGCCGCGGTGGTGTTGGGAATCGGGTTCGGCGCGTTGCTGTGTGGCGGTATCGGTACGGCGACCGTCGCGATCACCGCACCGCCGGGTGCGGTGGCTGCGCGACCACCGGGGAGCAACGGAGCCGTCGAGGCCATCGCCGAACTGATCTTCGTGCGCTACCTGTGGGCGTTCGAACTCACCGGCGCCCTTCTCATCACCGCAACGCTGGGCGCTATGGTGCTCGCGCACCGAGAACGCTTCGGGCCGAAGCGGACCCAGCGGGAGATCTCGGTCGAGCGGTTCCGCAAGGGCATCGATGTCACGCCGCTGCCGAGTCCGGGAGTCTTCGCCCGGCACAACGCCGTCGACATCCCTGCCCTGCTGCCCGACGGCACGCCGTCGGAGTTGTCGGTCAACGCACGATTGCGCGCCCGGCAACCGGATCGGGGGACGGCGAAGTGAATCCCGAGAACTACCTGTATCTCTCGGCCCTGCTGTTCGCCATCGGTGCGGCGGGGGTGTTGTTGCGGCGCAACGCGATCGTCGTGTTCATGTGTGTCGAGCTGATGCTCAACGCGGCGAACCTGTCGTTCGTGACCTTCGCGCGCATGCAGAGCAGCGTCGACGGGCAGGTGATCGCGTTCTTCACGATGGTGGTCGCGGCCGCCGAGGTGGTCGTCGGACTCGCGATCATCATGATGATCTTCCGATCCCGGCGCAGCGCCTCGGTCGATGACGCCGCCCTGCTGCGGAGATAGGGACGGCCGGGAGATGAGGAGGGCGGCATGAGCACCGACACATCGGCGAGCATCCTCTGGGTGGTTCCCGCGCTGCCGCTACTGGGTGCGGCCGTCCTGCTGTTGGCGGGCAGGCGAACCGACCGCTGGGGGCATTACCTCGCATGCGTGCTGGCCGGCGCGTCGTTCTGCGTCGGCATCGCGCTGTTCGTCGGAATGCTCGGCCGGTCCACCACCGACCGTCCCGTGCACCAGGTGCTGTTCACGTGGCTGCACATCACCCCGGCCGGCGCCGGCAGCGGCGGCTTGAGCGTCGACATGGGGCTCTATCTCGATCAGCTGTCGATGTGTTTCGTCCTGTTGATCACCGGCGTCGGCACCCTGATCCACATCTATTCGATCGGCTACATGACCTCGGATCCCGATCGTCGCCGATTCTTCGCCTACCTCAACCTGTTTCTGGCCGCGATGCTCGTGCTGGTGCTCGCCGACTCCTACCTCGGCCTCTATCTCGGTTGGGAGGGAGTCGGTCTCGCGTCCTATCTGCTGATCGGATTCTGGCAGCAGCGGCCCTCGGCGGCGACCGCCGCGAAGAAGGCGTTCGTGGTGAATCGCGTCGGCGACATCGGGTTGGCGGTCGCGCTGATGGTCATGTTCGCGACCTTCGGATCGGTCTCGTTCACCACCGTGTTCGCCGGCGCCGACGCCGCCGGATACGCCACCATGACCGCACTGGGTTTCCTGCTGTTGCTCGCCGCGTGCGGCAAATCCGCCCAGGTGCCGTTGCAATCGTGGCTCGGTGACGCGATGGAGGGCCCGACGCCCGTGTCGGCGCTCATCCATGCGGCGACCATGGTGACCGCAGGCGTCTATCTGATCGCCCGCTCGCACGCGATCTTCGACATCGCCCCCGACGCCCGTCTGGCCGTGGCGGTCGTCGGTGCGGTGACACTGCTGTTCGGCGCGATCATCGGTTGCGCCAAGGACGACATCAAGAAGGCACTGGCCGCCTCCACGATGAGCCAGATCGGTTACATGGTGCTGGCCGCCGGATTGGGGCCGGCCGGTTACGCATTCGCGATCATGCATCTGCTCACCCATGGGCTCTTCAAGGCCGGGTTGTTCCTCGGGGCGGGCTCGGTGATGCATGCGATGAACGACGAGACCGACATGCGCCGGTTCGGCGGGCTGCGCACGCTCATGCCGATCACCTTCGTCACCTTCGGGCTCGGGTATCTGGCATTGATCGGGGTACCTCCGTTCTCGGGGTTCTTCTCCAAGGACCCGATCATCGAGGCGGCCTTCGGTGCCGGCGGTGCGCGCGGGATCCTCCTCGGTGGGGCCGCGCTGCTCGGAGCCGGCATCACCGCCTTCTACATGACCCGCATCATGCTGATGACCTTCTTCGGCGAAAAGCGTTGGGCACCTGAGGCACACCCGCACGAGGCACCGGCCTCGATGACCGGCCCGATGATCCTGCTCGCACTCGGATCGGTCGCCGCGGGTGGGTTGCTGGTCAGCGGCGACGCGCTGGTGCACTGGCTGACACCCGTCGTCGGCGAGCATCACAGCGAGCTGCCCGTGCCCAGCTGGGTGGTGACGGTGGGCATCCTGGTGGTGGTCGCGGCGGGTATCGGTGTCGCGTGGGCGCGATACGGGCGCGCCCCAATCCCGCTGACGGCGCCACGCGAGCTCACCGCGGTGACGGTCGCGGCACGTCGCGACCTCTACGGCGACGCGTTCAACGAGCGCGTGTTGATGCGGCCCGGTCAGGCACTCGCCCGTGGTCTCGACGTCCTCGAATCCGAGGGGGTCGACGGCGCCGGGGTCGGCGTCGGCACCTTGGTCACCGCATCGTCGAATCGAATACGCCTGTGGCAGAGCGGTTTCGTCCGATCGTATGCGCTGTCGATGCTGGCCGGGGCGACCGTCGTGGTGGCCGCGCTGATGCTGGTCAGGGGGGTGTAGACGATGGGCTGGTTGACGATCCTGTGGCTGATACCGGCGGTGGTCGCCGTCGGTGTGCTCGCGATCCCGGCGCAGCGTCCCGATCTCGCGAAGTGGGCGGGTCTACTCGGCACGGCAGCCGCGCTGGTGGTGTCGGTCGGGCTCGCGATCGCTTTCGATCCCGGTGGCCCCCGCTATCAGTTCGTCACGAACGTGCGGTGGATCCCGTCGTTCGGCGCGCGCTACGAACTGGGTCTCGACGGTATCGGGCTGGTCCTGATCCTGCTCACCACCGTGCTCATGCCGATCCTCGTACTGGCCGGCTGGCGTGACGCCGATCATGCAGGCTCCCTGGATCATTCGGGTGGACGTCGGCAGAAGGGCCCGCACACCTACTTCGCGTTGATGCTGGCGGTCGAGGCGATGGTGCTGATGAGCTTCGTCGCCACCGACGTCCTGCTGTTCTACATCGTGTTCGAGGCCATGCTGATCCCGATGTACTTCCTCATCGGCGGTTTCGGCAGCGGTGGCATGCAGGCCGCCGCCGCGGTGAAGTTCTTGTTGTACAACCTGTTCGGTGGGCTGCTGATGCTCGCGGCGGTGATCGGGCTGTACGTGGTGACCGCGCGCTCGGGGATCGGCGCCGACGGTCGCGGCACCTTCAGTCTCCCGGCGATCTCCGACGCGGTGGCCGGCGGACGCCTCGACGCGAGCGCCGGGGTACTGGCATTGCTGTTCGGCGGTTTCATGATCGCCTTCGCGATCAAGGCCCCGCTGTGGCCGTTCCACTCGTGGCTGCCCGATTCGGCGGTGGCGGCCACCCCGGCGTCGGCGGTGCTGATGATGGCCGTCGTCGACAAGGTCGGCACCTTCGCGATGCTGCGATTTTGTCTGCAGCTGTTCCCCGAGGCGTCGAAAACCTTTGCCCCACTGATCATCGCGTTGTCGGTGATCGGTATCGTCTACGGCGCGATCCTGGCCATCGCACAAACCGACATGATGCGGTTGATCGCCTACACCTCGATCTCGCATTTCGGGTTCATCATCCTCGGGGTGTTCGCGATGACCAGCGAGTCGCAGAGCGGTGCCACCCTGTACATGGTCAATCACGGGATCTCCACGGCGGCACTGTTCTTGATCGCCGGGTTCCTCGTCTCGCGGCGTGGTAGCCGCCTGATCGCCGACTACGGTGGCGTCGCGAAGGTCGCGCCGGTCCTCGCCGGCACCTTCCTCGTCGCCGGGCTGGCCACGCTGTCGCTACCCGGCCTGTCGCCGTTCATCAGCGAATTCCTGGTTTTCATCGGCACTTTCACCCGGTACCCGGTCGCCGCGATCGCGGCGTCGAGCGCGCTGGTCCTGTCCGCCATCTACATTCTCTGGCTCTATCAGCGCGTGATGGGTGGCCCACCGACACCGGTGGAGGGTCCCGGCGCCGCCCGCCGGACGATGCCTGATCTACACGGCCGCGAACGTCTCGTCGTGGCGCCACTGCTCGCCCTGCTACTCGTCTTCGGGTTCTTTCCGCAGCCGCTGCTGAATCTGATCACTCCCACGGTCTCGCACACGCTGACCACCGTGGGACGCGACGACCCGGCACCGGCCGTGGTGGTCCCGAGCACCGGAGGTGGCAAGTGACCACGGCACACGTGACCACTGCGCACGAAATCACGACAGCGCTGGCCGCCATCACCCCGCCCGACGTCGAATACTCTCTGCTGTCACCGATGTTGATCGTCTTCGGCGTCGGCGTCATCGGGGTGCTGGTCGAGGCGTTCGCGCCACGGGCCGGCCGGTGGCGCGCCCAACTGGTGCTGTCGATGGCGGGGCTGGTGGCCGCGCTGATCGCGGTCATCGTGTTGGCAGTTCATCTCACCGCCGACGGCGGTCAGGGGCGGACCGCGGTGTCCGGGGCGGTGGTGCTCGATCGGCCCGCCCTGTTCTTGCAGGGCCTGTTGCTGGTGATCTCCGTGCTGGCCGTGGCGTTCATGGCCGAACGGGGACTCGAGCGGGTCGTGGCGCCGTCGACACGTTCGGCGAGACACCCAGCCGCACGACGCCGGGTCAGTGACGGGCCGGGTGCGGCTGCGCAGGCCACGCTGGCCGGCGGTCGCGCCGACATGTTCACGCCGTCGGGGGCGAGTACCCCGAATTCCGACGACGAGTTCGAGGCGACCCGCGCCGGTGGCGTGACCACCGAGGTGTTCCCGCTGACCCTGCTCGCGGTCGGCGGGATGATGCTGTTCGTCGCGTGCGGTGATCTACTCACCATGTTCATCGCGCTCGAGGTGTTCTCGCTGCCGCTGTACCTGTTGTGCGCCCTGGCCCGGCGGCGCCGTTTGCTCTCCCAGGAGGCATCCCTCAAATACTTTCTGCTGGGCGCCTTCTCGTCGGCGTTCTTCCTCTTCGGTGCCGCCTTCGTCTACGGCGGCACCGGCTCGCTCGACCTGACCGTCATCGGGACCAGCGTCGATCGCGCCGCCGCCGGAACGTCGGGTGAGGTACTGCTCCCGCTGATCGGGTTGGCGCTGCTCTCGGTGGGGTTGCTGTTCAAGATCGGCGCGGTGCCGTTCCACTCGTGGGTCCCCGACGTCTACCAGGGCGCACCCACGCCGGTGACCGCGTTCATGGCCGCGGCCACCAAGATCGCCGCGTTCGGCGCGCTGTTGCGGGTCTTCTACACAAGCTTCGGTGCGCTCGCCGACGAGTGGAAACCGGTGTTGTGGGCGGTGGCGATCGTCACCATGCTCGGCGGCGCGGTGATGGCCGTGACCCAGTCCGACGTCAAACGCCTACTCGCCTACTCCTCGGTGACACACACCGGATTTATCCTGTTGGGGCTCATCGCCTTTGACGAAGCGGGCGTCAGCGCCACCCTGTTCTATCTGGCCGCGTACGCCTTCTCGACGTTCGGTGCGTTCGCCACGGTCTCGGTGGTTCGCGAGCCGACGACGTTCACCGGGTCGGCGCGCATCGGCGGGGCCACCGGAGCGCACCTGTCCGGGCGTGAGGCCACCGGCATCGACCAGTGGGCCGGTCTCGGAAGGCGCTATCCGCTTGTCGGAGCGATGTTCTCGATGTTCCTGCTGGCGTTCGCCGGCATTCCGTTGACGAGTGGCTTCATCGCGAAATTCGATGTGTTCGCCGCGGTCTCGGGTAGCGGCGGCTCGGTTCTGGTGGTGATCGGTGTGATCAGCAGCGCCATCGCAGCCTACTTCTACATCCGCATCATCGTGGCGATGTTCTTCTCCGACGTCACCGTCGACGCCCCGCATGTGGTGCGGCCCAGCGCATTGACGACCACGTCCATCGCCTTGTGCACGGCGGTCACGATCGTGCTCGGCTTCTTCCCACAACCACTCCTCGACCTCGTCGGTGGAGCCGGATCGTTTCTGTGAGTCAGGCGAACAGCGGAACCGTCGTGCCCGGTTCGGCTCCGTAGCGGTCGACGATCTTGTTCAGTTCGCTCTGCATGTAGAAGGTGTGCAGACCGAAGACGAAGCCGAGTACGCAGCACAGCAACGGATTACACGTCTCGGGCAGTCCGGCGCAGCGCTGGGCTTCACGGATGCGCTTGCCGGTGTTGTGGAAGCTGATGATCGGGGCGATGACCGTCCAACTGAGAAAGATGATCACCAACAGTGGCCCGACCGCCGAAATCTCCTTGCGCCGATCGAAGGCGGCCATCTCCTTGTTGATCTTGTAGTACCAGACCAGCGAATAGATCCCCAGGGTGATCAGCGGCAGGCCGATCCACACCGCAATCGGGTTGCGCTTCTTCATCGCCGCGCCGTCGGCGACGGGGCGGCCGGTCGGTACTTGTCCGCCCGGTGCCGGAGGTTGCGCGTCCGACCGTGCCGGCGGGCCCGGCCGGCCGGGCGGTACCTGCGACTGCCCCATACCCGGCTGCCCCGTCGCCGGCTGCTGCCCCATGCCGGGCTGGGCGGTCGGTGCGATATGGCGCGGCGGACCGGCCGGCTGCGCTACCTGTGGCCGTGCGTGCACCCGCGTCGGCGCCTCGGTCGGCCTCGGCGCCGGCGGACGTTGGTACGCGGTGGTCCGCTGCCCGTCCGGACCCGGCGCTGCCTGACCCTGCTGCGCCCTACCCTGCAGCGCCGGGCTCTGCGGAACCGGGCTCTGCTTCTGATAGTGGGTCGTCGGCGCGTTCGACGGTCCGGGCTGGTTGTGGTCGTTACCCGGCTGCTGCGGAGTGCTCATGCTGTTGATCATCGACCAGTCATCGGCCCAGGTCCATGGGATTCACACGAACGATCGACGAGAGACACGGCCGCCATAAGCGGTGTGCCGTACTTTGAGGTCACCTGGTGACCCATGAATACGGCACAAGCCTCCCCGGACAGCAGAATGGCCCCCTACCTGCGAGGATAGGGGGCCATTGCCGGCGGTGGCGGAGGGATTTGAACCCTCGGTACGGGGTTACCGCACACAGCATTTCGAGTGCTGCACCTTCGGCCGCTCGGACACGCCACCGCCGAAGACTGTACCGCAGGCCCGTGTCCGGCCTTAAATCGGCTGGTCAGACGGGCACACGGCGGGTGTCAGTTGCCGCTGAGCTTGTCCTTGATGTCGTCGACCTTGCCCTTGACGGCGTCGGCCGCGTCGGCGATCTTCTGCTTGCCCTGGGCGACGGCCTGGTCGCCCTTGCCCTCGTTCTTGAGGTCCTGGTCATCGGTCAGGCTGCCTGCGGCTTCCTTCCCGCGTCCCTTGAGCTCTTCGGCCTTGTTCTTGGCGTCATCGGATAGTGCCATGGTGAGCCTCCTCTGCCGGGTGCGCGCACGGCGCGCACGTCGAGGCGATCGGATGATGCGTCCACGCCTGGTCTCGACGGGCCGCATGGGAGGGGGGTTGCCCCGCCTTCCACCGTACCGACCGGCAACCGGTGGCGTCAGTTACCCAACTTGCCCCTCAGCTCGTCGAATTTCTCCTTGGCGGTGCCCAGCGCGCCCTGCACCTTCTCGTTTCCGGCAAGCTCACCGAGCTTTTCCTTCGCGGTGTCGAGGGCTTCGTTGACCTTCGGGTTCTCCGCGAGTTCGCCGATCTTCTCTTTCGCCGTGCCGAGGGCCTCGGCGACCTTGGGGTTGTCGGCGAGTTCACCGAGCTTCTCCTTGGCCGTACCGATGACCTCGTTCACCTTGTCGCTTGCGTCGGCCATGCCGTCCTCCTGCGGTTCGGGGTGGAATACGGATTCGTCCGATGTCGTGCACCGTCAAATCTGCCACAGAGTCACAGGCCACGGCGGGTGGTGAAGAAGTCGACCATCAGCGTTCGGCACCGTTGTTCGAGGATGCCGCCGCGTACCTGTGGTCGATGGGTCAGCCGCGGATCACGAACCACGTCCCAGAGTGAGCTCACCGCACCGGTTTTCGGCTCCCACGCCCCGAAGATCAGGGTGTCGAGGCGGGCGAGGCCGATGGCTCCGGCGCACATCGTGCACGGTTCGACGGTGACGGCGATGGTGCATCCGGGCAGTCGCCATCCGTCTCCGAAGGCCGCGGCCGCCGCACGCAACGCCAGGATCTCGGCGTGCGCGGTCGGGTCCGAGTCGGCCTCTCGCCGGTTGGCTGCGCGGGCGAGCTCCACACCCGCGGGGTCGAAGACGACGGCGCCGATCGGCACGTCGTCGTCACCGGAGAGGGTCGCCGCGTCGAGGGCGGCGTTCATCATCGACTCCCACACCCGCATCTGCGCGGCGCCGGCGGGAGTCGCGGAGCTCAATGCCCCAGTGAGTCGAGCACGCGGGACAGTTCGTCGGCGAAGCCGAGCCGCGCGGCGATCATCCCGATCTGCTCGTCGGCGTAGAGGTCGGTGTCGCCGACGATGACGCCCATGACGGCGTCGGGCAGGCCCAGATCGGACAGGATGCCGAGGTCACCCTCTTCCCACGGGTCGACGTCGTCGAGTTCGTCGGGGTCGATGTCGGGGACGTCGATGTTCAGGGCGTCGAGCACATCGGCGGCCACGTCGTAGTCGATGCCGGCGGTGGCGTCGGAGATGAGCATCCGCGCACCTCCGGGTGCCGGCCGGATGACGATGAAGAACTCCTCGTCGACGTCGAGCAGACCGAACACCGCGCCCGCCGACCGCAGATCACGCAGTTGCCGTTCGGCGGCATCGAGGTCGGTGAGGGCGTCCGGTTTGAGGGCGGTGACCTTCCAGGCGGCATCCTCGCGCACCACCGCGACAGCGAAACCTTCCACGCCGTCGACGACGTCGTTGCTGTTGGAACCCGATACTCCCGCGCCGGCACCTGCCATGCAGGTCACGGTAGCCCGTCGGGGGCATACTCCCCAAGTCCTACCCGCGCCACGGCGATGTGGAAATCTGGGATGGTGACAGACATCCGCTCCACCCCGGTCTGCATTCTCGGTCTCGGCCTCATCGGCGGGTCGATGATGCGGGCACTCGATGCGTCGGGCGCCTCCACCTTCGGCTACAACCGCTCGTCGACGACCGTCGAGCAGGCCCGCGCCGACGGCCACGACGCATCCACCGATCTCGTGGCGACGCTGCGCCGCGCCGCCGACACCGACGCCGCCATCGTGCTCGCGACCCCGGTCACCACGATCGAACCGATCGTGTCGGCGATCGCCGAGAATGCGGCGGGCTGCCTCATCACCGACGTCATCAGCGTGAAAACCCCCGTCGCCGAGATCTTTCGGCGCCTGTTCCCCGACGCCCGGTATGTCGGCGGGCATCCGATGGCCGGCTCGAGTCACTCGGGCTGGGAGGCCACCGATCCCGACCTGTTCACCGACGCGATGTGGATGGTGACCACCGAGGACACCACCGACGCCGACGACTGGCGGCTCGTCGCCGGGCTGGCGCGCGCGCTGGGTGCCGCGGTGGTGCCCGCCGCCAACGACGCGCACGACCGCGCGGTGGCTGCGATCTCGCATGTGCCGCATCTGACGGCTGCTGCGACGGCGGCGGTCGGTGCTGCGGAGAGCGAGTTGGCGATCCGGCTGGCCGCGGGCAGTTTCCGCGACGGCACCCGTGTTGCCGGGACCGCTCCGCAGTTGCAGCGGGCGATGATCGAGGCGAATGGCATCGCGGTACTCAACGCGCTCAGCGAGGTGATCGACCGGCTGACCGCGGCGCGCGACGAACTCCGCGATCATGGCACCACGCAGGTGCTGATCGACGACGGCTACCGCGCCCGGCACGCCTACGAGGCGATGGCGAATGCGCCGCGGGTGGCGATCACCGACGTCGAGCCGGGCGCCGCGGGCTGGCAGGCGGAGATGCGCCGCCAGGCGCACCGCGGGAGAGTGTGGCTGGGCTGATCGCCCCGGTCAGACGCGGCTGGCCAGTCCCGGGTAGTCGATGACGAAGCCGTTGTCGTCGACGGTCAGTGTCGAGGTGGCGACCGGCGAGGACACGCCGATCCCGGCGGGGCCGGGGGTGTAGCGCAGGGTGGCCGGTTCGACGACCGCCGTCGGCAGATAGACGTAGACGACAGGGACCTCGACGGTGTCGGATGCGTCGGCCGCGGTGAGATGCAGGCGGCGGATGGGCAGGGCGTTGAACATCGGCGACAGAGCGAGGTCGACGTCCTCGGCGCCACCGAAATCCTTGCGGACGGTCTCGCCCCCGGTCTGCACGAGCCAGGTGTTCTCCTCGTCGCGAGCCATTCCGAGCTGCGTCTCACCGCCGGCCTGTACGAGGTGGATCGACAGCCGCTTGGTGACGCCGGCATCGTTGGTGACCAGCTCGTATGACGCGGAGAACGCGTCGTGGTCGGCGGTCGCCGCGGCGATGATGCGGCCGTACGCCTTGACCCGAGCGCCTTGGACGTTGAGGCGGACCTGTTCGAGGCGCTCGGTGTCGACACCGCGCCACGTGATCATGGTCTTGAACTCGGTGGCGTCGCTCGCCGACGCCTGCGGGGCTGCTTGCGGGGAACTCACACACATACGGTAGCGACCTCGGGCCGCCGACACACGCCGAGGACCCCGATATGACCCGCGGGTCAGGCGATGCACGTGGCCGTTCGCCGGGTCGAGGAGGCCTCGACACTGTCGTCGGCGACCGGTCGGCCGGCGACGGTGATCGTGCAGTGCGCCGAGGATCCGTCGCCGGCCACGACCAACAGTCGCAGCGGGTTGCGGCTCGCGGCGAAGGTGACCGTCCAGTTCGCCGGCGGGGTGAAGTCGGTCCGGACGCCGACGTCGTCGACGTAGAGGATGGTCCCGACGCCGTTGATGGTGACGGTGTAGGTGACCTGAGCGCCCGGCGTCGTACCCGAACCACCGCCGGGCTGGTCGCCGCCGGGCTGCGAGGGCAGGCCGGGCCGGGTGGGCAACACCGGTAGCGAGTAGGTGTCGGTGGGGTCGGCGGTCGGCAGGGTGATGGTCGGGTTCTGTTGTTGGTGCAGCGAGCGGACGCCGAAGACGACAAGTCCCACGATCACCAGGCCGACGACGGCGAAGATGACGACGGTGGCGCCGACCTCACGCTCTTCCCCGGAGCGGCGCGGACGCTGCGGAGAATGCGGTGGCTCGGCGTCTGTATTGGCCGCACTCATGCCGACCCCACCCCGGCCGTCCGACGACGGCACCTGCGCGACGTCGTGGCGGGGACCGGGTTGCGGTGCGCCGCGGGCGGCGAGGTCGGCGGCGGTGTAGCGAGGGAGTCCACGGTCGGAGTAGCCGAGCGGCGGATAGTTGCCCGGCAACAGCGGGATGCGGTAATCGTCGGCGCCGTCGGGCCGTTGCCCGGTGGGCTGTCCCATGTCGCCACTCCCGATCACCGCGGGTCGCCGAGCCGGCGCACCCGTATCCACCATGTGCACCTTCGACCTTACTGACGACTTCTCAGAGGCGGCTCTCGAGTCGGGCGGTGAGGCCTGCTTCCTGCAGGTCCAGGCGATCGAGCATGGCGCGGACGGCCTCGTCCTCGAGATGCCCGTTCTCTCTGCCCGCGACGAGAGCGTCGCGTTGGGCCGAGAGCACGCTGCGGTACAGGGCTGCGAAGGCGTCGGTACGCGCGGTGTGCGCGTCGGGGTCGGGCATCTCCTCGGCGTCGCGGGACTGTCGAGCGACGGTCTCCTTGATGAAGTCGACGGTCACCTCGTCGAGGTCGGTGGGCGGGTTGTCGACGAAGCCCGCGATGACCTCGTCGGCCGCGCCGTGCACGATGGCCTCGGCGCGGGCGGTCTGCTCGTGGTCGTAGCGTTCCTCGTCCTCGTTGCGCAGCTGCAGCCGGTTGATGAGCCAGGGCAGGGTCGGGCCCTGAATGAGGATGGTCCCGACGGCCACGACGAACGCGATTGCCTGGATGGCCGAACGCTCGGGGAACGCACTGCCGTCGGCGACGGTCAGCGGGATGCCGGAGGCGGCCGCGAGGGAGACCACGCCGCGCATGCCGGTCCAGGCGACCACCGTCGACTCCTGCCAGGTCAGCGGCCGGTTGTCGATGCGTTCGCGCAGGCGCCGCCACCACTCCGGCGCCTGCGCGGGGTCGCGGCGGCCGGCGGCGCCGCGGCGCGGGGTGGGCTGGATCTCCACCGCGACCGTGGCGTCGAGGTGGCGGCTGACGACGCCACGACCGAACATCGCGAACACGCACAGCGGACGGATGACGAGCACCACAGCCAGCACGAGGAGTGAGGCAATGGTGATCTGTAGCAACGATTCTCGCGCCTCGCGCAGATCCTCGATGATGAACCTCATCTGTAACCCGATGTAGGCGAACACAAATGCCTCGAGCAACACGTCGACCGAGTTCCACACATAGCGTTCCTGCAGCCGCGTCTGATAGCCGGCGTGCACCGACCCCGACCCGACCACGAAGCCGGCGATCACCACCGCGAGCACCCCGGAGGCGTGCATGTGTTCGGCGGCGAGGAACGCCGCGAACGGAACGACGAAGCCCTGCACCGTCTCCAGTGCGGGGTTGCGCAGGTGGCTTCGAATCCAGAGGGTGAGGTAGCCGAGGACGGCGCCGACGATGGGACCGAGAATCGCGTTGTAGCCGAAGAGCGCCAGCGGATTGTCGATGAACGCGTGGGTGGACGCGATCTGGGAGATCGCGATGGCGAACAGCGACAGCGCCGCGGCGTCGTTGACGAGACTCTCGCCGGTGAGAATGGCCATCAACCGCTTCGGCAGTCCGAGCTTGCGTCCGATGGCCACCGCGGTGACCGCGTCGGGCGGTGCGACGATCGCCCCGAGCAGCAACGCCAGCGCGAAGGTGAACTCGGGGATCAGTAACGACGCGATCCACCCGACGGCGAAGGCGGTGATGACGACCATCGCCACCCCGAGCCCCAGGATCGGCTTGATGTTGCGCACGAAGCTCGGCACCGAGAAGCCCAGCGCTGCGGAGTACAGCAGCGGTGGCAGCACGACCGTCAGCAGGATCTCGGATTCGAGTTCCACATGCGGCATGCCCGGGACGAAGGAGACCGCCAGCGCGACCACCACGATGATCAACGCGGGTTGCATGCCGCGCCGGTCGGCGATCGCGGTGATGATGACGGCACCCACGAGCACCAGGATCAACAGTTCCATGGGCAGTGATTCTCGCAGCGGCTGTCCGATTTCGCCGGTTGCGGAGTTTCGTCAACTGCCCGCGTTCGCCGCGGCCGACGCGGTCAGGCGACCGGTGTCTCCTCACGCGCCGACGCACCGTACTTGAACTTGCCGTCCTCGAAGAGCAACGGATAGATCAGTCCGCCGACGATGCCCCCGATGAGTGGGGCGACCCAGAACGCCCACAGTTGGCCGGGCGCGCCGTCGCCGTTGAAGAACGCCACCGCCGTCGAGCGTGCCGGGTTCACCGAGGTGTTGGAGATCGGGATGGACACCAGGTGGATGAGTGTGAGGGTGAAGCCGATTGCCAACGGCCCGAATCCCTTCGGCGCCCGGCCATCGGTCGCGCCGAGGATGACGATGAGGAAGAACGCGGTCAGCAGGATCTCGGCGATCAGGACCGCGGCGAGCGTGTAATGGCCCGGACTGTGGTCGCCGTATCCGTTGGCAGCCATGTTGCCGGTGGCCGTCCAGCCGGGTCTGCCCTGCGCTATCCCATAGATCGCGAGACCGGCGAGCAGACCACCGGCGACCTGAGCGATCCAGTAGCCGGGCAGATCCTTCCATTCGAGTCGCCCGCTCACCGCAGCGCCGAGCGAGATCGCCGGATTGAAATGCGCCCCGGAGATGTGGGCGAGGGCGTAGGCCATGGTGACCACGGTCAGTCCGAACGCCAGCGCGACGCCCAGATAGCCGACACCCACCTGGATGAGCGTCCCCTTGTCGTCCCCCTCGGCGACTTGCTTGGCAGCGAAGACCGCGGTTCCGCAACCTCCGAGGACAAGCCAGAATGTACCGAACAATTCGGCCGCGTATTTGGTGAACGGAGCAGAAATCATGACAGCCTCTCGAGGTGGTTGGGTGAGCACACACGTCACTGGCAGAACTTGAGCAACTTCAGTGCACACCATTTACGACCTTTTCCACCCAAAGGCGGCGAAACGGTGACCAGGCTGACATCCGACGGTGATGTGGGAGACAAAAACCCCGCCACCGTTGTCGCTGGTGGCGGGGTCTTGAGAGTGCGCCCGTAGGGATTCGAACCCCAAACCTTCTGATCCGTAGTCAGATGCTCTATCCGTTGAGCTACGGGCGCGTGAATATTAAGTTGTCATGCTGTTCAGCTGTCGTGCTGTTCAGTTGTCACCGCGGTCGGCGCGACTGCGGTCGGCGGAGGCGAGAGGATTTGAACCTCCGGTCCCGTTTTAGCGAGACAACTCATTAGCAGTGAGTCCCATTCGGCCGCTCTGGCACGCCTCCTAGCGGAGTCCTTTCGAACTGCCGAAGCGAAAGATTACACACCGCCCGGCGGCAGAAGCAAACCGCGCGGTCAGAGCCGGATCGCCGGGTCCGGGCACCGTCCGCCACGACCGTGGACCTACAGTTGGACGGTGACCTTTCGCATCCGTCCCGACCTCGCCGACCTGCCCGTCTACGTCCCCGGCAAGACGTTCCCGGACGCGGTGAAGCTTGCCAGCAACGAGGTCACCTTCGGTCCGCTCCCCTCGGTTCTGCAAGCGATCTCACATGCCGCGGCCGGCGTGAACCGATACCCCGACAACGGGATGGTCGAGTTGACCGACGCGTTGGCCAAGAACCTCGGCGTCAGTCCTGAGGAAATCCAGGTCGGGTGCGGATCGGTGATCCTCTGCCAGAACCTGATCCTGATCACCTGCCGCCCCGGCGACGAGGTCGTCTTCGGCTGGCGCTCCTTCGAGACCTATCCCCTCGCGACGCGGCTCGTCGGGGCGATGCCGGTTCAGGTGCCTCTCACCGGCGACGACGTGCATGATCTTGCGGCCATGGCCGACGCGATCACCGATCGCACCCGCCTGATCTTCGTCTGCAACCCCAACAACCCGACCGGGACCGTGGTCACCGCCGACGATCTGCGCGCCTTCCTGCAGTCGGTGCCGTCGGACATCGTCGTCGCCCTCGACGAGGCGTACCTCGAGTACACCCGCCTCGACGACGACCACGCCTACGACGCCCTCGAGTTGCGCCGCGAGTTCCCGAACCTGGTCGCGTTACGCACGTTCTCCAAGGCGTACGGGCTCGCCGGCCTGCGCGTCGGGTACGCGATCGGCGATCCGGAGATCATCACCAGCCTGGGTAAGGCGCATGTGCCGTTCTCGGTCAACAGCGTCGCGCAGGCCGCAGCTCTGGCCTGCCTGGAGGCCGGCGACGAACTACTCGAGCGCACCGATGCGGTGGTCGCCGAACGTCGGCGGGTCACCGAGCGGCTCCGCGCCGCCGGTTACCGGGTACCCGACTCGCAGGCGAATTTCGTGTGGCTCGACCTGGCCGAGAGGTCGTCAGAGTTCGCGCGCGCGGCGATCGACGCCGGGGTCGTGGTGCGGCCATTCGCCGACGACGGCGTGCGGGTCACCGTCACCCATCTCGACGAGAACGACAGCTTCCTGGCCTTCGCCGAGCGGTGGATCCGCGCCGACTGAGGTCTGTTGCGGCAGGCGGCTCAGTACAGGTGCCGCGAGACCGTTCCCCAGGCGGCGGGCAGATCCTGCTCCCAGTAGGCCCAGGTGTGCGTCCCGATCAGGCGGAAGCCGTCGGTGTAGGGCACGTTGTGGGTGCGCAGATCCCACGCGAACTCCAATGAGCATCGGTAGGCACCGGCCTCCAGCGCCGAGGACGACGCGGTGACCGCTACTGGCGGACCTTCGTCGGGCTCGATGCGACGCGTGATGTCCAGTGGGCCGATGGCACCGGAGCCGGCGGAGATGAAGATGTCCTTACCGCGCAACGCGTTCAGATGCAGGCTCGGGTCATGCGCCTGCCAGCCGACGGACCCGAACGGGCCCCACATGTTGGTGGCGTCGCCGCCGTCGCGACCGACGGTGGTGCGCACGTAGGCCTCGTTGGCCGCTCCGGACACCGGCGGGCACCCACTGAGCGACGCGAGACCCGAATACAGCTCGGGATGACGGATGGCCAGCGCGAACGACGCCTGTCCGCCCATCGACAACCCGATCACCGCATTGCGGCCGTTGCCGTTGAACCGCGAATTGATCAGCGGGGGAAGTTCTTTGGTGAGGAAGGTCTCCCACATCGGCTTACCCAGCTTGGGGTCGGCATGCTGCCAGTCGGTGTAGAACGTGCCCGCTCCACCGACCGGTAGGACGACGTTGACATTCTTGTTCGCGAAGAACGCGCCGGCGTGGCCCTTGGTGATCCAGTCGCTGACGTCGCCGTCGGCACCGGCGCCATCGAGCATGTAGACCGTCGGGCGCGGGCCACTGGAGTACGCCGGGGTCAGCACGCTGACCTTGATGCGCTGTTTCATCGACGGGGAATCCACCCAGACGTCGGTGCGCAAATCGCTCATCGGCTTGGTGGTGACGATGCGTGCCTCGACGCGTGGCGCCGCTTCCGCCACTGCTGGACCGAACAAACCCGCACCCAGGACGCCGACGCCGAGTATGGTCGCCACCATTGCGGCCACTCGCCTTGTGCCCATCATCAATAACCTCATCCCACCCGCCGACGGCGGTAGCCCACGAACGCATTGCGGTACCGCACTTCGCAGGTACACCGCCCCCATTATCGGGGACGCCGCGCGGATGGAAGACTACTAGCGGGTAACAAAAGCGTGAAGACCCGAACGTGTTTTCACAGCCGGCATTCAGGAGCGTGGGTCAGTGAGTACCGCAAACACCGGCCGCAACTCAGTAAACACCGCAGGTGAGAGCGGTTTGGGCGCACACGAATTCGCGTTCACCGCGGAGGTCGGCGTGCGCTGGTCGGACATGGATGCTTTTGGTCACATCAACCACGCCCGGATGGTCACGCTCATGGAGGAAGCCCGGATCGCGTGGCTGCTCTCCGCGGGCGAGGAGTACACCCCGCTGATCAAGAGCGCGATGATCGTGCACGTCGAGATCCGATATCAGAGCCAGCTCCGCCACGACGACTCGCCGTTGCGCATCGGCATGTGGATCAAGGGTTTTCGGTCCGTCGACTTCACCATCGGCTATGAGATCCGGGGTGCGCATGCCGATCCGATGAGCAAACCGGCGTGTGTTGCGAGCACTCAGATGGCCGTCGTCGACGTCGAGGCGCACAGTTTGCGTCGACTCACCGATACCGAGAAGGGTTACTTACGCACCTGGTCACGGTGACCGCGGTTGAGCGACCGCGGGGGTCAGGACGGTTCGTACCGTGCGGGGAGTTCCCTGGGAACCGCTGGTGAGAGACGAGAGATGTTTCCCTGCAAGACATCCCGATAGATCCGTAGCTGCTCCTCACCACTGCGGACCTGTTCGGACAGTCGTTTGGCGTTGTCCATGGAGATCTCGCGATCACCGGACCGGGCGACCAGAGCGTCGATCCGATCGTCGATGGTCGCGGCTTTGTTGTATTCGGCCAGAATCCGCAATTCCGTTGCCGCGGACTCGACGACGTGGGCCACGTCGGACAACGCCTGCACCCGATCGATCAGCTCGGACCACACCGGCCTTAGCGTGGTTTCGCGGCGGTCGATCTGTTCGGCGAAGGCCCGGTCGAAGCCACCATTGCGTTTGGCCCGGTCCAGGTCGACGCGCACCGCACGCAAGGCGATGACGTCGGCGGCGATCTCGGCGAGTTCGGAGTGCAGGTTCACCTGCGTGCGCTGCACCGCGAAATGGTCTGAGCGCCAAGCGGGATTGGTCATGATCCGGTCGTAGTAGTGGCCGGCGATGAACAGCAACGTCTCGTATCCGTCGACGAAGTTCGCCGACCCGGGCACCGCGGGCGCCTGGGTGTCGCGGTCGGTGGCCGCGGTGACCTGTTCGGCCCACTGCTCGACCTGACGATTCCCGGACCGCGCCGCAACCTGCCCGACGACACCGGCGATGCGCTCAACCGCAACAGTGCCGGCTCGGCGCACGGCGCGCATCGTGCCCACGTTGGGGGTCGGCGTGCACAGCAGGCCGGCGAAGAGCCGTTCGCGCTCGTCGAGTTCGAGATACACGTTCTCGCGGCGTTCGCGGCGGACGGCGCGCGTGCTGCCGGCGAAGACGCCCTTGCCGGTGACGAACGCCTTGTGTGCGTCCTCGCGTCGTCGGACCAGACCGTTGAGCCGGTTACGCATCACCGCGGCGATCACACCGGGCACCATCGGCCCCGACTGCTGCGCCTCGAGCTGGATGATCGCTCGCTGCAGACGTCGCATCTCGCCGAAGCCACCCGGCACGATTGGCAACGGCAGACCTGTGGACACGCGGCGGATCACGATCGCCCGGCCCGTCGGCGTGAGATAACCCGAGGCGACCAGGATCGCGGCCACATCGGACAGTTCCGGCCGTTCACCGGGCATCGCCGACCGGTCACACCACTGCCGGATCTCGCCGCTGCTCGGACCGCTGATCCGTGCCGCTCCCCGCATTCCGCCGTCGTCGATCATGTTCCCGCCTCGTGACCCTGCTTGTCGGCCATGCTGCCTCTGCGCCGTCTTGCTCACCCATGCTACCTGCGGGAACCGACGGTCCCGGGTGTCCGCGCACGCCACAGCGGCGACGTCACACGGTGCAGCGCCCACGCAAGCACGACGCTGATGACCGCGGTGAGACCGAACGCGATCAGCACGTTTCCGCTGAACACGTGGTAGCCGAGCGCGGCCATGACCACCTCGAGGACGATGACGTGCACACAGAACAGCTCGTAGGAGATCTCACCGAGGAACACCATCGGTCGGCTGGCACACACCCGCGCCCACCAGGACCGCTGATCGGCGCCGGTGAGCGGGCCGACGAGACCGACGGCGATCACCAGATACAGCACGTGCTTGACGATCGTCGCCGACCCCGTCGTCGGGGTGATCGTCGGTTCGCCCGCGATCGAGCCCCCGGACACCAGAAACGCGGCGATCGCGATGCCCACCCACGCGGTGGTGTTCCACCGGCGGATCAGCGGTGCGCAGGCCGCGAGCAACATGCCGCCGACGAACCAGCCGAAGAATGCCGGCGCCCACAGTCGTGCTGTCGGATTCACCCCCGCACTGCCTGCGACGATGACCGACCACACCGGGCTGACCAGCAACAACGGCACCAGCGCCGCGATGAGAAGATCCGGTCGCCACCCGCCGCGCCTGCCCGACACACGCATCACACCGACCACGACGACCCAGCCGATCAGCGGCAGGACGAGGTAGAACACGACTTCGGCGGCTAGGCTCCACATCTGTGTCAGCCCGGAGTGCAGGTGCCCGAACCCGTACACCTGCGTCAGCGTCATGTTGCGCAGGAAGCCCGACCAGCCGGTGCCGGTCGGTGACGCCTCGCCGCCGGGCGGGGCGATCGCGTACAGCAGATAGACGCCGACCACGGTGATCCAGTACGCGGGCAGGATGCGTCGTGCCCGGTGCCAGAAGTAGCGTCCGACGCCTGGCAGTTGCGTGTCGCGGGTGGTCTCGCGCGCCGCCCGCACCCATGGCGTGAACAACAGGTACCCCGAGAGCACGAAGAAGATCGCGACCCCGATCTCGAAGCGCGCGAACAGTCGGCCGACGTAGTCGTCTGTGTAGTGCCCGGTCCAGAACGCGGCGTGGGTCAGGCACACCGACAGCGCGGCGATCGTGCGCACGCCGGTGAGTGAGGGAACGCGCGAGGCCATGCGCCGATCCTGCCAGCCGCACCGCCGCCCACCGCGCAGGTGGTGGCACGATGATGCCATGGTGGGCACATCGGATCCGGATCGCGGAACACGCATTCGCGGCCAGATCTGGAAGAAGGGCCAGAAGGTCGACGGCTTCTCGATCGACGGCATCTCCGATCATCTCGACTGCGCCGACACGCTCATCTGGGCCGATCTCGACTGCCCATCTCACGACGATCTGACAGCGCTGGCACAAGAACTCGACCTCAACAGCTTCGCGATCGAGGACACGATCGCCGCCGCCGAACGCGTCAAGACCGTGAACTACCGCGACTACACATTCATGACCGTCTATGCGATCACCGCCGCCCCGACCGGTGACGACGCGAACCCGTCTGCGGGCGACGAGAACCCGACGACCGGCTACGCAGCGCGTCCGGATCAGCACTCCCCGTATGCGCAACGCGCCAAGTCGTTTGTTCTGCATCGTGTTTCGATCTTCGTCAAGCAGAACGCGTTAATCACGGTGCGGATGACACCGGGATTCGACATCTCCGTCGTGACCCAGCGGTGGGAGGAGATCGGCGGCGAACAGTACGGCATCGGCGCGTTGCTTCACGGTCTGCTCGACGTGGTCGTCGACGGACATTTCGACGCGGTCCAACGCCTCGACAACGACATCGAGGATCTCGAGGCCCTGCTCTTCGACGAGTCCGTCGCCGCCCGAACATTGCAGCGCCGAACCTACGATCTCCGTAAGGATCTCGTGCTTCTGCGTCGAGTCGTGGTGCCCATGCGCGAGGTCATCGCGGCGATCCAGCGTCACCGCTACGAGAACGAGGCGCCACCGGAACTCGACCCCCACTTCTCCGACCTCTACGATCACGCGCTGCGGGCGGCGGAGTGGACAGAATCGTTGCGCGACATGGTCACCACGGTGTTCGAGACCAACCTGTCGTTGGCCGACGCGCGCCTGAACACCGTGATGAAGAAGCTGACGGGGTGGGCCGCGATCATCGCCGTACCCACCGCCATCACCGGTTTCTACGGCCAGAACGTCTCGTTCCCGTTCTTCCAGACCACCACCGGTTTCGTGGTCAGCTCGGTGTTGATCGTGGTCACCGTGATCGCCCTGTACACCACGTTCAAGCGGCGAGACTGGTTGTAGTCCGCCACTATGCACGCCGCCCGTGGCACGATGGCTTGTGATGGGCGACGGGTGTGGTGAGAGAGGATCGGTTCGATCCGTCTCAGGGGTAACCCCTGGGTGCAGTTCACAGTTGGGCCCTGCGTCCGACGCCGGCCGGCACGCTGCGCGTGCACCACGGCGCCGCACCATGGTTATGGTCACCACGCCCGTCGTGCATCTTCTGGACGCCCGTGCTCGCTGTGTTCGATGCTGCCGGATCACTCGATGACCGACGCCACTCTGGCTTTCGATCAAGTCCGCGAGCTCGCCGCCGAGTTCTCGCGGATCTACACCGGATGGACCTGGCCGGAGGTGCTCCGCGCCTTGCGAGCAGTACTCGCCCGGGATCTGGCGGATGCGGTGGCACCCCGCCTGTTCGAGCTCTCCCCGACCGAACCTCGCCATCCCGAAGCTGTGCTCGTCGAGGCCCTCGCACCGTGGACGTTGCCGCCGCCGGAGCCGCCCCTCATCCTCCGGCCACAGGAGCCCCGATCGAGTGGGACTGTGCGGGAAGGACTTCCCGATCTCTACGACGTGACACAGTTGGCGCACTGGCTGGATTTCACCGTGCCAGAACTCGAGTGGTTTGCCGATCGCGGCGGTTGGCTACGGACTTCGCGACCGCCTTTACGCCACTATCGAATCTGGCGTCGGAGCAAGCGGGACGGCTTTCGGGTGATCGAAGCGCCAAAGCCGCGGATGCGCGAAACCCAGCGCCGCCTGCTGCGGCGCCTCGTGGAACACATCCCGGCGCATCCCTGCGCGCGCGGTTTCGTGGCCGGATCGTCGACCACCGCTTTCGCGTGGCCCCACTCCGATCGACCCGTCGTACTGCGCGCCGACCTCCGACATTGCTTCGAAACCATCACCACTGCCCGGGTGTGCAGGGTGTTCCATGATGTCGGCTACCCGGCACACATCGCCCGAATCCTTGCCGAACTCTGTACCACTGCAACACCCATCGATGAACTCGGTGGCATCGATCTGGCTCATCGTGCGCTGCTGCGCGATCGCCACCTCCCGCAGGGCGCTCCGACGTCACCGCATCTGGCGAACCTCGTGATGCGCGGGCTCGATCGCCGGCTGGACGGGTACGCCCGTGCCAATGGGCTGCGCTATACCCGATACGGCGACGATCTCGCCCTCTCGGGAGACTCCATGGACGCCGATCGCACGTTGTGGGTGGTCCTGAAGATCATTGAGGCCGAGGGTTTCACAGCACACCCCGACAAGGTCCGCGTCATGTACCAGCACCAACAGCAACGCCTTGCGGGGTTGGTGGTCAACGACCGACCCCAGGTCTCACGCGCCTCCTACGACAACCTGCGCGCACTGCTGCACAACGCCGCGGTGCACGGCGCGCAGTCGCAGAATCACACCAACCATCCCGACTTCCGCGCACACGTGCTCGGACTGATCTCTTGGATCGGTGCCACCAATCCCACGCGCCGCCAACGTCTCCTACAGATGGCCGACGCCGTCGACTGGGACTCCTGACGCCGCTCGCCACCTCCCCCGATGCTTGCCCCTTCCCCCCGATGGTCGAGGTGCGAGTCGCGTGCGGCGAGCCTCGAGACCGCTTGCAGTGACGCTGGTTCGGGATCACCGGGTGGTGCGGATGCCTCTCGGCGAGAGGGGTCTCGAGGCTTCGTCGCTGGCGCTCCTCGGCACCTCGACCATCGGAGTAGAACGGCTCCTTCCCCCGATGGTCGAGGTGCGAGCCGCGTGCGGCGAGCCTCGAGACCGCCTGCAGCGACGCTGGTTCCAGATCGACGGGTGGAGCGGATGCCTGTCGGCGAGCGGGGTCTCGAGGCCCGGCGCCTGGGGCGCCGTGCACCTCGACCATCGGATGGGAAGGCCCGGAGCATCATTCGAACATTTCCCCCGATGGTCGAGGTGCGAGCCGCGTGCGGCGAGCCTCGAGACCCTGGTGAGATGACAAGCATCGCAACCACATCCACTACCCACTCGACGAGTTGTCCACAGATTTCTCGAGCCGTGACCATTGGCGACCGTTCAACCACGCCGACCCCGAGGCCGGTGGGTGGACGGTGCTCGGTGATCTGATCCCGCTGTGTCGGGCTGATCACCAACGCAAGCATCTTGCCGAATGGGTGCCGACGCTCCTTCTGGATCGGCGGGTGCAGTGGCGGAGCCGGCGGACGGGGCAGGTGATTGTTACGTATCCGCGGTGACGGTCTCTATGTTCGTGGGGTGGAACCAGATGTGGCTCACCAGGTCTCGAGGCTCCTCGCTAGCGCTCGTCGCACCTCGACCACCATGAAAATGCACCTCGACCACCAGGAAACGGCACCTCGACCATCGGGGGGAAAGTCCTTGACCATGGGGGAAGGGTTCTCGACCATCTGGAGGGGGAGGGTCCTCGACCACCGAGGCGTCAGATCCCCATCACTTCGCGATAGTGGGCGTATGCACCGGCCACCTCGTCTTCGGTGAGACCGAACTCTTCGAGGGAATAGCGGTGCACGCCATGGGCATTCTGTTGATGGGATTGTCGGTGCCGATGCATGGCGGCACGGGTCGGGCCGTCGAGTTCCAGGCCGGCGGCGCAGTAGATCCGGTCGATCTGCGCCATCGGGTCGGCAATGAGGTCGTCGTACCGCACGTCGACGAATCGATCCGGATGGTGTTGGCGTACAACGAGCGCCCGTTCGGTCATGTCGACGTTGCGGCGCAACCAATGTCGCGCGACGGCAGCGGCATCGACGGAGTCGGAGAACATCGAATGGCCGTGAGCGAGCATGCTCGAGAACGAGGCTGTGGTGCGCACCGGGTCGCGGTGAGTGTTGACGATGACCGCGTCGGGAAACACGTCGAGCAGCGTGTCGAGATGCTCCAGATGTGCGGGCGTCTTGAGCACCCAGTGCAGTCGTCGGTCCTGCTGCGCGAGTACCTGCAACAGCACCTTCAGATACTCGTACGACGGTCGGGCGTCCTGGCGCGCCAACCACTCGGCATACGCAGGTACGTTCAGCATCGCCTCCGGCACCTGGGATAACAGTGAATACTCCTGCAGCAGAACATCTTCCTCCGGACCGTCGGCCTCGACGGCGTGGATAGCGAAGAACTGCGGGTTCAGGTATCGCAGGGCGAGTTCGGCGAGCTTGGTTTGTGCGATCCGCACCCGTGGCCGTGCATCTGCCCGCTCCCATCGGCTTGGCAGCAGGTGTACCACTTCCCACGATTGCACCGCGCGCATCCTCGGATCGGCGCCGATCAGCCTGTGCAACATGGTGGTTCCACTGCGCTGAAGGCCGGCGATCACGATCGGTGGGGTGATCGGCTCGTCGAGTATTTCGGGCTCGGCCTCCAGCAGTGCGGCCACCCGCAGACGCGTCGTGAGCAGACCGTGCAGGCGTGCGCGAATCACCAGCGCCCCGAAATAGTTGAGGTTCGCCTCGTCGACAATCGAACGGGTCAACACATCGAGAGCTTCGTCGGTCAGCGCGTCGGCTTCCCATGCCCGCCTCGCCGACTTCTCAGCACGCCGCCGCAACGCGTCGGCGGACAGATCCGGCCCGAGACCGCGTCGAACCAGCTCGGCACCAACATGATTGAGCACTCGGATACCGCGTCGCCGAAACGGCTCGAATCCGTCAGACATCGGGAGACCCGGGCGTCAGAGTTCGCGAACCCGAGCGACCGGCACCACCCGAGTCCGTGGTTGCGGATGGTCTTGTGCCCGAATCCAACGGAAAGTCATTCCGCCACAGTCATGTCCGGTGGTGTGTAGCCAATTCGGCACGCCGGGATCGGTGTGCGCGACGACGATTCGCACGCTCCCGTCGGGCCGATACTTGGCGGTGTGCTTGTTGACGTGGATCGTCGAATACCGGTAATCCAGCGACTCGAGCCAGTGGTTGTCGAGTTGGAAGTTCCAGGCCTCACACTCGGGGATCTCCGCGTCGATCACCATCGCCTCGTCGGAACGCAGACGCCAATAGCTGTGGTAGTAGATGATATTCGGGTCTCCACCGGCCTTCGTCGACTTCTCCGGATCGAACATGGGGAGTTCGTTGGTGTGCTCGGCGAAGTCGTGCGCCCACTTGGCGAACAGCATCGACGCCCCGGCCACAAGCAGACTCGCCTTTCGGAGCCCGGCATCGAGCTGTGCGGCGGTGAGCGGCTCGGGTGGCGGTGGCGCCTGATCGTTGCCGGCTACGACAGCCGGATCGTAGAGCGCGATGTGCAGATCGGCGGGCACCTCGGTGCTGCGGTCGGCGAAGGTCTGGCGCACGATCAGCAGCCCGGTATCAGCGGTCATCGGCAACCAGTTGCCGTCCTGCCCCTCAGGCCAGGGGCGGCTCGCACTGACGATCAACTCGAAGGTGCCATCGTCGGCGATCTGCAGGTCTGAGGCCTCGACGTATCCGGTCGTCGGCATCTGACCGCCCTGACCGTAATTGCCCTCCTGCGTCCCGAAACCGAGATAGTCGACGGTGCCGCGCGTTCCGCTGATGCGGTAGGTGAGCGTCCCGTCTATCGTCGCGTTTTGGTAGTAATTGTCGGGATTGTCCGAGCCCATCTTGGCGGTCTCATGAATCATCCTGCGCAGCACGGGAGCTCGCGGGTCTGCGTATTCGACGAACGCTTCGAGTCCGGCGCGGGTGAGCCGCGACAGATATCGGTAACCCTCGGCCTGGGTCAGCGGATCGGTCGGCGTCCCCGGGTACATGATCGATGCGCCTGCCGATTTCAGAGTGTCGCAGAACTCTTCCCACGCCTTGCCGGTGGCCACCCGGGCCTCGGCGACGTCGTCGGGGGTCTTGCCGCGAACCTTCAGCCAGGCCACGCGGGCCCGCCGGAATCCGTCGAGTGCCGAGGTCGCCAGCGTTCGGCCGTTCATGCCCGATCTCCGTTCATGCCGCGTGAATCATTCGGTGTTCACATTACGATTCGACGGGCCCGCTCAAAACGACTTGCGCGCAGTCTTCGGATCGCCGTAGGTGATGGCACGTTCGCGCCGGGTGTCGGTGAGCAGTGTCGCCGCCCAGGTCACCAGGGTCCCGGTACGATTGCGGACGCCGGCGAGGAAGGCGATGTGGATCGCACCCCAGGCCAGCCAGCCCACCCGACCCGACAGGCGCAGCGGACCGGTCTCCAGGATCGCGTTCTTCCGGGAGATATAGGCGGCGCTACCGAAGTCCCGGTACCGAAAAGCGGGTCGCTCGGAGCCTCCGGCGAGGAGCCCGGCGATCACCTCTCCGGCGTGCCTGCCGCCCTGCATCGCCACCTCCGCGACTCCGGGCAACTCTTTGTACGAGCTGATGTCGCCGACGACGAAGATGTCCGGATGGCCCGGAACCGACAGGTCGTCCCCGACCGGAATGGTGCCGCTGTGATCCTGTTTCACCCCGACTGCGTTGGCGAGCGCCTTCACGAACGGCACCGCCTCGACGCCGGTCGTCCACAGCGTGGTACGAGCACCAAAGGTGTGCACCTCCCCGGACTTCTTCTCGGTGATCTCGACGGTATCGGCACCAACGTCGGTGACGTGCACCCCGAAATGTGTTTCCACGCCCAGGCGTTCGAGGGTGCGCAACGCACTCGTCGACAGCGACGGACTGAACGACGGCAACAGTCGGTCGGCCCCCTGGAACAGGATCACCCGCGCCTCGTCCGGGTCGATGCTGCGGAACTCCCGCTCCAACGCGTTGTGCGCCAATTCCCGGATCTGGCCTGCCAGTTCGACACCCGTGGGCCCGCCGCCGGCGATCGCGAAGGTCAGCCACGGCTTGCGCTGTTCGGGATCGGGCAGGGTCTCGGCGACCTCGAATGCGCCCATCACCTTGCGGCGGATGGCAAGTGCGTCGTCGAGGGTCTTCATCCCGATGGTGTGCTCCATCAGGTGATCGTTGCCGTGGTAGGCGGTGCGCATGCCGACCGCGACGACGAGGTAGTCGTACCCGACTTGCTCGACCGACGAGTCGAGCCGGGTGACGGTGACCGTGCGTGCCGCGGGATCGATGTCGGTTGCCTCGGCGCAGTAGACGTCGGCGTTGCGTTGTCTGCGCAGCAGGTGCCGGATGGGGCTGCTGATCGAGCCCTCCGACAGCAGGCCCGTCGCGCACTGATAGAGCAACGGCTGGAACAGGTGACTCGTACCGCGATCGATGACGGTCACCTTCGCGTTCGCGCGCCGGAGGCTGCGCGCCGCGTGCATACCGGCGAAACCGGCACCGATGATGACCACGTGCGGCCGGGTGTCCCGGCGGGGTTGGGACGCATTCACCTCGCCGATTGTGGCAGAAAGTTCGGCGCCGCGAGCGCCCCTCAGCTCTTCGCCGGTACCGCCGAGGTCACCGCGACGGTCACCGCCGCCGCTGCAGCGGTCGCCGCGAAGACCGACGGCCAGGCACCGACCTTCTTCGCCAGTGGATGCGAGATGGCGAAGGCGGCAACGTAGCTGCCGAGCAGCCCGCCCGCGACCGCGGGTCCGCGCCGCAGCCATTCGCGAGTGCAGTAGGCGCCGGCCGAGGTGACGACGACACCGCCGAGTTCGCGACGGCCCGTCGCACGAAAAGCGCCGAAGCCGCCGACCAGGCCGACGGCGACACCAGCAACAGTGGGATCGAATGCCATGCGCGTCAGCCTACGCACGTCACTCACCCAGCAGGTACTTGCGCTGCATCCGCGACGAAGAGCTGTGAGACGTCGCCCCCACCTCGGTCGCCTGCGATACCCACTCCACCGGATGGTCGGGCCAGTCGATATCGAGGGGCTGGCCAGAGACTCATCACCACTTCACGCCAACCTCAGGCTCCCGACTCAACCTCGTCGGGGTGTGGTGTGCAATCATCGACCGACAAGCAATACGCCGAGAAATCTTCACCGGCGTCACCGACCTCAAAGGGACCAATAGTCAACCAGTTTCAGAAACGAACCACTGGTCGGAACTACCTGCCACCTCTCACTGGAGCTTCCCTCCGATAACCGATTCTGGTATTGAGGCTCGCAACACCGTTAGAGAACAAGAACCTCCGACAAATCCACAGCTGTTCGTCCGACCTCAAGTTCCTCTCGTTACCGGTTCGGCTCCGTCGATGACGGTCAATTCGTCAGTGCCACAGAGATACTTGCACGAATCCACCCCTTCAAACGTGTCGCGGTCCAGTTACGTTCGACAGTGAAGTACCGATAGGTCGTCGGGCTGGTGACGTAGCTGAGGATGTCAGCGAACTCGTCGACCTGATTGTCGGAGATCAGCTCTCGATGAACAAACCAGTGACAGCCGGTGTGGATGTCGTCAAGTCGGCGCAGTTCAGACCGTTCGAGTTGCTCGCCGATGGCGGGATCGGTGTCGGCCGCAAGTGTGGCGGCATGCCACAGATCGGCGATCCGACTGTTGGCCTCGGTCACGTAATCGACGTAGCGGCGAATAGCGCGATCGGCGTCGTCGTCGGACATGATCGCCACGAACTCTGGCCGCTCGAGCAGTGACACGAACTTCTCATCGCCAGTGAAGCTGCGCTCGAGTACCGCCATCATCAGCTCAGCCTTGGAGCCCGCCTGATACACCGAGCCCACCGACACCCCGGCGTGCTCAGAGATCTGCTGCAGCGTGGTGCGCGAATACCCGTGCGTCACGAACAACACCTGAGCGGCATCGAGAATGCGTGCACGTGTCTGTGCAGCAGTGACCGCCCGCTTACGCGCGGTGTACTGCCGCTTTGTCATCGTCGATCCCTTCATTGAGGTTGGAACCACACCAATCATACCGACCGGACCTGACATCGCCACGATTCACGAACGGGGACCACTCCGTCGAACAAGCACGACAACGAAGTTGATCATTCGGCCGCATACGCGTTCTATTTTCGGTAGAGTCTGAACTTATTGAAAAGTGAGGAGGTAGCGCGGTGGCGCGCATACTGCTGTGCAGCACCCCATTGGCCGGCCATGTCGGCCCGATGACCGCCGTCGGGCACGGCATGGTCGAACGCGGCCACGAGGTGATCATGGTGACCGGCTCGCGATTCGCAAATCACGTCACCGACGCCGGCCTCACGATGCACCCGCTGGCCGGAATCGCCGACTTCGACGAACGCGATCCGGACAGCTTCCTCCCGGACCGGGACCATCACCGAGGGCTCGCGTTGTCGCGTTATCAGGTCGAGAACACCTTTGTCCGTCCGCTGCTCGATCAAGCAGCCGCCGTCAACGAAGTCATCGACACCGGCGACATCGGCGCGGTGTTGTGCGACGGAACCTTCGCCGGAATCGTCCCGCTATTATCTCGGTCCCGCGATCAACGGCCGCCCGTGATGGGTCTCGGCACAATGCCGTTGGCACAGACCAGCCGTGACGTTGCCCCGTTCAACAGCGGACTTCGGCCGATGCCGGGCCTGGTGGGCACCACTCGCAACCGGATCGCCCATCAGGTCGTACGTCGTGGAATGTTCGCCTCGACCCAACGCTACGCGGCCGGCCTCGTCGGCGCTGCCGGCGGCCGGCTCGATCACTTCATCCTGGATCTGTCGAGTGCATTCGATCGGTTCTTCCAACTCGGACCGGCCGAATTCGAGTACACACGTTCTGATCTCGCAGAGAACACGGTGTTTGTCGGACCAGTCGGAGGCGCGGACCGACAAGTGACACAACCTCAATGGTGGCCGGAGCTTCTCGCCGACCAACGCCCGATCGTCCACGTCACCCAGGGCACTCTGGACAACCATGATTTCTCCCAGCTGATCGAACCCGCCATCGAGGGACTCGGAGACGCCGATGTTCAGGTGGTCGTCACCACCGGCGGCGCCGATCCCGACGGCATCCGCCTGGCATCCAACACTCGGATCGCGCGATTCCTCGACTACGACGCACTGCTCCCCCGCACCGCGGTGATGGTCACGAACGGCGGCTACGGCGGAGTGCTGCTCGCGTTGCGCCATGCGGTACCGGTGATCGTGGCACCCGGTGCAGAGGACAAACCCGAGGTGGCCGTCCGGGTACAGCACTTCGGCGTCGGAATCGATCTCAGGACGCGCCGACCGCAGGCGTCGTCGATTGCCGACGCGACGATCCGGGTCCTGGCCAATGACAGCGTCAAACGGTCGTGTCTTGCCATGGCAGAGGCAATCGCCACGTATGCCCCCCTCAGCACGATTGCGAACGCTCTGCACGATGAACTCGACCTGGCCAGATGACGCGCAGCCCGACGAGCACATCCAGCGGGAACCGCGAACAACAGACCACTCACAGTGTGGCCCTCGCCCTGACTTGAAAGATGTTGCCCAATAACCGTTCCTGAACTCTTGACCCTGATCGCACTGATGGCGTATGCCGGTTACCATCAGTAGCGACGGCATCGACTGGTTGACTCCGTGAGCCCTGGGTTTCACCACACTCGGCAACACGGGAGCATCCAACCGGCAGATCAACAACACGGGAGCATCCAACCGGCAGATCAACACTGCTCGCATCGACCGTTACGGGCCGAACTCCAAGGCATCCCACGTTCTGCGATGATTCGCAACCACGACTGTCACTGCACCACAGTACAATCGGAGATCACATGCCCCTGGGTTTTGTCCTCGGTCTGGCACCCTGGTTTCTGTTCTCGGTACTGAGCCAACGACTCGGCGGCGAGTCGGTCGCCATCGCCGCACCGATCCCTGCGCAGACGCGTTCTGGTCGTGGTGCGGCGTCAACACCCGTTCCATCGAGATTCGTTGGATCAGTGAATCCGGCCAGGATTCGACAAACACTTCTGCTCGATCGTCGTCAGAGTCCACGCGCAAGCTCTCGGTACACGAGTGCCAGATCAGCGGACCAGTAGGGCCAGGCATGGGTTCCGACGTCCCGGAAGTGCTCGGTGGGGGTGAGTCCCACAGCCCGCATTCGCGCCGCAAAGTCTCGGCTGCACGCGTTCACGCCTGCTTCGAGCACGGCTCCGGTCGCGACCTTCTCGAGTCGATTGCGGCCCGGGTCGAGTCGCGTCTTCCTGTCCAGGGGACTCGGGACACCGGATCCCGCAGTGATGACGACCTGCTTGCCGCGCAGCGAGTCAAGGCGTCGGCCGGGATCATGATCAGACCACCCCGGTGCGCCCCAGTCACCCCACATATTCGTGGCGTTGCCACCGTCGCGGGCGAGGACAGCGCGAATCTGGCTCTCGTTGTCGATACCTGTGGTAGGCGGACAACCGCTGATCGACCCCACACCCGTGTACGTCCTCGGGCGTCGAGTCGCCAGTGTGAACGCGGCCTGACCACCCATGGACACGCCGGCAATCGCGTTACGGCCGTTGCCTCGATAGAGGCGGTCGATGAGTGGAGGCAACTCGACAGCCAGAAACCTCTCCCACCGCGGACGGCCGAACACCGGATCCGATCGCTGCCAATCGGTGTAGAACGCACCCTGCCCGGCGGGCAGCACCACATTGACAAACTTGTCGGCGAAGAATCGGTCGGCGCCGGCCTCGTTGATCCAGTCGCTGACCTCACCCTTACGGCCTCCCCCGTCGAGGAGGTACACGGTGCCACGCGACCGACTGCCCTGCGGGTGCAAGACGCTGATCGGCACCGTACGACCCATCGCCGGCGAGGAGATCAGCAAGTCATCACGCTGCAGCCCGATCGCGCGGTGTTCCACCACCGTAGCGACCATCGGTGCAGCCGAAACCGCACCCGGTGTCGAGGCCACACCGATGCCCACGGCCACGAATACGCACACCCATAGGCACAGGCCCGAAGCCGACGCACTGACACGACAGTTCATCCGGCGAGAAGACCGAGTTGGTCGAGAAGATCGAGCTGGTCGAAGTAGAGGTGTTCCGAGATCAGCTCGGCATCGTGGACGCGGTACGTGGCACTCCAGCGAAACGACACGGACTTCCCGGTCGCCGGTACCGGACCCGATGGACTGTTCAGAATCCCGTCGTGCACACCGTCGAACACGCCCTCGACAGAGGCATCAGCGCCATCGACGATCGCCGAGTGGACGGTCAGCCGACCGTCGGAGAAGGCCGCTTGAAATACGGACAGGAACTCCAGCACGCCATCGCGCCCGTTGAATGTTCCTCCCGGACCGATCAACTCGGCATTTTCAGACCACGGCTCATCGTCCGGAGTGCGGGCGTTGAACGACTCAATGTGCCGGTCGATCACTGCTCGGGTCTCGGTCATCGCCGTCCTCCTCTACTTTGAATACGGTCAGACTACACCGAAATGGAATAGGCGGGACACCCCCGAGGTATCAGGTATTCACCGACGAGCAGTGAGTCGGGATCGAACCGTTGCTGCCGTCGAATGGCGCGAAAATACGCTCGTCCATGCGGCAAGCATCGGCCAGTGGTGGAGGTAGTGCTTATCGGGCCGCACTACACCGCCGACCTGTCTGCGGCGTCGAGGAGCGCACTGGTCACCGACGCCTGAACTCGTTGGCACCTCCACATGGTTGCCAGATCGATGTCGGTGCTGACGTGGTCATCGCCGATGAACAGGTTCGCGATCGAGGTTCCGGCGAGTACCGGCTTGACTCTTTCGGCAAGCGATGTGGACCCCCATCAGGATCCCCGGTGGGACGTTTCGGCGAAAACGTATCGACGCCCCTCGTCGAGGCCTGCTGTCACACTGGACTGCATGGCCCCCCTGTCTGCGAACCCCACCCCGTGACCGAACCGATGCCCGGCACGGCTGCCGGCCCCGAAACACCCACGCCGACCATCCTTCTGGTGTCCGGCAACCACGCCGATGCCCTGTCCGACGAGTTCGGCCGGTACCGACGCGATTACCACGTACGCTGCGTGTCCTCGTCGATCGAGGCCATCACCACCCTCGGGCAACTGTCCTCGCAGGGTGAGCCCATCGCGCTCATCGTCGCCGAATCCGAACTACCGGACATGCCAATCCTCGAGGCACTCGGCACCTTCCGCAGCATCGTCCCCACCGCCCGACGGGTCGTCGTCATCCACTGGGACCGCTTCGCCGCGACGTCGGAGACACTGCGGATTCCGCTGCGCAAGGGCAAGTTCGACACATTCCTACTCATGCCGCGCGGAGCCCGGGACGAGGAGTTCCACTACGCGATCACCGAGATGCTCTCGGATTGGGGCGCCACGATCGCCGCGCCCGTCGTCGAATCGATTCGCATCATCGCCGACACGGAAAGCCCACTGACACTGGAGATCCGCGACCTCCTCGACCGCATGGGCATGCCGCACCGCACCCACACGCCCGACAGCCCCGCCGGACGCGAGGCGCAGGCGGCCTTCGACCACAGCGCAATCGACGGCACCGACGGCCCGAGGTTCCCCCTGGTCCAGTCGATGGTCAGCAAGTCCCACCGCACGGTGATCGCGCCGCGCTCGGCGCGCGACGTGTCGGTGATGATGTACGGGCGCCCGTCGGATGTGGCCGAGGACTCCGTGGTGGATCTCGCGATCGCCGGAGCCGGCCCGGCCGGCCTGGCCGCCGCGGTCTACGCCGCCAGCGAGGGGTTGTCGACGGTGGTCATCGAGTCCTCGGCGATCGGCGGCCAGGCCGGCACGAGTTCGATGATCCGCAACTACCTCGGCTTCCCGCGCGGCATCTCCGGCATGCGGCTGGCCCAGCGCGCCCGCACCCAGGCGGTGCGCTTCGGCGCGCGGTTCTATTCGGGTTGGGCCGTCGAACGACTCGAAGTCGGCGTCGAGAACCGGCCGCATTGCCTGATCACCGACGGTGGCGACGTGCGCGCACACGCGGTACTCATCGCCAGCGGGGTCGCCTACCGCCGGCTCGGCGTCGACTCCCTCGAGGCACTCGTCGGGCTCGGGGTGTTCTACGGGGCGGCGATGTCAGCGGCACGCGAGATGGAGGGCCGCGACGTCATCGTCGTCGGCGGCGGCAACTCCGCCGGGCAGGCCGCGATCCACCTCGCCCGATTTGCGCGATCGGTGACGATTGTCGTCCGGCGCGCCGACCTCACCTCGACGATGTCGCAGTACCTGATCGGCGAGATCGCCTATCACCCGCGGATCAGCGTCTGCGGCGGGTGCGAGGTCGTCGACGGCGGTGGATCGCCGACGCTGGATCGGATCACGCTGCGCCACCGCAGCACCGGCACGCTCGAGGAGCGGGCCGTCGGCGGTCTGTTCCTGCTCATCGGCGCGGAGCCGCACTGCGAATGGATCCCCGACGACATCGCCCGTGACGCACGCGGTTTCGTTCTCACCGGGCGTGATGTTCCCAAGGATCGCTGGGGTGACGGGCTACCGCCGGCGAACCTGGCGACCAGCGCACCGGGCGTGTTCGCGGCCGGCGACATCCGTTCGGGGTCGATGAAGCGGGTCGCATCGGCGTCCGGGGAGGGTGCCGGTGTGGTCCCGCTGGTGCACCAGTGGGTGGAGGCCAGAGCGCTCGGCTGACAGCGGCTCAGTCATCGAGCGCGGCATGGAACTCCGCGACCCGCGGCCACGTCTGGCTCGTGGCCGCCTCACCGGCGATCAGGCCGAGATGGCTGGTCTCGACGGTCGTGAACTGCACCTGCGGGGAGTCGGTGAACAACTCCACCCCGTGATGTGCGGCCTGCCAGCTGGCGATGGCGTCGCGGTGACTGCCGAACAGCGCGATCGGCAATCCGATCGAGGTGAGATCCACGCGGCGGCCGCCGAAATCGACCACACCCGACGCGAGTTCGCCGCGGTAGACGAAGTTCTCCCACATCTGTTCCGACACCTTGCCCGCATATCCGGGCATCGAATTCTGGAAGCGATCAATGACCTGCATGCGTGCCAGCGCCTCGGTGTCGTGGGCGTTGCGCATGATGTAGCCGGGTTTCTTCAGTTCCCGCTGCCACGCGGTCCCGCGGTAGGCGATGCGCACCAGCGGGGCGGGGATACCACCGAATGCCCGCAGTGCCGCGGTGACGGCCTTGCCGCCGGTCGGCTTCATCACCTTCTTGACCAGCGGATACGGAGGCACCGCGTCGTAATCCAGGGGTGTGCCGATGGCGGCGATCGAGCGGATCGGCAGGTCCGGATGCGCGGCGGCCATCAACAAGCTGATCGTGCCGCCGATACTCCACGCCACCAGATCCACCTGCTCGGCGCCCGGGTGGTCGTCGAGCACCCGGCCGATGGCCTGCGGCACGATGTCGTCGAAGTAGTCCTCGAACCCCATGTCCCGCTCGGCGCGACCGACCTCACCGAAGTCCACCACATACGGCACCCGACCGATCTCGAGGAACTGTTCGACCACCGACTGCCCGGGCCCGAGGTCGTAGCATCGCGCCGACACCGCGAGCGGCGGTACGAGCAACACCGGCGGGCGCCCGGTGGCGCGGGCCGCGGCGACCTGCTCGTCGGTACCGTATCGTCGCAGCTCACGGTGTGTGTCCGGAGACAGGACGGTGTGCGGGGTTTCGATGTCCGGGGCCATCTGATGTCCACCGGCCAGACGCAGCACCAGCAAAGCGCCATCGAGTGTCGACATGCGCCGCAATCTACGCGACCGGCGGCCGGCGATCTCTACGAGGCATGCTCGCGGGAGTCGGCCGCGGAATCGGCGTCCTCGTCCCAGAAGCCGACGGCCTCGAGGCTGCGGATCAGTCGGTCGCGGGCATCGGCGAATCGCGCATGGATCTCCTCGCGGATCGCCTGCTCGTCACCGTCGCGCAGATACCCGATGAGACGACGATGACTGGCCACCGCCTGCTTGCCCCACTCGGAGTCCTGGGCGTACAGCTCATCGGGCGAATACTTGTTGGCGGAGAACAGGAACCACGCCAACTTCTTGCTGTGCGCCATCAGGTTCACCCGACGGTGAAAGGCGAACTCGCGATCCAGGACCCGGTCGGCGTTGCCCGCGTTGACCGCCCTCTCCAGCTCATCGACGACCTCGGCGAGTTCGGTGAGACTTCTCGTGAGGTCCGGGTCGGCGATGGCGTGGGTCGCCAGCCGCGCCGACAACTCGGCCTGCATCCAGAAGATGTCGACGATGTCGCCGCGTCCCAGACTCTCCACGATGAAGCCGCGATGCGGTGACGAGCGGACCAGTCCCTCCCCGCGCAGCGTCACCAGCGCCTCACGTACCGGCGTGACGCTGCAACCGAGCGCGGATGCGGTCTCATCGAGCCGGATGAACTCCCCCGGCCGGATCTCCCCGGTCATGATCCGGGTCCGCAGATGGTCGGCCACCTCGTCGGTGAGCTGTCGACGACCCAGCCGCACAGCAGCCATCGCCTGTCCTCCTGTCCTCATCCCCGTCCCGACGACTCGATGACCGAGGCCGGACGGGCGCGGTGGCGGCGCTCGTTCGGCCGTCGCAGGGCCGCGGGGGGTATTCGATCAGTCAACCGTACGGCGCGCACGCCCGCCAGCGGATGGATCGGGCGATTGTCACGTAGACGTGGACGGTGACCGGACACACTCACACCATCGGCCTGTCGTGCTTCATCCGGCTGCGCAGATCCCGCATCAGCATGCGGCTGCCACCGAATCTGATCGACTTCGGCAGGAACTTGTTGACCACGGAGACGAACGTGAACAGGTGCTCGAAGCGTCTGCGGTCGTCGTCGGTCCATTCCAGGCCGAGCTGATCGCGGTAGATCGGCGGCAGCGAGCCGATCGTCAGAAAGCGCAGCAGATTCACGAACGGCAGCCGGATCAGCGGGTTGATCATCCGCAGATCGACGAGGTCGTTGAGGAACTCGCATGTCGTGTCGTCGATCACGATGCGTTGGCACGCCACGTTCCAGTAGTGGTCGAACTCTGTGCGGGTGGCCGGCCACATGTCCTCCGGCACCTGCAGGGTGGTGCCGAGTGTCTTGCCCGATTGGTAGAACTCGTCGGCTTCGTCCTCGCTCATCACCCCGTGCAGCAGGATGTGCATGTCCTCGATGCCGACGAACAGACAGGCCGCCACCCACATCTGCAGTTCCCGGTTGAAGGCGTTGTATTTCACCGGGCTCTGGTCGTCGGAGCGGACGTGACGATGCGCGGAGTTGACGGCCTCCCGGAAAGCCGCCTTCTCCTCCTCGGTGCCGAGGATCGCGACGGCGAGATACTGGCCGGTGGTGCGGGCCCGTTTCCACGGGTGGTGCATCAGTGAGCCCGATTCGACCTTGCTCTCCATGACGCCGTAGGCGACCTCGGGCCAGCCGAGCTGCATGACGACGTTGGCCGCGCCGCCGGCGAAGGACCAGAAGTCGATGGCCTCCTGGATGCGGGCGGGTTTACGCAGGCTCGTGGCGCGACGTTTGCGGGTGGTGATCTTGATACGTGTTCTGGCGGTGGTGAGTTCAGGCGCCGTGTGGTCGAGATCAGGGAGATAGCTGGCCGCCATGACGGCCCCTTTCGTCGGTGGGAGGTACTCGGGTGGGTGGCGTGACCTCAGATGGTCTCGACGTTGTCGACGAGCCAGTGGTCGCCGGATCGTTTGAGGGTGACCAGCATTCGGTACGGCTGGTTCTTTCCGTCGGGGGCGACGACGTTGGTGGCCTTCTGGTTCACGAAGAGCAGGACCGTCGCCGTGCCGGCATCGATGTTCTCCACCGCGGCGTGGGGGACCTCGGCGGTCGCCTCCCCCTTGCCGTCGGTGACGATCTGGGTCAATGCCGACACCATCTCGCTGTACTTGGCCGCGAAGTTCTCCGTCGACATCGACGCGATCGCATCACGGTTCTTGTTGAGGTCCCGATAGTCGAAGCTGGAGAGTTTGATCGCGTAATCACGTGCGGTGTCGGTGGCCTGTGTGCGCATCTGCGCGGTCACCGCACCGTCGGAGTCGTTGCCCGAGAACGCCTCGTACCCGAAGTATCCGGCGAGGGCGATCGCCGCGACGAGTAGTACCGCAAGCACGCCGGTGATCCACGGCAGCACCCGACGCCGCTCCGAGGCCGGTGTGCGCCCCGCCGCAGGTGCGCTCGCCGAGTCCTGTTGTGGATCATCGGGTTCGGTGTCCTTGGTTTCTGTGTCCGCGGGTTGGGCGGCCGACTGGGCCACCGTCGTGACCGCCGCTGCCTTGGTGCGCTTCTTGCCGAGCGGACTGTTCTTGGGCACCGACACCGCCGCCTTCGCTGTCGGCTCGGTCTCGGTGACCGAATCCGGTTGTGACGAATCCTGTTGTGCCGTCTTCTCACTCGCGGTGATGTCAGTTGCCATGTTGTGCCCTTTCGAGGAGTTCGCGCCACCATTGCAGGAGTTCGGCGCCGTTGGGGATCAGGAGGGGGTCGGTGACCGCCGGTGGACCCGACACCCCACCGGGACTCGTCCACGAGGACGTTCCGAGATCGTCGGGACGCGGCGCATTCACCGCGCCCCGCTGTTCGAGTCCGTTGCCGGGCGGGCAGTACCGGGTGAGGTTCGGGTCCGAGGGCGTGAGATCGCCGACGGTGCGCCGCGGTTCGTCGTAGAACATGCACACCGGCCCCTGGGTCCCGATGAGCGCGAAGTCGCCGCGGCCGTTCTTGACGATGGATCGCAGGTCGATCAGACCCTGCGGGATCGTTTGCAGGCCGGTCTGCAGGGCCGCCGAACGGTTGCTGATGACCGGCTCCACGGTTGCCAGGTTGGCCAGTACCCCACCGAAGGTCCCGCGGTACTTGTCGAACAGTTGTTGTGCGTGGTTCAGCGCTGCCGGGGAGTGATCGAGCAGGTAGACGAACACCGGTTGTTCGGAGTCGAGTTGGTCGGTGAAGGAGGCCACCGAGCGCATCCCGGTCTCGAACGATGCGGTGTTGTCACTCATCGCGTGCAGGACGTTGAGCCAGTCACCGAAGAGCCCCTGCAGGATCGGTGCGTTGCGGCTGACGAGATCCGACAGTTGGAGTCCGTTGGACACCAGGGTGTTCAACGAGTCGGGGTTCTCGCCGAAGGCCTGGTACATCTCGTTGCCGACGGTCGCGAGGTTGCCCGGGCCGATGCTCTCGAGCACCTTGGCGGCCTGCGCGATGATGGCATCCATCTGCATCGGCTGCTTGTCGGCGGGCGCGGCGATGGTGTCACCGCTGTGCAGATAGGGACCGTCGTCGGAGCTCGGGATGATGTCGACGCTCTGGATGCCGGCCATCGTCGCCATGGTCACCTGCATGTACGCGTTCTTCGGGATGCGGGTGTTGCCGCGGACGACGAGTTCGACATTCGCGGCGTCTCCGGAGCCGTCGAGCGTGACCGCGTGCACGGTGCCGATGTCGACCCCGCGCAGGGTGACACCGGTCCCCGCGGTGAGGCCGAAGGCATTGTCCATCCGGGCGTGCAGGGTGAGCTTGTCGCCGAAGCCTTCCGGGCCGGCGACGAAGTTGATGCCGTAGGGGATGACGATCGCCGCGATGATCAGGAAGATCGCGAACTGGATCGATCCGGTCGGCAGCTCATATCGCTTGCCGCGCAGGGTGAGTGCCATGTCAGCGACCTCCGTTCGGTCGCGTCGGGCGGCCCGACCGGTGGGCGCCGGGGAGTCCGCCGGTGAGGGCGTCGGTGAGATCGCCGGGTGTCGGCAGAGGCTGTCCCGACAGCAGCATCCCGCCGGTGAGGATCTTGTCGATGCCGCCGGGGATGTCGAGGGCGCCGTCGAACACCAGGTAGTCGCCGCGGATCGACCGGGTGAAGTTGGCCATGAACTGATTCATGTGCGTCAGCGTCTGCCCCACGTTGTCGTTGAAGGTGCCCAGCGAACTCACCAGTGCGTTCGCGTCGGTCACCAGCGAATTCAATTGTGGTTGCCGGCCCCGGGTGATCGCGTCGGCGCTACGGGCCAGCGAGGTGGTCTGTGACATCAGGGTGGCCAGCTGATCACGTTGCGCGGCCAGCACATTGACCGCAGCAGGGGTCTGCGACAAGAAGTCCTCGACGAGATTCTGCTGTCCGGCGAGCGTGTCGGTGACGTCGGCGGCCGCCGACATCGCCGCGTTGAAATCGTCGGTGTAGCGCGATGATCGGGCGAGCAGGCGGTTCAGGGTGTCGATCAGCATTCCCACCTTGTCCGAGCGTTGGTCGAATGCCTCGTTCAGGCTCGCCATCACCGACTGCAATTGGCTCACACCGCTGCCGGAGAGGACGTTGCCCAGGGCCGCGAGGGTCCCTTCCACCTGCGGACCGACGCTGGTGGCGTCGAGACCGATGCGGGCACCCCCGCCGAGATGGCCCTGCGGGTTCTGCGGTGGGGTCAGCCGGATGAACGGGGTGCCCAGCGCCGACGGGAGTTCCACCGAGGCACGAACATTGGCCGGGAGATCGGTGTGATCGTCGAGGGACAGCGTCAGTTGTGCGTGCCCACCGCCGAGGGCGATGTCGGTGACCCGGCCGACGATCTGCTGACCGCTGCGCACGTCGGAGCCGTCGACGACACCATCGGCGGTGCTCAGTTCGGCGGTCACGTCGAAGGTGCCGCGGGCACCGGCCAACGGCAGATCCTGCAGTCCCGTCGCGCACCCGCTCACACCGCAGGCCACTGTCAGCGCGGCCGCGGCACCGAGCGCCGGCCGCCGCCATCCACGGACACCTCGCATGGCTGCCATCAGCGGCCTCCCTGTGGGGGCAGGGCTCCACCGGAGATCGCCGAGACGATGCCCAGCGGGTCCGACGAGCTGATCGGGAACGAGATCGGATTGGTCAGTCCCGCACCGACACACAGCGGCATCGGGAATCGGTCGCACAGCGGTTTGAGGGTCTTGAACTGTGCCAGTGTCGTCGAGATGTTCAGCCGGATTCGCCCGCGATGGTCGGGGCCGATCGTGCTCGACAGGTTCTGCATCATCAGTGGTGCGAGATCCATGAATTCGGCCAGTCCCGACTTGTTGGCGGCCAGGGTGTCGCCGAGCGCCTTGAGGTTTTCGGCGACCACGCCGACATCGTTGCCGTGGGCCATGGCAAAGGCGTTGACCTGATCGAAGATCACCTTGAGATCGTTGATCGGGGTGGTGATGTCCTGGTTGGCCGAGGCCCACTGGTTGCTCAGCGCTCCCATCGAGTCGATGAGCCCGTCGAGGGAGACCTGTTTGGCCTGGAAGGTCTGCATGAGTTGGTTGAGTGAGTCGATGAGATCCTGAATGTCGTCGGCGTGGGCGCCGACGATCCCGCTCGCCGATGCCAATTGGCTCATCGCCGTGTTGAATTCGGGCCCACCGCCATCCCAGGACTGCGCGGTGCGGGCCAGCAGGGTTCCCACATCCGCCGACTGCGGATCGGCCGACGGGCCGAGGATCTTGGTCAGCGTGCCGAGGCTGCCCATCAACTGGTCGAAACTGATCGGCGAGTGCGTCCGCTGTTGGGGAATCGTGTCGCCGTCGGCGAATTCGGGTCCCTTGGTGTAGGCCGGTCCGAGTTCGAGGTGACGGTCACTGATCACCGACGGGTTGAGCACATAGGCCTGCACGTCGGCGGGCAGCCGGACGTCCCCGGCGATGGTCATCTCCACGCGGACGTGATCGCCGCGCGGATCGACGGCCGTGATCTGACCGACCGGCACCCCGAGGACCGTCACCTTGGAACCGGTGTACAGGCCGTTGACGAAAGCGAAATCGGCGTTGACGGTGGTGGTGTCGGGAGTACGGCCGAAGACGTACCACGTCCCGGCGACCAACGCGGCGATCACCAGCAGTGCGGCGAAGATCTTCCCGCCGTAACGTTTCCGGTGCCGGACCTCGCGAACCTGACGAAAAGTCATCAGCGGCACCCCTGCATCACACCGAGCACACACAGCATGTTGTCGGGGATCACCGCCGACGGCGAGACGACGTCGGCCCAGTTGCCGTTGCCGGTGGCGTCGGTGACGGTGCGCATGGCCGGCGGCAGTTGTTGCAGGATCGCGTTGATGTGGTCCACATTGTCTTTCAGGGTCGTCGTCACCGATTCGATGTTGGTGGTCAATTGCCCCATCGGTACCTGCGGGAAGGTGGCCGCCATCTGCCCGAGCACGATGCGCAGGTTGTCGACGAGCCGGGTCAGCACCACACGCCGGACCACGAGGGCCTGCACGATCGCCTGCGCGCTCGACAGCGCGTCGGAGATCGAATCGGTCTGTGCCGCGGTGACGGTGGCCAGTCGTTTGGACAGCGACAGCAGCTGGTCGAGTTGGGAGCCGGTCCCGGTGATGACCGATGCGGCGCCGGCCGCCCCGCGCAGTGAGGCGTCGAGCGTCGTCGAATCCGGGATGATCGACTTCATCGTCGACATCATCGCCCGCAGCACGTCGGGGTCGATCTGTGCGGACGCGTTCACCGAGGCGGCCGAGATGTCGTCGAGACTGTACGGACTGTCGGTGCGGGACAACGGGATCGTGTTGTCGGGGCCCACCTGTCCGTGCCCACCGGGGACGATCTCCAGATAGCGCTTGCCGAGTACGGTGCGCAACCGGACACCGGCGCGGGTCTGATCACCCAGCGGCTGACCGTTGTCGAGCCGAAAGCCCACGCGCACATGGTCACCGGCGAGGTCGATGCTCTCGATCCGCCCGGCCGGTACCCCGGAGACGAGAACGGGGTCGGCGGTCGTCAGACCGGAGGCATTGGCGAGGTCGGCGGCGTATGGCGAGGTCCGCAGCTCATAGCGCAGCTGCGGGACACCGATCGCCACGAGGACGAGGACGAGCAGGGTGATGATGCCCGCGGTACCGAGAACCGCAGGCGAGGCTCCTTGAGAACGCTTGTCGGACTTGAAGACGAACTCGAGGATGCCGACGAAGACATCGATCAATCTGACCAGGAACATTCGTGATCACCTACACACCGAGGAATGTTGGGGCCCGAAGATGTTGGCCTCCAGATCGAAAGCCTTCAACGTGAAGTTGCACAGGTAGAGCATCATGAATCCGCCGTAGCGTCCGCTGGCGTTGATCTTCGCGGCCATCACCGGGAACTGCTCGAGGAACCGTGTGAACTGCTCGGTCTGCGGAATCCACGACGAGGTCACGTCGCGCAGCCCGGTCAGTGTCGACGCGAATTGTCCGTCGGCGGCGGTCATCATCTGCGCCAGGGACGACAATGCGCGATCGCCGCTGTCGAGCAGCGCGCCGAGTTGCCCGTTGTCGCCGATGATCGTCGACGTCAACTGATTCAGGCCGGTGAACAGCTCGGTCATCTGCGGGCTGCGTTTCTCGACCGTCGTCATCAGCACGTTCATGTTGGTGACCAGCCGGGTGAAGATGACACCGTTCTCCGACAGGTTCTGCCCCATGCTCGCGATCTGCCGCAACAGCAGTTCCACCGAACCGGCCCGACCCTCGAAGGTGTCGACGAAGCCGCGGGCGAGTTCGTTGACCTGCTGCGGTTGCAGCGCACTGAACAGCGGCTGGAACCCGTTCATCAGTGCGGTCAGGTTGATCGGCGGAGTCGTTGCGGCGAGCGGGATCTCGTTGCCGGTGCGGACCGGCTGATCGTCGCCGGCCGCGGTCAGCGCGATGTAGCGGGCGCCGAGCATGTCGCCGTAACGCACTGCGGCGTGGACGCGTTCGGGGATGACCTTGTCCTTTTCGACCTGCACGGTCACCGACGCCTGCGCGGTCCCGTTCGCACCGGGCACCAGCGCGATCGAATCGACCCGACCGATTCGCACGCCGGCCATCTTGACCGGGTTGCCGGTGACGAGCCCTTCCGCGTCGGCGAAGTGGATGACGTAGTCGTCGGTCGGCCCACCCACCGGTACCCGCAATGTGTTGACGACGAGTACGGCGGCCACGATCCCGATGATCACGAACGAGACCGCCTTGATCAGGGTCCACGGGGACAGGGTGGTCATGACGGGCTCACCTGCGCTCCGCGGACCATCGGCCCGAGCATGACCACGGTGGCCGGATTCGGCTGTCCCCCGGCCTCATCGGCCGACGACCCGACGCCCACCATGCCTTCGAGCCGGCGCAGGGCGGGGCGTTCGCCGGTGCCGTCGATGGTCACGTCTCCGGAGAACGCCGACGGTGTGGCGGTCGGGGCGGTCGGGGTGCGTACCGGCGGGTTGAGCACGGTGCCGTTCGGCTGGCCGGGCGCGCGCACCGGGCCGACGCCGATCTCGGCCCCTGTTCCGGTGCACTGTGATCCGCGCACGGTGCCGTAGGTCGGGCAGTCCGCCGCGGTGTAGGGCATCGGTTGAGAGAAGGTGGGCACGGCGGTGATGTTGAACTTTCCGGTGGAGAACACCTGCGCTCCGGCGATGGCGAACTTGTCGGCCTCCGACAGGGTGCGAGAGAGTCCGTTCGGGTTGTCGGCGACGGTGGACAGGATCGTCGACGTCGAGGTCAGCACGGTGATCAGGTTCTGGCGTTGTGCGGCGACGAACGGACCCGCCGTTCCCAGATAGCCTGCGGCCGAGGCGAAGAACGACGCCAGGCTCTGTGAGTGCTCGAGGATGCCCTCGGAGATGTGGGTGACCGAGGCGAGGGTTTCGGTGATCGCCGGGGTGGCGCGCTTGAGGGATTCGACGACGCGCCGGAATTGCGGTGTGGCGTCGATGAACTCATCGACCGCCGATTCGAGTTGCTGCGACGCGCTGGCCCACTGGTCGATCATCAAACCCAGATCGGCGCCGCGACCCCCGATGGCCTTGTTCACCGCCGCCAGGGCCACGGTCATCTTCTCCGGTTGCACCTCGGCGATGAGGTCGCTCATCTTGGTAAAGATGTCGTAGAGGTTGATCGCGTCGGGACCCGAATCGACGGTGATCTCATCGCCGTCGGACAGCGAGTGCGCGCTGTGCTCGAGTTGCGGGGCGGGGACAAGCTGAACGTAGATGTCGCCGAAGAACGTTCGCGGCAGCACGCGCATCATCACGTTCGACGGGATCGACCCGATCACCGAGTCCTCGATCGTCAGGTTCACCTCGGAGGACTGGGTGCCGGCGTCGATCGAGGAGATCTCGCCGACCTTGACGCCGTGATAGCGCACCGGCGCACCGGTGGTGATCAACCCGGCCTGCACCGGTACCTGGGCGTGGATGACGGGGTCCGAGTTGGTCAGATGCGTACTGCGGGCGACCATCCAGAATGCGAAGGCGCCGACCAGGATCATCGCGATGACCGCACGCACGATGTATCCGCCGCGTGACACCGGATTGCCCGGCAGCATGACCGTCACGTCAGATCCCCATTCCCGGGATCTGGGGCACCAGCCCCCACAGCCCGAATGTGAAGATGACGTCGAAGATACCGATGGCCAGGATCGAGGTTCGCAGAGCGCGTCCGGCCGCCTGCCCGACGCCTTCGGGACCGCCGCTGGCGAAATATCCGTAGGAACAGTGCACCAACGTGACGATCGCGGCGAAGACCACCGCCTTGATCGCCGAGTAGAGCAGGTCGGCGGGCGTCAGTGCCAGGTGGAAGAAGTATTCGTAGGTGCCCGACGATTCGCCGTTGCACCAGACCACCACCAGTCGGGTCGCGATGTAGCTGGCGAGCAGACCGATCATGTAGATCGGCAGGATGCAGACCATCGCCGCGATCATGCGGGTGGTCGCGAGGAACGGGATCGAGCGGATCGCCATCACGTCGAGCGCGGCGATCTCGTCGGAGATCCGCATGGCACCGACCTGCGCGGTGAAGCCGGTGCCGACCTTGGCCGCGAGCGCGATGGCGACGACGACCGGTGCGAGTTCACGGGTGTTGGCGATCGCCGAGAGCATGCCCGACAAGGTGGTCATACCGACGAGTTGCAGTCCGCGATAGGTTTCGACGCCCAGCATCATGGCCGCGGCCAGCGACATCGCCAGGACGATGCCCATCGTCCCACCGCCGGACAGCAGCGACTTGCCACCGAAGGTCACCTCGGCGATCTGGTTCAGCACGTGCTTGCGGTAGTGCACGAGTGTGTAGGGCACCGCGGCGATCGCGCGCAGGATGAAGGTGACGTACTCACCGAGCCGGACGAAGCCGTCGACGAATGCGGAGAGCCGGCGCGTCGAGCGCACCCGGATGCGATAACCGATGTCTGCGCTGACCATCTAATACGACCCCACTGCCGGCACCATCACCGAATAAAGCTGTGACAAAACGGTGTTGAAGATGAACACCAGAGCGAAGGCGATCACCACCGCCTCGTTGACGGCATCGGCGACTCCCCGTGGACCGCCGCGAGCATGTAACCCCTTGAAGCAGGCCACGATCGTCGACAACAACGCGAACACCGCCGCCTTGACCAAGGCCATCACGAAGTCCGAGGTGCGGCCGTACTGGCTGAACGTCGCCATGAACGCGCCGGCCGGAAGATGTTGCACGTAGACGTGATAGAGGTAGCAGGCACCGACACCGGTCACGGTGATCAGCGAGCACAGCACCAGCGACACGATGATCCCGGCGGCGATGCGCGGGGCCACGAGCCGCTCGATCACGTTGAGGCCCATCACCTCCATCGCATCGACCTCTTCGCGGATCTTGCGGGAACCCAGGTCGGTGCAGATCGCGGAGCCCGCGACACCGGCCATCATCAGCGCACTGACGAGGGCCGAGGCCTGTCCGACGATGATGAAGGCGACGACGGCGCCCGAATAGCCGCCGGCGCCGATGCGGCCGGCGAGTTCGCCGACCGACACCGCGATGAACACGCCGACCGGGATCATCAGCAGCAACGACGGCCCGGTACTGACCCGGCCGATGAAGACCGTCTGATTCACCGTTTCGGTGATCGAGAGACGGAACCGGAAGATGGCGACCACGAGCGAACCGATCGCTTGTAGCGCAAAGCCCAATGTGTGTCCGGCCTCATTGGCCAGATCACGTAGCGGCCCCTTGGATGCGGGCAGCTCGAACGCCATACGACCCCCAGGTGTGGCATGTGATCGAGATCTCAACTGTCGATCGACACGCTAACATACTTAATATATGAAATGTGAAACACGAAGATTCTGCGTCGAATGGAGCTCACCGACATGAGACCGATGTCTGTCCGAATCGCCGTGACCACGGCGTTTGTTGCCATCACCGCTGCCATGGCCGGTGTTATGGGTGTCGGACCGGCGTCCGCCGCGGCGGTCCCCACCCTCGCGGTCACCGCCGCGGGCACCGCCGATTGGACGATCACCTATGACACCGGAACCGGCCCGCACACCGATGGCCGATGCACCGTCGTCGTCGATTCGCGCACCCTCGTGCGAGACGGCACCGAACGCACGCTGACCCTGCCGGGCTCCGCAGTCCGCCCCGGCCGGCATCCGGTCCGCGTGCGATGCGGCGCCGCCACCAGCCCGACACTGTGGATCTATGCGCCCCGCGGCCAGATCAACGACATCGGCACCTGGGCCTCCAACACCACCGCCGGGGTGCTCGGGATCTGAACGTCTCCCGTGGGCCGATGGTCGTGTCGAACCAGCCTCGGCTGACGGCGGTCTCGAGGGTCGGCGCCAGGGGCGCCTCCCACCTCGACCATCGGGTGGGGCCTTTCATCGGTGGTCGAGGTGACCGATACGGCACCGGCGGCAACTCTTCTGATCGATGGTCGAGGTGCGAGGCGCGTGCGCCGAGCCTCGAGACCCCCTGCCACGGCGCTGGTTTCACCACCACCTCACCAGCATAATCGGCACGATGAACTCCTCGTCGCGTGTCGCCGTGGTCGGCACCCTCAATCTCGACCAGGTGGTGCACGTCGAGCGTCTACCCGCCGACGGTGAGACGGTCCTCGGGCTGTCCCAGACGGAGCGACCGGGCGGCAAGGGCGCCAATCAAGCCGCGGCAGCGGCGGCGATCACCTCGACGTCGGTGATCGCCGCGATCGGTGACGACGTCGCGGGCACCACGATGCTCGAACATCAACGCGCCCAGGGGGTCGACGTCGAGCACGTTCGTCGCGTCACCGGCCTCAGCGGGCGGGCGGTCATCGAGGTCGACGCCGACGGCACCAACCGGATCATCGTGCTTTCCGGTGCGAATGCCGAGCTGACCGCCGACCACGTCACGGCGTCCTTGGACGCTCTTGACCCAGAAGTGGTTCTCACACAGCTGGAGTCACCCCGCGAGGTCACCGACGCCGCGGCGCGGTGGTGCCAAGCCCATCTGAGGCGCTTCGTCCTCAATCCCAGTCCCGTGGCGGCACTGGATGATTCGATCCTGGAACTAGCCGACCCGCTGGTCGTCAACGCGATCGAGGCCGCCTACTACGGCACAGCCGATGATCTCGAGTTGGCGGCGCAACGGCTTCGCTCATGCTGCACGTCGGCGGTGATCACCCTGGGCGCCGAGGGGGTGCTCGTCGTCGACGACGGCCGGGTCACCCGCATCAACGTGCGCGGAGTCACCGCCGTCGACACCACCGGGGCCGGTGACGTCTTTGCCGGAACCCTGGTCGCACACCTCGCCGTCGGCGTCGAGCTTCCGGAGGCGGCGGCGCTCGCCGCGGACACCGCAACCGATTTCGTGTCCCGGCCACGCACCTGACGACCCCGCAATCGATCCCCTCAGTCCGCGGCACCCAGCCGATCCTCGGGCCGAAACGGCTCGGCAACCGTCCCGGCGACCACCGACTCGGCGAGCGACTCGCCGAGGACCGGTGCGTGTTTGAAGAGATTGTGTCCGGCAATCACGTACGCATTAACCGACTTCCAGATCGCCACCCCGTCGTCGCCCCAGGGCAGACGCGTGACCCAGCAGTGCACGATGCCGATCGGTTCGTGGACGAGCCCGGGAAGCGCTCGCGAGGCGTAGGCGATCGCGTTGTCGGCCGAGTGGGCCAGGGCGTCGACGTCGTCGATGGCTCCGTCATCATGCGCGACAACCGAATCGGAGAGACCGAGCCCGAAAGCGGAGCGGTCGGGATAGGCAGCGGCATACACGCCCGACACCCCAAATACTCCGCTGCCGTCCTGCAGTGTCGGCAGCCGGTCGACAACCTCGCGCAGGGCGAACGACACCCGGACGTGCGCACCGAGTTCGACCGGTATCGCCACCGAGAGCGCGCGGGCCAGAGCCGCGCTACCGCGTCCGGCTGCCACCACCACCGCACCGTGCGTGGATACCGTTGTCGGGGTGCGTATCTCGACTCCGTCCGGGCGGTCGCGCACAGTGATCACCTGCTCGGCGACCAGCCCCGAACCCGACGACTCCGCTCGGGCCTCGTCCGCCAGGCGCGCAATCGCGGTCCGGGTATCGATCGACCCGCCCTTCGGGTCGAATACCGCGCCGCCGTCGTAGTGGCCGAGAATCGGTAGCAGCGAGCCCAGTTCGTCACGATCGACGAGCCGCGCCCCGATGTCGGGATGATCTTCGAGGACGGCCAGCCGCCGCACGGCGGTCGGTCCGAGTGCGAGCGCGCCGTCGTCGCTGACGAGTCGTACACCGAAGGTGTCCTCCCAGTCGCGCCACTGTCGTCGCGCGCGGACCGCGAGTGCCACCATTCGCGGATCGTCGTGGGCGTGCCGGAAGATTCGCGACACTCCCGCCGACTGTCCCGAACCGGGCGTTGCGGACTCGAAGACCGTCACCGAGTACCCACGGGAACGTAACGCGTGTGCCGCCGACAGTCCGACGATGCCCGCGCCGATGACGGCGACGTCCGAGGTGGTGGTCATGTGCCCGACAGTACAAGCGCACGGCTTCTGACACGACAGGGTTTGGACGCGACTGCTCTGGGGTAACCGAGACATCCGGGGAGAGAGAACAGACACGAAAGGAGCAGCACCATGGCTGACGAACTCAAGGGAATCACCGTCGCATTTCTCGTCGCACCCGAGGGCATCGAGCAGGTCGAGCTCACCGAACCGTGGCGGGCGGTCGAAGAGGTCGGCGGCACGCCGAAATTGGTGTCCACCGACAGCGGCACGGTGCAGGCATTCGAGCATCTCGACAAGGCCGACACCTTCGGCGTCGACGCCACCACCGACACCGTCACCCCGGACGACTTCGACGCGCTCGTGTTGCCGGGTGGGGTGGCCAACCCGGACTACCTGCGCACCGTCGACTCCGCGGTCGACTTCATCAAGGGCTTCTTCGACGCGGGCAAGCCGGTCGCCGCGATCTGCCACGCACCGTGGACTCTCGTCGAAGCCGATGTGGTGCAGGGTCGCTCGATCACCTCGTGGCCGAGTGTGAAGACCGACATCGTCAATGCCGGCGGTAACTGGGTGGACCAGGAGGTGGTGGTGGATCGCAACGGGCCCAACACCCTCATCTCCAGCCGCAAACCGGACGATCTGGCCGCCTTCAACTCCGCACTCGTCGTGGAGTTCGGTCGCAGCACCACCGACGCCTGAACACCGCCGACGCCTGAGTAGCGCCCGCGGCGTCGCGTATATCGATTCGCAGACGCCGGGGAACACCATGCTGTCCGATTCGGTCCGGACTGCGATTGAATAGGCATCAGTGTTGTCGCGTCGGGCGATGACCCCGGCGGAAGACCGCGACGATGTCACCGGACACCAGCACGAGTCAGACTCCTACCCGCACCCTGCGCGTGGCGCTCGCCATGCGTGGCGGAGTGAGCATGGCGGTATGGATCGGCGGGGTGATCGCGGAGCTCGATCTGTTGCGGCGGGCCACCGATGACACCTCTGATACGTCGGGCCGCGCGAAGATCTATCGTGAGTTGCTCGGCGAAGCCCACTACAAGGGTGTGGAGTTCGACATCCTCGCCGGAGCCAGCGCGGGTGGGCTCAATGCGGTGCTGTTCGCACTGGCGCAAAGCTATGGGGTGGTCACCGATTCCATCGTCCGCAAGACGTGGGAGAACGACGGCGGTCTCTGGGATCTGCTGCGCAGCCCCGCCGACAATGCCGCTGCGGATCGATGGTCCGGCTTTCGCGCCGTCGACTCCGTGTTGTCCGGCGACGGCCGATTCCTGACGCTTGCCGTCGGCGCGGTGAACAAGATCGCCGCCGCGCCGAGACTGTCGAAGCGACCTCCACCGCAAGCACTGAGCGTCGAACTCGCCGCCACCCTGCTCCCCGACCCGGACAAGCAGGTGACCACCGCCCGCGGCGGGTTCTCCTTCACCCGCCGGCCCGGTGGCCTCGGCTCGCAGTACTCAACGATTCCCGGATTGGGCGACGACGAGGCCGCCGCCGAGATCGCTCGGCAGGCCATGGCACTGGCCATCCGATCGACGTCCTCGTTCCCGGGTGCCTTCGAACCAGCCACGGTGTATTCGATCGACTCACCCGAGGAGATCGCGCCGAACACCGGCGGAAAACCCAACATGGACAGAGTGTTTCCGTTCGCTCGCGCTGCCACGGGTGACGACACAGCAGGCAGCACCACCGCGCCCGGTGAGGCACCTTTTCTCGTCATCGACGGTGGGGTCTTCGACAACATCCCGATCGACCGGGCGATCCGCGCCATCCAACGCGCCCCTGCGTCCGCGCCCACCGAGCGCGTGCTGATGTACCTCGACCCACAACCGCCCGCGCAGCCCGAGCCCATCCCGATACCGGCGACGGACAATGCGCAGCGACGAGTGCTCGCCAAGCAAACCGCCCAGTTGTCGCGCTGGCTCAACGTCATTCGCTCCGGCATGTCGATGAAGAGTCGACAGGAGTCGGCCGAGGACGAGATCACCTACATCCGCGAGCACAACGACAGCGTCCTCGCACTGCGCGGGCGCACCGAGGAACTCGCCGCGTGGTTGGGAAACGCCACAGGTCCTCTGCCGAGCATTCCGGTGAGCCGCTACATCCAGTCCCGGATCGGTTCCGACGCACAACATTACAGCGAGATCCTCACTGAACCCCACACGATGCTGTTCACCCCGCCGTTCCGGGCCGCGCCACGCACACCCGTCGAACCGCTGATCAGCCTACGTATCAAAGACGCACTCGCGCAGGCCTACACGAGGGTCACCCCAGGATCGGCGGCAGCCGGCTCCGACGCGCAGGCCCAGTCGGTGATGAGCCGCGGGGACGTCACCGCCGCCATCGATGCGACGCAATTCCTGATCGCCTGGGCCCGTGCACTCGAAGGCGCAGGAGTCGGTGCCGCGAGCGCGTTCAAGCCCTCGCTGTATCGCTGCGGCGCCGTGCTCCTACAAGCCCGCCATCTCACCGTCGACACCGCACTGGCTTCGGTGGCCGCGACCCCGGAGCAGTGGACCGATGCACTCGTCGACGGTATCGCCACGCAAGACGCGCTGACCATCAGTGCCGATGTCAACAATGCACTGGCCCAGGGCAACAGCGTCGACGACGCCACCTTCTACAGCGCCCTGTCACCGTCGACCGAGGCGAGTGGAGTCGGGTTCACATCCGACGGTGGGACAGCGGCGCTCACCACGATCTGGACCCACCTCCACGCGCATCTGGCAGCCCTCGTGACCGCCTCCGCGCGCGCCAACGAGGAATTCTGGAATGAGTCCTTGTATCACGCTCTGGCTCAGAGGCTTCCCGCGGAGACCACATACACCGCGTACGAGATCGTGCGCCTCATCGCGGTGTCGGGCGGACCCGACACCCAGTCGGTCATCCGCTACCACCAGATCACCGGCGACGAGCCTCCCGTCTCCATCGGCCCCGGTTATCTCGATGCCCTTCGCGCCGACGCCGTGGCGACCCAGTTGGAGGCATGGCTCAAGCACGACATTGCGGTCGAGGCCATCGATCCGCAACAGTTGTCCGAGTGGATGACCAAGATCGATGGTCTCCAACGTGCCGAGGACAAGCTCTGCGGCACACCACTGGCCCGTTTCGCCGGCTTTCTCGACTGGCGGTGGCGCGCGAGCGACTGGCGTTGGGGCCGACTCAACGCCGCCTCGGGCATCGTCGACCTTCTCCTGCCGGACGATCCGCGTGCCGACGCCGAGCAGATAGCGCAGCAAGACGCGCAGCGACTCCTCTACAAGACAAACCTTCAGAGCGAGATCGTCGCCGAAGACCCCGACGCCCAAGCGATTCCCGCGCGCGGTGCCGGTGCGATCACCGACCTCCCGTCGTCGTATCGCGTGGGTCTCGTCTCGCGCGCGTCCGGTCTGGTGATCCGGGCGTTGCAGCCGGCGTCGATCTTTCCGAGCCCGGTCAAGAAATCCGTCGTGATCATCGGGGTCGCACTGTTGCGCGTCCTCCCGGTCCTGTTGGGGTTGATCGTCGACCCGCTGCGCCTGCTGATCGCGCTGGCGGCGACCCTGCTGACGTCGTTTCTCCTGCCGGGCGATTCCGAGACGGGGCCGGTGCTCTGGTACACCGTCTCCGCTCTCACCGGCCTCATCGGCCTTCTGATGGTCTCACGTTCCCTTGCCGCAGAAAGCAAGTGGCGCAAGATGGACGGCCGACTCAAACAAGCCGTCAGCGGCGGCCCACACCAGTCCTGGCTGACCACCCTACGCTCCGCGGAAAAGAAGACACGAAAGTGGCGTCAGTGGACCGCCGCGGTGGGCGTCGGCTGTATCGCTGCCGCGGTGATCACCGGCGTCCTCACCGGTGAACGCGTGGTGACGCGCTACCAGATCGAGCCGTTGCTCATCGTGTGGGTGCTCGTCGCCGGCGGGGCGATCACGCTCGCCCTCCGTTGCACGAAAGTGCCTCCCGCACTGACATACAACCCACCGGCGGTGCAGGGATTCGGCCGACGTCTGCGGCAGCGGGTTCCCCTGATCGTCGCAGTAGTGTTCATCGTCGCGATCGTCGTCGCCGCGTTCTGGGGTGACGCCACCCCGCCGAGCGCCCCGATCTACACCGCGGTGCTCGCCGCGGCGTGCAGCGCCGCCCTCGTCGCGTGCTCACTGTGGGGGTGGACCTCAGCCGCCCAGGTCTACACCTACGCGGCTCCCGCCGCGGTCCTCTCGGGGGCAATCGCCGCAGTCTTCGACGTCTGGGTCATCCCGGAGTCGGCGCTGCCCCTGACAGTCCTCGTTCCGGTGATCGTGTGGTGGCTCTACCTCGCGGTGTTCCTGGGCAACGTCACACCACGCACCTCCGAGGAGATGGGCTTGCGCCCAACCGACTGAGCGGTGGTCGTGTGCTCTTGCGGCTCGCACTTCGAGAAGAGGTCCCTGGTTTGCTGATCTGCCGGGAGGAATGTTTCGAGATGCAGCTCCTCCAAAGAGACGTCAGTCGCTGTCTCCAGCTGGGTCGAGACGCTGAAGAACCGCAGAGTCCCTTCGGCGGAATCGAGTTCGAGAGTGAGAACGGGCCCGGCTCCGGGTGGCGCGCTGAGCACGTCTGGAACGTTCGACACGATGTCGTCGGCAAGCTCGAGATGGCGGGGATCGTGAGTGCGATTCGCCCGATGGGTGACCTGCCGGTACAGATGGCCGGCCCAGGTGTTGAGATTGCGGATGCGGGTGGAGATCCCGTCGGGGTGCAGGCACACACGCAGCACGTTGACCGGCGGCTCGAGGAGTGCGGGTGCACATCCTGCCAACAGACCTTCCGTCGCATCGTTGGCGTCGATGATGTTCCAATAGCCGTCCAGAATGAGTGCGGGATAGGGGCGATGGGCATCGAGCAGACCGCGTAAGCCGTCCATCACGGCCGCGACCGAAGCGTCATCCCGATCACGGGCCTCGTACCGGGGCGCGTACCCGCCGGCAAGAAGCACTCGATTGCGCTCTCGAAGTGGTAGGTCCAATTGCTCGGCCAGATGGAGGAGCATGTCGACGCTGGGGTGCGCCTTGCCTGTCTCCACCCGGCTCACATGTCGACTGGACACACCGGAGCGGTTCGACAGTTCCTGCTGGCTGAGCCTGCGGCGCTCTCGCCAGATCCGGAGCATGGCACCCGCACTGTCGGCGTTCATGGGTGTCGCGACCATGAACGAAAGAGTAGACAGCGCACGTCCAGTCGGCCATGACCTCCAAGGTCATGGCCCACACGCAGCAGTCATCGTCAGACTCCTTACGGGAAACAGATTCCCGTGAAGAAGGAAGGAAAAATGATGAACGACATCGCAGAGAAGTACCTGCAAACGTGGAATGCCACCGGGAACGACCGGGCGGATCTCCTTGCCGCCGTCTGGTCGCCCTCTGTCTCTTACGTCGATCCGCTCGTGGAGGTCAGCGGTCACTCCGGCGTGAGCGCTGTGATCGACGGTGTGCACGAGCAGTTCCCCGAATTCGTGTTCTCCAGACTCAGCGAAGTGGACGCGCACCATCGGCAACTGCGATTCCAGTGGGGGCTCGGGCCGGCCGGATCAGAACCGGTGATTGTCGGTTTCGACGTGATAGTCCTCGATGAGCGGGGCAGGATCCACGACGTCCGAGGATTCCTCGACAAAGTGCCGGCGTGACATTCCAGGTGATCGCTTCAGCCGCTACCGTCAACGGATGAACACGGCGCACGACCCGACCCCGCCCGATCCCGCCCGGCACCTGATTCGCTACGGCGGCAGTTTCTCGCCCGAGCTGATTGCCCGCGCCGAAGGCAGCTTCGTCTACACCGCCGACGGTCGGCGCATCCTGGACTTCACCTCGGGGCAGATGTCGGCGATCCTGGGGCACTCGCACCCCGAGATCGTGGCGACGGTGTCCCGGCAGGTCGCAACGCTCGACCACCTGTTCAGCGGGATGCTCTCCGAGCCGGTCCTCGAACTCGCTGCGCGACTGGCCGATTCGTTGCCCGCGCCGCTGGATAAGGCGTTGCTGCTGACCACCGGAGCCGAGTCGAACGAGGCCGCGATCCGGCTCGCCAAGCTCGTCACCGGCAAGCATGAGATCGTGTCGTTCGCGCGGTCGTGGCACGGCATGACGCATGCGGCCGCCGCGGCCACCTACAGCGCGGGTCGCGGCGGCTACGGTCCGGTGTCACCGGGGAACTACGCGCTGCCCACCCCGGATGCGTTCCGCCCCGACTTCACCCGTCCCGACGGCACCCTGGATTGGGAGCGTCAACTGGACTTCGGTTTCGGGCTCATCGACGCCCAGTCCGTCGGCTCGCTGGCCGCATGCATCGTCGAGCCGATCCTCTCCTCCGGCGGTGTCATCGATCTGCCGCCGGGCTATCTGGCTGCGCTGCAACGTAAATGCCGTGAGCGCGACATGCTCCTCATCCTCGACGAGGCGCAGACCGGGTTGTGTCGCACCGGCAATTGGTATGCCTTCCAGCGCGACGGCGTCGTCCCCGACATCCTCACCCTGTCCAAGACGCTGGGCGCCGGTCTGCCGCTCGCGGCGACCATCACCTCCGCCGAGATCGAGCAGACCGCCCACGACCGTGGGTTCTTGTTCTTCACCACCCATGTCTCCGACCCGCTGGTCGCCGCCGTCGGCAACACCGTTCTCGATGTGCTGGAACGTGATCGGCTCGACGAGCGCGCGACCGCCGCCGGAAAACTGTTGCGTGAGGGCTTGCGCGACATCGCTCGTCGCCACGCCGTCGTCGGCGACATCCGCGGGCGCGGGCTGCTGCAGGGACTCGAACTCGTCGAGCCCGGCGACCCCGATGCCAGCGCCGACCGGCTGGGGGCCGCTGTGACCCGTCGGTGCTTCGAGCTCGGGCTGCACATGAATGTGGTGCAGCTACCGGGTATGGGCGGCACGTTCCGGGTCGCACCTCCACTCACCGCATCCGACGACGAACTCGGGCTCGGCCTCGAGATCCTGGAGCAGGCGATCGCCGAGAGCGTCTAGGTCAGGCGTCTTTGGCGTCGAGCGCGGCGGCGACGTCCGCCGGGAACCCGCCGGTGGCGATCGGCCCCCACGACGTGGGCGTGACCCGGATCAGCGACTTGTTCTGCAGTCGCATCGCTGCACGGTATTCATCCCAATCGGGGTGCTCACCGGAGATCGACCGGAAGTAGTCGACGAGACCGTCCTCGGCGTCGGGCATGTCGAGGACCTCCGCGGTGCCGTCGACCTGAACCCACGGGCCGTTCCACTCGTCGGAGATGACGCACACGCTGACCTGCGGGCGCTTCTTGGCGTTGGTGGTTTTCGCGCGTCCCGGATAGGTGGCGATCACGATGCGGCCCTGGTCGTCGACGCCGCCGCTGACCGGCGAGATCTGCGGGGCGCCCGAGTCCCGGGTGGTGAGCAGCAACATCTTGTGGCGCGGCCGCAGGAACTGTTCGAGCTCGGCCTTCTCGACATCGGTGGCGGTGGCAATGGTTCTGGGCATGTCTCCACCGTAGGCGACGCGCGACATCCGGCGGACACGTCTCGGTCCCGAGGTCGCCCGCCACGCCGGGCACCGGGCTTATGGTGTGACAGACCCCGAGCGAAGGAGAGACCACCATGTCCGATGCTCCGACCGTGGTGGCCCCACCGCCCACCGCAGGTCTTCGCGAATTGACCGTGCGCGGCGTGATTCTCGGCGGCCTGATCACGCTGGTGTTCACCGCGGCCAACGTCTACCTGGGCCTCAAGGTGGGTCTGACCTTCGCCACGGCCATCCCGGCCGCGGTGATCTCGATGGCAGTGCTGCGCTTCTTCTCCCATCACTCCATCGTCGAGAACAACATCGTGCAGACGATCGCGTCGGCCGCGGGTACCTTGTCGGCGATCATCTTCGTCATCCCCGGTCTGGTGATGATCGGATGGTGGACCGGATTTCCGTACTGGATCACCCTCGCGGTCTGCGCGGTCGGCGGCATCCTCGGCGTCATGTATTCGATTCCGCTGCGTCGGGCGCTGGTCACCGGCTCGGATCTCCCGTACCCGGAAGGTGTTGCCGCAGCAGAGGTCTTGAAGGTCGGCGAGACCTCCGTGGGGGTGGAGAGCAACCGGGCGGGCCTCAAGGCGATCCTCATCGGTTCGGTCGGTTCGGCTCTGTTCGCTCTGCTGGCGAAGATGCGGATCTTCACCGACTCCGTGTCGGCGGTCTACCGGATCGGCAGTGGCGGAAGCATGTTCGGCGCGAGCCTGTCGCTGGCACTGATCGGCGTCGGCCACCTGGTGGGTCTGACCGTCGGAATCGCGATGCTCGTGGGTCTGGTCATCTCGTTCTTCATCCTGATGCCGATCTACTCGTGGGGCGATTTCACGGCTGCCACCGGCGCCATCGGCGACACCATCGACACCGTCTTCTCCTCCGACGTCCGGCTCATCGGCGCCGGGGTGATCGCGGTCGCCGCCGTGTGGACTCTCCTGAAGATCATGCGGCCGATCATCACCGGTATCTCCGGCGCGCTCACCTCCGCGCGCTCACGCCGCGCCGGGGTCACCGTCGACATCACCGAACGCGACATCCCGTTCCCCTACGTCATCGGCACAGTGCTGGTGATGCTCATCCCGATCGGGCTGTTGCTGTGGGACTTCGTCCACACCGCGAAAGCCGGCTCGTCCTCGATGCCGCTCGTCGGGTCGGCCGGCGGCATCATCACCGTCACCATCGTGTTCGTCGCCATCATCGGCCTGGTGGTCGCGGCGGTCTGCGGCTACATGGCCGGACTGATCGGGTCGTCGAACAGCCCGATCTCCGGTGTCGGCATCCTCGTGGTGATCATCGCCGCGGTGCTGATCAAGGTCGTCTACGGCACCGCGACCGGCGACCAAACCGACGCACTGATCGCGTACACGTTGTTCGCGTCGGCGATCGTCTTCGGCGTGGCCACCATCTCCAACGACAACCTGCAAGACCTCAAGACCGGTCAGCTGGTCGGTGCCACACCGTGGAAACAGCAGGTCGCGCTCATCATCGGCGTGCTGTTCGGGTCGGCGGTCATCCCGCCGATCCTCGGGCTCATGAACGATTCGTTCGGCTTCGCCGGTATGCCCGGCGCCGGCGAGGACGCCCTGTCGGCGCCGCAGGCGCAACTGCTGTCCACTCTTGCCAAGGGCGTGCTCGGCGGGTCGCTGGACTGGGGTCTGCTCGGCATCGGCGCACTCATCGGGATCGGCGTCATCATCGTCGACGAGGTGCTCGGGCGGACGACTGGGCGATTGCGGTTGCCTCCGCTGGCCGTCGGTATGGGCATGTACCTGCCGATGTCGTTGACGCTGATCATCCCGGTCGGCGCGATCCTCGGTGTGTTCTACAACAAGTGGGCCGACCGTCGGGGCGGCGACGTCGAGCAGAAGAAACGAATCGGTGTGCTCATGGCCACCGGTCTGATCGTCGGCGAAAGCCTCTTCGGCGTGGTCTATGCGGCGATCGTCGCCGCCTCCGGGGACGATGGCGTGCTCGGGGTGGTTGGCGACTCCTTCGAGAACTACGCCAAATGGCTCGGCATCGTGTTCTTCATCCTGCTCATCCTCGGGCTCTACAAGTGGGCCCAGCGGATCGCGGGGTCGATGGGCGGCACCGGGGTCGGGCCGAGCGAGCCCGTCGACGTCACCAAACGCTGAGGCCGCTCACTGCGCCGGTGGCTCGTCGACGACGATCGCCGACAGCGCCGCCAACATCTGCGCACCCCATGCCTCGTCGAGACCGCCCTCGCGATGCATGAGGGTGTGCAGAATGGCTGCGCCACCGAGCATTTCGACGAAGATCGTCGGGTCCACGTCGACGCGCAGTTCTCCACGTTCGCGAGCGTCCATGAGACGTTCGGCGACGCCGCCGAAGACTCCGGCGAAGCCCGCGAGCACTCGCTGATGCACCGCCGGGTCGGCGGCCATATCGGCGATCAGTCCCGGTAGCGCCGCCCGCGTCACGGGACTGCCGAACACCGCGCACACCTCCTCGACCATCTGTGCCACGTCCTCGGAGATCCGTCCGCTCTGCGGCACGAGCGTGGTGAACCGGCCGAACGTGGCGTCGTGTACCAGGTGCGGTTTGGACTCCCATCGCCGATAGATCGCGGTCTTGGTGGTGCCGGCACGATGTGCAACCGCGGCGACCGTCACCCCTGCATATCCGGTCTCGGCCAGCAGTTCACGTGCCGCGTCGAGTACCGCGGTATCGATGCTGCCGTCACGGGGCCGTCCGGCGGTTTTCCGGATTCCGCTGCGGGCGCTCGCGTCCTCTGCTGTCATAACGCTACCGAGCGTAGCGGAATGAGGAAGGAATCACCGATGGCCGACACGGCGCCTCCACACAGCGGTCACACCCCCACGGTCGACACCCACGTCGACCCGTTGCAGCGGTCGGCACGCGACACCACGGAGGTCCCACTCATCCTCGCCGACTGGATCGGCAGCCGCGGGGACTCCCCTCGCGGTACACCCCAGCTGCACATCGACGCCGGTGTCGACGCGAACGGCATGTCGTCGGAGACGATCATGGTCGATGCGCATTGGCCCGATGGGGGTTCACCGGCCGACGAACGGTGGGTGATGCGCATGGCGCCGCGACCCGAGGACATCCCCGTCTTCGACACCTACCGACTCGATCACCAATACGAGACGATGCGACTCGCCGCCGAGGCCACCGGCCTTCCGATCCCCCGGATGCGGTGGCTCGAGCCGACGGGCGCGCTGTTGGGGTCGCCTTTCTTCCTGATGGATCGCATCGACGGGCTCGTCCCACCCGACGTCATGCCCTACACCTTCGGCGACAACTGGCTCTTCGACGCCCCCATGGAAAGCCAACGTGCCCTGCAGGATTCGACGATCGAACTGGTGGCGCGACTGCACTCGATTCCCGAGGCGTCGACGACGTTCAGGTTCCTACGCGAGGGCCAATCGGCCACCGGGTCGGACCTGCGCAGCCGTCTCACCTGGCTGGCGCAGTGGTACGAGTCGTCGACGACGATCGGCCGGTCCCCGCTGGTCGATCGGGCATTGCCGTGGCTCGAGGACCACTTCCCCGACGACGTCGCCGCGTCGGATTCGGTACTCATCTGGGGTGATGCGCGGATCGGCAACGTGATCTACCAGGACTTCACCCCCGCGGCGATCCTCGACTGGGAGATGGCCACCCTCGGACCACGCGAGCTCGACGTGTCGTGGATGATCTTCGCGCACCAGGTCTTCCAGGAGCTCTGTGGGCTCGCGGCGCTGCCCGGCATGCCACATTTCCTGCGTGAGAACGACGTTCGCGACACCTATCGAGAATTGACCGGAGTCGAACTCGGTGACCTGCGGTGGTTCTCGGTGTTCGCGGGGGTGATCTGGTGCTGTGTGTTCATGCGCGCAGGCTCCCGACGCGTGCATTTCGGTGAGATCACCCGGCCCGCCGACGTCGACGCCGAACTCTTCTATCACCGCACCCTGCTGGAACGTCTTCTCGAGGAAGGACCATAATGCTCGGACCCACCGACGAATTCCCCATTCACCAACTCCCCCAGCCGATCGCATGGCCGGGTAGCTCCGACCGGAACTTCTACGACCGCTCCTATTTCAATGCGCACGACCGCACGGGCGAGATCTTCCTCATCACCGGTATCGGGTACTACCCGAACCTCGGCGTCAAGGATGCGTTCGTCCTCATCAGCCGAGGCGGCACCCACACTGCGGTACACCTGTCCGACGCGATTGACGACGACCGCCTCAATCAGTATGTCGGCAACTATCGTGTGGAGGTCAGCGAACCTCTGTGCTCGCTGCGTATCGTCCTCGACGAGACCGACGGAATTTCTGCCGATCTCACCTTCACCGGGCTGTTCGACGCGCTGCAGGAAATGCCGCATGTGATGCGCACCGGTCGGCGAATCACGTTGGACGCCCAGCGTTTCGCACAACTCGGCACGTGGCGTGGACAGCTGGTGATCGACGGTGAGGAGATCGCCGTCGACCCGGCGACGTGGCTCGGGTCGCGTGACCGCTCGTGGGGTATCCGTCCCGTCGGCGAGGCCGAACCCGCGGGACGTCCGGCCGACCCGCCGTTCGAAGGGATGTGGTGGAACTACATCCCGATGGCGTTCGACGACTTTGCCCTTGTCCTCATCGTCCAGGAGAACCCCGATGGATTCCGAACCCTCAACGACTGCAGCCGCATCTGGAAGGACGGACGTATCGAACAACTCGGGTGGCCGCGCATCACCGCGCACTACCATTCCGGGACAAGGATTCCCACCGGTGCCTCGATCGAGATGACCGACTCCGCGGGCGGCACGGTCTCGCTCGAGGTCAGGTCGTTGTTGGCCACACCGCTCCACGTCGGCGGCGGGTACGGCGGTGACCCCGACTGGACGCACGGCCTGTGGAAGGGCGAGGGCTTCACCGAGCGGGTGACCTACGATCTGGCCGATCCCGCTGTCGCCGGCCGCATTCCGTTTGGGATGATCGACCACGTCGGCACCGCGACCTGCCGCGAATCCGACGGCACCACCCGAGAGGGCTGGGGCTTGTTCGAGCACGGCGCCCTCGGTCGCCACGACCCGTCCGGATTCGCCGACTGGCTGTCGGTGGCGCCGTAGCCGGCGGTGCTGCGCGTCGCGCGCCTCCCCGATGTCGGCGGCCATTCCCCCGATGGTCGAGAACCTCCACCGATGGTCGAGAACCCTTCCTCCCGATGGTCGAGGTGTGAGGCGCGTGCGCCGTGCCTCGAGACCCGGTGAGCTACAACTGGTTCCACCCCACAGCGGAATTCCGTCACCGCGGATAGGTGACAATCACCTGCCCCGTCCGACGGTTCCGCCACTCCACCCGCCGATCGGTGTAGAGCGTCGGCACCCACTCCGCGAGATGTTTGCGTTGGTGATCAGCCCGACACAACGGGATGAGGTCACCGAGCACAGTCCACCCTCCCGCCTGGGGGTCGGCATGGTTAAAGGGCCGCCAGTGGTCGAGGTCGCACAGGTGTGACGGCATACCGCAGTAGGGGTATCGGCACCAGGCGTCGTTGGCGAGCACCTCAGCGCGCAGTGTGGCGCTGGGTGCATAGGTCAATGCCCCAGGGGGTGGCACGGTGTGACCGCCGTGTCCGGTCGGATCCGCCGGCGGCGCCTGGGGTCGGTCGGAGATCTGCGGGATGAGTGGTCCGGCGGTACGTGCGGATTTGGGGTAGTGGATGGTTTTCGCTACGTCGGCGAGGGTGGTGGCGTAGCTGGGGTCGATGGGACCGTATCCCTGCAGGCGTGTCACCAGCTCACCGTCGGGATCTTTCAGGACCGTCAGTACGGGTGCACTGGGTACGACCAGGGCACGTCCGAACGCCACCGGCACCTCATCCGTGGTTGGCTCATCCAGGGGGTCGGGGATCTCGGGTTCGACGACCGGCTCCACCACATCGACAGGTTCCTGCGCCTGCGCATTGGCAGGTTCCGGCGCACTGGAAGGTTCGATGTCCTCGAGTTCGGGCACATCGGCGTCGGCGGGTTCGGGTAGCAGGTCGTCCCACGCTGCCGCGTCCTGGGCGTCGGCGGGAGTTTCGGCGGAGTCGTTCCTGTTGCCAGCACGGCCCTTGGCGCAATCGGCCAAGCCGCATTGGCAGTCGAGGTGGGCTCCGGGGACGCCGGTGATCTCCCCGAGGGCGATCACCCGCAGCGATCCCACGCGGCGGGGGTCCTTGCGGCAGGTACGTTCGTCAACGAGGGCGTTGATCTGCGTCGTGAGAAACACCCCGTAATGGGCGGGCACAACCGCATCCAGAGAGGAGTGCCCCGCAACATCGGGGGTGATGGTCACGTTCCCCACCAGGTCGGTGATGGTCTCACGGTCCTCGATAACGCTGTCGGGGTTCATCGAGATCAAGGCGGCGTCGAGTTGTTGCGACAGCACCGGGTCGGTGGTGGCGCGGGATCCGTAGTCCAGGACGATCTCCTCGAACGTCATCTCCTCGTTGTCACCGGACTCGTCACCGGTATCGACGCTGTCGCTGTCGCTGTCGGTGGTGTCGGTGTCGCTGCCGCGTTGGGCGGCGCGCGCCATGATCGAAGCCCGATTCGTGGAGAGCTCTCCATTCAGGTAGGCGGCACGGATCAGCGGTAGCTTCTCCAGGAGGTCCGCCAGCGCTATCCAACTCCCGGCTTTGCTACGGGAGATCTTGAACTGCAACGATACTTCGGCCCGGCCGAGTCTCTCGGCATGCTCGACGACCGAACCCCACACACCGGTCTCGGGCCGATCGGCGAGATGCTCGTGAAATACCCGCTCTGCCAGCTCGGCGGCAGCCAGCACTGTCCGGGCTTCGTATTTGCGGGACTCGCGTAGCAGGTCCGGGCCGGTTTCGGTGAGCTCATCGCGGGTCATGGCTGTGATCGCGGCAGCATCGGCATTTGGATCGGTGAACGTCAACGTGGTCGACACCAGATACCTCCCCTCCCGCGATCGGACTTGATGAGAACAAGTGTACGAAGGGATACCGACAAAACCGGTCCGATGATCGCCAGACCGGAGAAATCTGTGGACAACTTCTTTCGGGCGCGTCGACTGGGCGCTCAATCACGTCGAGTGGGTAGTGGATGTGGTTGCAATGCTTGCCATCTCACCAGGGTCTCGAGGCTCGCCGCACGCGGCTCGCACCTCGACCATCGGGAGGAAGGAAGCGCTCGACGATCAGGGGACGAGCAAACATCCGGGGGGATGGAGGCGCTCGACCATCGATCTGAGGTGACCGAATGATGCTCCGGGTCTTTCCATCCGATGGTCGAGGTGCCGAGGAGCGCCAGCGACGAGCCTCGAGACCCCGCTCGCCGATCATTGTTCGCATCTCCCGTCGAACTGAACCAGCACCGGCGCAAGCGGTCTCGAGGCTCGCCGCACGCGGCTCGCACCTCGACCACCGGGGGAAGGGTCGACCGCCAGGGGAAGCGACGGCGTCCGCTGCGGGACCTAACCGAACTGCCCCACTGCGAAGCCGACGAGAAGTACTGTCACACCACCGATCTCGCCCAGAATGAGTGCGGTCATCGACAGGCGAAGGGCGCGATCGGGGTGCGCGAACTGATTGGTGGTGTCGCGACGCATGCCGTGCCCGATGTAGGTGAGGATTGCGCCGAGGAAGAACACGATCGGGATGCCGGCGGCCACGAGATCGAGCCACGCGGGCCACGCGCTGAACTGCACGAGCGCAGCAAGCAGAGCGGTGGCAAAGGAGTACATCAGCGCCGCACGGTGGGCGATGTCGACGTAGGGATGCGCGAGGTGATCGGGGGCGGTCAGCATCTGCTGGTACTTCCACACGCCGAGGACCAATGCCAGTAACAAGATCAGACCGGCGACGAACAGGACGATCGCGGCCTCTGTGCTCATGCGATCATCGTGCCATGCGCGATCCGCTCTCCACCGGTGGTCTGACCCGTCGCGGGTTGATCATCGATGTGGCGATCGCCGTCGTGTTCGCATTGATCGCCATCCCGATTCACCTCGGACAATCCACGTCGGCCGCGGTCACTGCTGCCGTCGTGTCGATCGCCTTGGCGCTGCGGCGGCTGGCACCCAGCGTGTTGATCGTGCTGGCCCTGGCCTCGGCGGCGGTGCAGGTGGCCACCGACCAGATCGCAGTCGTGGCGTCCTTGGCCTACTTCCCACTGTTCGCCACCGTCGGCGGACATCCCGATCGTCGTGTGCGGTTCGGTTCCCTGGCGGTGGCGATCGCCGGATGTGTCGTGGCCGGTTGGGAATTCCCGCACGCCTACGTCGACGCCGCGGGCAACGCGGTCGCCATCCGACTGTTCGGATTTGCCGGTGCGGCAGTCGTCGTCATCGGCGGCTGGGCTTTCGGTTTCATCCGTTACCAGCGCCGCATGGTGCAGCAGGCGGCGATCGCCGAGACCATCGCCGAACTCGAACGCAAACGCCTACTCGATCTCTACGACGAGCAATCCGAGCGCACCAGGCTCGCACGCGACATGCACGATGTGGTGGCGCATTCGCTCGCTGTGGTGGTGGCACAGGCCGAAGGTGCCAGGATGCTGCTCGACGCCGACCCGGAAGCCACCCGGAAGGCGTTGCACGTCATCGCCGATACCGCGCGCGGAGCCCTCGGCGACGTCCGCGGACTCCTCGAGCAACTCCGCAACGAGGATGTGTCGTCGGCGTCGCGCTCGGATCGCGACACCCTGTTCGACCGGATGCGGGCGGCCGGCATGACCATCGATACCCAGGAAACGGGCAACGACGAATCGGTTGATGCGAACATCACCCGGGTAGCCGGGCGTGTGCTCGGCGAGGCACTCACCAACGCGCTCAAGTACGGTGACCTCGCTGTGCCCATCGTCGTACGTATCGAGTGGACGCGCGGATGCTCCATGACGGTGTGGAATGCGCTGTCGGACAATCCCTTGGCCCCGGGTGGAGCGGGACAGGGTATCGCGGGTATGGCCGAACGGGCAGCGCAGATCGGCGGAACGCTTCGCAGTGCTCGCGACAACGACGACGGATGGCTCGTCTCTCTGCAGATCCCCGCATCGCTCCCCGACACGATGCGCGAAACCCACGAACCCGGAGGAACGCAGACCCGATGATCCGCATCGCCTTGATCGATGACCAACCGCTGTTTCGCGGAGGTATCGCCATGATCATCGGTAGCCAACCCGACATGGAGGTGGTCACCGAGGAGTCGACCGCCATCGGCCTCACCGGGGTGGTCCGCACCACCAGGCCCGACGTCGTGTTGATGGATGTGCGGATGCCCGGTGTCGACGGCATCACCGCCACCGCCGACCTCATCGCCGATCTCGGCGAGGATGCACCGAAGGTGTTGGTACTGACCACCTTCGACACCGACGAGGCAGCTGCCTCGGCGATCGCCGCCGGTGCCAGCGGATTCCTCCTGAAGGACGCTCAGCCCGACCTCCTTCTCGCCGCCATCCGAGCGGTCGCCGACGGCAGCCAGGTGGTCGCCGCGTCGGCGACCCGCCGGCTGTTCGAGACACATCGGACACGTGTGGGAGCGCCCGGACCGGAGTACGCACAGCTGACCCCTCGAGAACGCGAGATCCTCGTGC